>JAGXAW010000029.1 GCA_018971415.1 Betaproteobacteria bacterium
AACGCTGAACGCTACAAATTTATGAAATGGGGTATGCAAGCCTTTGATACCTTCCAGGTGGTTCCTCCCGGCATTGGTATTGTTCACCAGGTAAATTTAGAGTACTTAGCTCGTGGCGTATTACACAAAGACCATATTTATTATCCAGACACCCTAGTTGGTACCGATTCTCATACCACCATGATTAATGGTATCGGTGTTGTGGGTTGGGGGGTTGGCGGAATCGAAGCGGAAGCGGGTATGTTAGGTCAACCGGTTTACTTTCTGACGCCTGATGTCGTGGGTGTAAACTTAACTGGTCAATTGAAAGAAGGAGTTACTGCCACTGATTTAGTCCTCACCATTACAGAGTTATTAAGAAAAGCCAAAGTGGTGGGTAAATTTGTTGAATTCTTTGGTCAAGGTGCAAGCTCCTTAGCGTTGCCCGATCGTGCGACGATCGCCAACATGGCACCAGAGTACGGCGCCACCATGGGCTTCTTTCCCGTAGACGACGAAACGGTTACCTATTTTAGAAATACAGGCAGAACCGATGAGGAAATCGATGCTTTTGTTAGTTATTGGAAAGCCCAGGGTATGTTTGGTATTCCACAGGCTGGACAATGTGACTATAGTCAGCTGTTAGAGTTAGATTTATCAACCATACAACCCTCGGTTGCGGGACCTAAGCGCCCCCAAGACAGAATTGTTTTGAACGAACTAAAAAACAAAGTTAATCAACTGTTGAGTTCGCCCGTCAAAGAAGGTGGGTATGGTAAGAGTGACAATAGCCCATCAAAAGTATTTCACAGTGTTGCAAAGCATGTCCCTCTTAAAGATGCAGACGTGTTAATTGCAGCTATCACCTCCTGCACCAACACCTCGAATCCTGGCGTGTTGCTGGCTGCAGGTTTATTAGCCAAAAAAGCTGTTAGGCTTGGTCTGAAAGTCAATCCTTGGGTTAAAACCTCTCTCGCCCCAGGATCTCGTGTGGTGACCGAATACTTAAAAAATGCTGGTTTACAAGACTCTCTTGATCAACTCGGATTTAAGTTGGTGGGTTATGGTTGCACTACCTGTATCGGTAACGCCGGTCCCTTAGATAGTGATCTTGAGGATACTATCGTTAAAAATGATCTCGTTGGTTGTGCTGTACTGTCTGGTAACCGCAACTTTGAAGCACGGATCCATCCTAATATTAAAGCCAACTTTTTAATGAGTCCTCCTTTGGTTGTGGCCTTTGCAATAGCAGGACGAGTTAATATTGATATGTCCAATGAGCCTCTTGGTAATGGACAAAATGGTCAGCCAGTTTATTTGAAAGACATTTGGCCAACACAGCAAGAGGTGGCGGAAGTGATGCGTTTTGCCACAGATGCAGCTACCTACAGAAAACTCTATGCTGATTTCACTAAGGACAATCCTTTATGGAACACCATCCCTTCATCAACGGGGATGGTATATCAATGGGAATCTTCTACTTACATAGCTGAACCGCCATTTTTCAAAGATTTTTCTATGACACCTGGCACCGTTCAGCCTATCAAAGGAGCAAGAGCCCTAGGAATTTTTGGTGATTCCATTACAACCGACCATATTAGTCCTGCAGGATCCATTAAACCCTCCTCCCCAGCAGGTAAATATTTACAATCCAAGGGCGTAGAGGTGAAGGACTTCAATAGTTACGGCTCCCGTCGTGGAAACCATGAAGTTATGATGCGTGGGACCTTTGCCAATGTTCGAATTAAAAACCTCATGGTCCCAGGTTCTGAGGGAGGCGTTACACTCCACCAGCCTAGTGGAGAACAAATGGCCATTTATGACGCAGCAATGAAATACCAAGAGGACCATATTCCAACAATGATATTTGCCGGTGAAGAGTATGGTACTGGTTCATCAAGAGACTGGGCTGCTAAAGGAACTCAGTTACTTGGAGTAAAAGCTGTCGTTGCAAGAAGTTTTGAGCGTATTCATAGAAGTAATTTAGTTGGAATGGGGGTTTTACCTTGCCAATTTATCGGTGATACTACGCACCAATCACTGAATTTAGTTGGCAATGAAACCTTTGATTTAGTGGGGATTGATGATCACATTAAACCGCAGCAAACGATTACCCTGGTTATTCATCGTGCAAACGGTCAACAACAAGAAGTGCCGTTGTTACTGCGTATAGACACCCCAATTGAGGTAGACTATTACAAAAATGGTGGTATTTTGCCTTACGTTTTACGCGAATTATTGAATTAGTCATTACTTTTGGAGTATTTCATGAAAAAACCTGTTCGAGTTGCAGTCACTGGGTCTGGCGGTCAAATTGGCTACAGTCTGTTGTTTCGTATTGCCAGTGGAGAAATGTTAGGTCCAGACCAACCTGTCATATTACAACTGTTTGATATCACTCCTTCCATTCCTGTGGTAAAAGGAGTGGTCATGGAGCTTGAGGATTGTGCTTTCCCTTTACTGCATGGCATCACTGTCTCTGATGATGTTCGTGTGGCCTTTAAAGACGCTGATGTTGCCTTGTTAGTGGGTAGTCGTCCGCGTACCAAAGGCATGGAAAGAAAAGACCTGTTGGAAATGAACGGTGCTATTTTCACTGAGCAAGGTAGAGCCTTGTCCGAAGTTGCAAGTCGTCAAGTTAAAGTGCTGGTGGTGGGCAACCCTGCCAACACCAACGCGTTAATCGCCATGAAAAACGCACCTGATCTTGCTCCACACAACTTCACTGCCATGATGCGTCTTGATCACAATCGTGCCTTGTCTCAAATTGCCGCAAAATTAAACACCGCCGTCACCAATGTAAAAAAGGTGACTATTTGGGGAAACCATTCCGCCACACAGTATCCTGACTTATTCCAAGCAACTGTTGAAGGCAAATCCGTTGCACAAATGATCAATGATCAAGCTTGGGTTGAAACACAATTTATCCCAACAGTGCAAAAAAGGGGTGCAGCCATTATTGAAGCCAGGGGATTGTCCTCCGCCGCATCTGCTGCCAACGCTGCTATTAACCATATTCGTGATTGGGTTATGGGCAGCGCGACCAACGATTGGGTAACCATGGGTATTCCCTCAGATGGCAGTTATGGTATCCCTGAGGGGGTTATTTTTGGTTATCCAGTGACCTGTCAAAATGGGGTATACACGATTGTTAAAGGCCTTGAATTAAGTGCTTTTAGCCAAGCTAAAATAAAAGCAACCCATGATGAGCTGTTAGAAGAAAGAGCAGCTGTTAGCCACCTACTGGGCTAACTGGTATGACACTATAAGGGACGCTAATGCGTCCCTTTTTTTATGCGGGGTAAACCCCAGTTGAGAGATAACGGTCACCTCGATCGCAAACAATATGGACAATGGTGGCATTAGTTACTTGCGCAGAAATTTGTAGTGCAGCCCAACAGCCGCCACCGGAGGAAACGCCCGCAAAAATACCCTCTTCTTTTGCAAGTCTTCTCATGGTTTCCTCGGCATCATTCTGAGATACCTCAAGCACTTGATCAACCATCTTCTCATCAAAGATTTTTGGTAAGTATTCTTTTGGCCATTTTCTAATACCGGGGACATTGGCCCCTTCAGCTGGATGAACACCTATAATTTGAATTTGTGGGTTTTTTTCTTTTAAAAAACGAGACACTCCCATTATGGTCCCCGTGGTCCCCATGGTTGCCACAAAATGGGTAACCTTACCCTGTGTTGCGTGCCAAATCTCTGGCCCCGTTGTCCTGTAATGTGCTAACGGATTATCGGGATTATTAAATTGATCTAAAATGCGACCTTCACCCCTGGCTACCATTTGGTTAGCGAGGTCACGGGCTCCCTCCATACCACTTTCTTTGCTAACGAGGACAATTTCTGCACCGTAGGCTTTCATGGTTTGACGACGTTCAATGCTCAAATGCTCCGGCATGATTAAAATCATTTTATAGCCCCGAATAGAGGCGGCTAATGCCAGTGCTATGCCCGTATTGCCACTGGTGGCCTCAATTAATGTGTCACCCGGTTTAATCTCACCTCTGAGCTCTGCACCCAGGATCATTGATATAGCAGGACGATCTTTAACAGAACCTGCAGGATTATTACCCTCAAGTTTGGCTAAAAGTTGGTTAGAGGTTTTACCTGCTAACATCTTAAGCGCCACTAAAGGCGTGTCACCAATACACTGCTCTACAGTTTTTATCATTACCCTACTCTTTTATCAACGCTCCACGACGCTTAGCGACATAATGGGCTGCACCTTCATTAACATCCAAAAAGTCATGCTGATACCCTGCCGCCCGTAAACTGGAAATATTGGCCTCAGTAAAACTTTGGTATTTGCCTTTCAGTGCCTCCGGGAAGGGAATGTATTGAATGAGATTTCTCTCACGCATTTCCTCTAAACTAATCTCATCATCACCCTCAGTGGCTCTAATGGCATTGAGTGTGGCCACCGCTATATCATTAAATGTTCGGCTCACACCTGTACCCACATTAAAGATTCCAGAGACCTCAGGATGGTCTAAAAACCATAAATTGACCTTAACTACGTCTTCGATGGAAATAAAGTCGCGACGTTGTTCACCATTACCATAGCCATCACAGCCTTCAAATAACTTAATAAAGCCGTTTTCTACATATTGGTTGTAAAAATGGTAAGCCACAGAGGCCATCCGCCCCTTATGTTGTTCTCGGGGCCCATACACATTAAAGTAACGTAACCCTACACAAGGTGCAGTTAATCCAGTTTCGTGCACGTGACTGCGGAAGTATTGGTCAAAGGCTAACTTAGAATAACCATATACATTTAACGGCGCCTCACAGGAAGGATCCTCTTTAAAGGTCGTATTACCCCCATAAACGGCTGCGGAGGAAGCATAAACTAATGGTATTTCACGGTCCTGACAGTATTCGAAGAGTTTGGTGGTATACCTAAAGTTGTTGTCCATCATGTAGCGGCCGTTGTGTTCCATGGTGTCAGAACAGGCACCTTGATGAAGAACTGCACGTATATTACGGTCTAATGAATCAGATTCGATTAGCTGAATAAATTCTCGTTTATCTAAATAATCAGCAATAATACAATCTGTTAAATTATAAAATTTATCAGCTCTTTCCAGATTATCCACCGCCAGAATATTGTTAATACCCTTTTCATTTAAGGTTTTAATAATATTTGAGCCGATTAATCCTGCTGCGCCTGTAACAATAATCACCTTTTTAATTCCTTACGTTGATTGAGGAAGCACTTCACACAATTCCTCAGTATTCACAACAGCAGTACCAAGTTTGCCCACGACCACCCCTGCTGCTAGATTAGCCAATTTTACAGCCTCCTGCATAGTATACCCGGCAGCCATGGCAACACCCAATGTTGCAATTACCGTATCCCCCGCACCTGACACGTCATAAACCTCTTGCGCTCTTGTGGGTTCATGAAATACGGCATTATCTTGATACAAGGTCATACCCTCCTCTGAACGGGTAATCAGTAACGCCTTCAGTGATAAGGTATGTTTCAATTGTTGTGCTTTGGCGGCCAATTCATGATCATCGTTCCACGACCCTGCCACCTGTTTAAACTCAGAACGGTTTGGCGTGAGTATCGTGGCATTACGGTAACGGTGATAATCATCCCCCTTAGGGTCCACTAGTACGGGTATGTGACGCTCATTACATTGACTAATCATGGTTTCGATGTGTTTTAGTCCACCTTTACCGTAATCTGACAAAATGACCAAATCAATTTGGTCAAGCAATTGCGTAAATTCTGTGAGCTTGGCCAATAATATTTCATGGCTGGGAAGAGTTTCAAAATCGATTCTTAATAACTGTTGTTGTCTACCAATGACTCTCAGCTTAACGGTAGTATCAATCTCGGGATCACGATAGAGTTTGGTTTGTACACCCTCATTATTGAGTAAACTCTCTAAGCGATTTCCCGCCTCGTCCTTACCCGTCACGGACAACAAAATACTTTTCGCACCCAATGCTGCCACCCCACGCGCCACATTAGCAGCACCGCCAGGGCGCTCTTCAGATTTATTCACTAAGACCACGGGCACTGGGGCCTCAGGGGAAATACGGCTCACCTCACCGAACCAATAACGATCAAGCATCACATCACCTACCACCAATATTCGTGGCTGAGTAAAGCGTTCTTTAAGTTCTATTCCTTTAATCATTATAAACGCCCAATCCCCGAATAATGAAGACCAGCCGCCCTCACCTGTTGAGGGTCATAAATATTTCGTCCATCAAAGATATAGGGTTGTTTTAATAACCGTTTGATTTCACTAAAGTCAGGGCTTCTAAACTCTTTCCATTCGGTTAGGATTAATAGTGCATCTGCTTTATTCAGTGCATCTTCAGGTGAGCGGCTGAATTGCACATGTGATTGAGAATCATAAATATGTTTTGCTTCATTGATTGCCACTGGATCATAAGCGGATACACTGGCTCCTAAAGCAATCAGGCCATCAATAACCACTCTTGAGGGGGCTTCACGCATATCATCCGTGTTGGGTTTGAATGCCAATCCCCAAACGGCAAAATGTTTTCCTGCTAAAGAGTGCCCAAACGTAGTGGTGATTTTTTCCAGCATCACTGTCTTTTGTCTTGCATTTACAGCTTCTACTGCATTTAAAATTTTTAATTCCAAATCACTTTCACTCGCCGTTTTCATTAGCGCTTTTACATCTTTTGGAAAACAGGAACCCCCATAGCCACAACCTGGATAGAGAAACTGGTATCCAATTCTTGGATCAGAACCAATCCCTTGACGAACCCGTTCGATATCCGCGCCCAATCTCTCGGCCAATAAGGCAAGTTCATTCATAAATGAGATACGTGTGGCCAACATGGCGTTGGCTGCATATTTGGTCAATTCTGCAGATTTAACATCCATTAAAATTAAACGCTCATGATTGCGCTGAAAAGGAGCATAAAGGTTTCTCATCACCTCAATGGCATGCTGATCATCTGCGCCAACAACAATACGGTCAGGACGCATAAAATCCTCAATGGCAGCTCCCTCCTTTAAAAATTCAGGATTTGAAACCACACTAAAGGGAATGGTTAATTGACGCTTTTGTAATTCGTTGAAAATAGCCTGTTTAACTTTTTCAGCAGTGCCAACTGGTACCGTTGATTTATCAACAATAACCTTCGATTGACTCATATACTGACCAATATTTTGTGCTGCTGCGATAACATGTTTTAAGTCAGCAGAGCCGTCCTCGTCAGGAGGCGTACCCACTGCGATAAACTGTACCTCACCGTAATCAACACTTTCTTTAATGTCAGTGGTGAAGTGAAGCCGTCCTGCGGCTACATTGCGCTTCACCATCTCCTCTAAACCCGGCTCATAAATGGGAATACCGCCATTTTTTAAAATGGCAATTTTTTCTGGGTTTAAATCTAAACATAAAACGTGGTTACCCACATCAGCAAGGCATGCTCCACTGACAAGACCCACATACCCTGTTCCTATAATTGAAATCTTCATAATATTAAAGTGTGTTTAATGTTGAATAAATAATTTTTAACGTAGTCACTGGCTCTTTACTTTGCGTGATAGGTCGACCAATAACCAAATAGGAGGATCCATTTTTAATCGCGTCTTGAGGTGTCACGATGCGTACCTGGTCATCCTTAGACGAACCCTCTAGCCGAATTCCTGGCGTTACTAAAAGAAAGGACTGAGAAAGCTCTTTGCGCAGTAATGTCGTCTCCTGAGCAGAACAGACCACTCCATCTAAACCTGCAAATTGTGTAAGTTTAGCAAGACGAAGCACCTGTTGTTCCAGAGAGACTTGTATTCCAATTTGCTCCAAATCCCGTTGTGACATACTCGTTAAAACAGTCACAGCAATTAACTTTGGCCGATCTGTGGCAGAAAGATCCTCCAATGATTGCCAGGCTTTTTCCATCATTAATTGTCCACCAGAGGCATGAACATTCATCATCCAAACGCCAAGATCTGCTGCAGCACGACAGGCTGAGGCTACGGTATTGGGAATATCATGGAATTTTAGATCTAAGAAAACATCAAAGCCTAAGTTAACTAGCTTTTTTACCAATTGAGGTCCTGCTACAGTAAAAAGCTCCTTACCCACTTTTAAACGACATAATGATGCGTCACATTGGTCTACAAATCTTAACGCATCGTTTTCATTCGCATAATCTAAGGCGACTATAATTCTTTTACTATCCAACGTATCGCTCACTATCACATACTCAATTTAATTGATCGTTGACTATCATTGTCACTATTGCGTCGTGGGGGATAAGTATCCCAACCACCACAGGCAGGACAATGCCAAAAATAAGATTTAGCCTTAAAGCCGCAGGTATCACATTGATAATAAGAGTATTTCATATTGTGTTGATGAACCAAATCTCTCATTAACTGTAGGTCAGATCGTTGTTCTGGACTGACGATAACAAGTTGAGCTTCAAGATATTTATCCAACGAGCCCAATGAAGGATTACGTTTAAATTCATCCTTGATGGTTTGATAAGCAAGTTCAGGGCCGCGGCTTTCTAATAAAATTTTAAATAAGGTAGACAGCAAATCTAAGGTGGGAAAGCGCTCTACCCAACCCCTTAGTAACTGTATGGATTCATCAACTCTGTTGAGTTGTTTCATTGACTCTACAAAAGCATCAGCCACTAAAAACAAATAATCTGGTGACTGGTTTTCAATCTGTAACCAAAAGCCGACTGCGCGTTCGTGTTGACCATTTTGTTTTGCCCACTGTCCTTGAATAATATTGGCTCTTACACATTTTTTATTGATCACCAAGGCTTGTTGAGCGAAGTTTTCAGCTTCCATAAAATTTGAACGACTGTGTTCAATCAATGCTAGCTCACAGTAAAAATTGGCAATTTCTTTACTGCCAATTTCGTTACCCACTCCCTCTAATTCTTTGGCAACCTCAATGGCTTTTAACCATTCTTTTTCTGTAACATAAATATCCAGTAAAGATCGTGTTGCTACCTCTTTAAATTCAGATACTCTTAAGTCTTTAAATAATGTTTCAGCTCTGTCCAATAAACCAGCCTTTAGATAATCCTGTGCCAATTCATATAATGCCTGTGTTTTTTGTGACACGGACAAATCGGATCTGTCGACGAGATTTTGATGCATTCTCGTTGCACGATCCACTTCACCTCGTCGTCTAAATAAACCACCTAAAGCAAACTGCAATTCAACGGTTTGTTGGTCTGTTTGAGCGACTTCGATGAAAGACTCAATGGCTTTGTCAGTCTGTTCATTTAATAGGAAATTTAAGCCTTTAAAATAAGAGGCTGGCAATGCACGGGATTCTGACAGTAAATGTCGAATATCAACACGTGCAGCAAGCCATCCCAGGCCAAAAAAAATAGGGATAATGAGTAACCAATAAGCTTGAAAATCCATAATCTGTGTACTTAACTCTTAAACAGCATCGATATGTGCCGCAGTGGAGATATCGCGAATAGGTTTGGGCTGACTTGCTAATTCCGTGGTTTTCTCAAGCTGATTGTATTCACGACGAAGTTTCTGTAACTCACGACGTTGTTTAAAGAGACTACCCATAGCGACCAACAAACCGACAATCACGCCAAAGATAAAGAATACCAATAAAAAAACAATAAGCGGTTCTTGCCATTGATAGTTTAGAAAATACTTCAATGTGACAGGTTCGACGTTTTTAATGGCGAAACCTAACAATAATACAAAAACCAAAATACGTATGAACCACTTTATATAAAACATTGTTTTTCCCTATTTTTGCTACATTCTAAAATAAAAACGGGTGTTTAACACCCGTTTTATTTTAATTTGCAGACTGAGCATCACTCTTAGGAAAGTCCACTCGGTCGCGCAGTTCTTTGCCGGGTTTGAAATGCGGTACATATTTTTCAGGTACCAACACTTTCTCCCCCGTTTTCGGATTTCTACCCTGCCGAGGTGGACGATGATTTAATCCAAAACTTCCAAATCCACGAATTTCGATCCGCTCCCCAGAAACCAGTGATTGACTCATTGCATCGAGGATCGTCTTCACAGCCAATTCTGTGTCCTTTGACACCAATTGACTGTATTTTAAAGACAAAAGATCAATTAATTCTGACTTAGTCATTTATGAATTATCCCTCTGAGGATTGATTTTCAAGTTTTGCTTTCAACAACGCACCCAAGCTGGTTGTTCCGGCATTAGCAGGATTATCAGCAGTGACTCGTTGCATAGCAGCGCTCTCATCCACAGCATCTTTAGCTTTGATCGATAAATTGATGTTTCTATTTTTACGATCAACATTCAGAATAACTGCCTCAACAGCATCGCCTTCACTAAAATGGGTTTTCGCATCTTCAACACGCTCTCTTGAAATTTCAGAGGCTCTTAAATACCCTTCGATGTCATCACCCAAATCAACAACAACGCCTTTAGCATCAACTGACTTAACTACGCCTTTGACAATAGCACCTTTGTCATTGGCTGCGGTGAAGTTCGTGAAAGGATCACCTGAGAGTTGTTTGATGCCCAAAGAAATTCTCTCTCTTTCAACATCAATGGCTAAAATAATAGCTTCAACCTCATCACCTTTCTTGTAGTTGTGAACGGCTTCTTCACCAGTTTGACTCCAAGACAAGTCAGACAAATGCACTAAACCGTCAATCCCACCTGGTAGACCAATGAATACACCAAAGTCAGTAATCGATTTGATTTGTCCTTTGACGTGGTCATTTTTGTTGTGGGTTGCTGCAAACTCTTCCCATGGGTTTGTACGACATTGCTTCATACCCAATGAGATGCGGCGACGTTCTTCATCAATCTCAAGAATCATGACTTCAACTTCATCACCCAATTGAACTACTTTGGATGGGTGAACGTTTTTGTTTGTCCAATCCATTTCAGAGACGTGTACCAGACCTTCAATACCAGGCTCAATTTCAACGAATGCACCGTAGTCCGTTAAGTTGGTGACTTTGCCAAACAAACGGGTTTTTTCTGGATAACGACGAGCCAAACCAACCCATGGATCATCACCTAACTGTTTCAATCCCAAGGAGACACGGTTTTTGTCTTGATCATATTTCAAGACTTTAGCTTCTACCTCATCACCAACATTTAACACCTCTGAAGGGTGTTTGACTCTGCGCCAAGCCAAGTCCGTGATGTGCAATAGACCATCAATACCACCCAAATCAACAAACGCACCATAATCGGTGATGTTCTTAACAACACCCTTAACAATTGAACCTTCTTTCAGGTTTTCTAAGAGATTTTCACGATCGGCACCTTGAGAGGCTTCCATCACAGCACGTCTTGATACCACAACGTTGTTACGTTTACGGTCCAACTTAATCACTTTGAATTCCATCTCTTTACCTTCGTAAGGAGAGGTATCTTTGATTGGACGTACATCCACTAATGATCCTGGTAAGAAAGCTCTAATGCCGTTAACCATTACGGTTAATCCACCTTTCACTTTACCGCTTACTACGCCAGTTACTAAGGTGCCCTTGGTCATGGCATCATCTAAATCGAGCCAGGCTGCTAAACGTTTCGCTTTTTCACGAGACAGTTTTGTAGAACCGTAGCCATCTTCTAAAGTATCAATAGCAACTTTTACGAAATCGCCTATTGTCACTTCAACATCGCCACGATCGTCTTTAAATTCTTCGATTGGGATTAAACTTTCAGATTTCAAACCTGCATTAACAATAACAAAATTACCATCAATGCCAACCACTTCCGCGGTGATCACTTCACCGATACGCATTTCTTGGTGGGATAAGCTTTCCTCAAACAAGCTAGCGAAACTTTCAGTTGTAGAGGTTTGTTGAGTAGATGTATTCATGAAAAACAATTACCTATTAAAAATCACCCGCCGCGTAACGGGGTCAGTTAAATAATTCAACGTTGTCTGTAGATTTAAAAATAACCAATAACGCGTTTGGTTATTTACAGACACAGTTGAGTCCAAAATCACTTAGATACGGCGGAGTACCAAATTAATACCTGATTAACAGCCTGATCTATCGTTAATGCAGAGGTATCAAGAAAATGTGCATCAGCTGCTTGTTTTAAGGGAGACTCTAAACGAGTTTGATCCCGAAAATCACGTTCATGAATATCCTGCAAAAGGACCATTATATTAGCAGATATTCCCTTACTGATCAACTGGTTATAACGTCTTTCAGCCCTTACGTTAGCACTGGCTGTTAAATACACTTTTAAAATTGCCTGTGGGAAAACCACGGTACCCATGTCACGACCATCTGCAACGAGTCCTGGTGTTTGGCAAAAGGATTGCTGCAAAGACAATAAATGCTGTCTTACCGAACGTAGAGCGGCAACTTTTGACGCCAGTTTACCGCACTCCTCGCTTCGGATACTCTCTGTAACATCTTGTTTATTAACAATAATGCTTCCGAGATTGAATTCTATTCGCAGAGTGTCAAGTAGTTGGTTGATTCTGGTTTCATCAGCCTCATCCATGCCCTCTTGCTGTATAGCAAAGGCAACAATTCGGTATAACGCACCACTGTCTAGGTAGTGAAACCCAAGTTTTGTTGCCACAATCTGAGCTACTGTTCCTTTACCGGAGGCCGATGGGCCGTCTATAGCAATAACAGGAATCATGACAGAGAAATTTTTAATCCCGCGGTTTTCGCGAGTTGATCAAAGCCAGGAAAAGAAGTCGCCACATTTTGACAATCTATGACTGTTATATCATCGCTTGCGGTCAGCGCTGCCATAGCAAAACTCATAGCAATTCGATGGTCTCCATGACTTTGTATCACTCCACCATGATAAGCACCACCATGAATAATCATGCCATCAGGGGTGGGGGTCGCTTTGACACCAATAGACAATAATCCTGTAGCCATGACTTGAATACGGTCACTTTCTTTAACACGTAACTCCTCGGCACCCGTTAATATTGTTGTGCCATTTGCATTGGCGGCAGCAATAAACAAAGCTGGAAACTCATCGATAGCTAAACTGACCAATTCCTCGGGAATATGGATTCCCTGTAAAGGTGCATACTTCACATGAATATCAGCCACCTTTTCACCGCCCACGCTAGATTCATTGAGGAGCTCAATATCAGCCCCCATTAAGCGTAAAATTTTAATCACTCCGTCTCGAGTTGGATTAATCCCCACTTTTTCCAAAGTAATATTGGAACCAGGTGCAATCGATGCTCCAACCATAAAGAATGTGGCTGATGAAATATCAGCAGGAACATCAATTGTGGTGGCTTTTAATACCGCCGAACCATCTACTGAAATACGATTACCTAACACTTCGGGTTTATACCCAAACGCTTCTAGCATTTTTTCAGTATGGTCACGGGTAATTTCTGGTTCAACGACAGTAGTCACTCCATCTGCATATAAGCCTGCAAGCAAAATAGCAGACTTAACCTGAGCGCTTGCCATGGGTAGCGTGTAGTCGATAGCCTTTAATTGGTTTACAGGATGAATAATCAATGGTGGGCGCCCAGACTCTTGGGTGTCTATATGTGCCTCCATTAGTTTTAATGGTGTAGCGACTCGGGCCATGGGTCTTTTTAATAATGTATCATCACCCGTTAAAGTGACCGCAAAACCTTGGCCAGCCAATAAACCTGAGAGCAGTCTCATGGTTGTACCCGAATTACCACAATCAATGATGGTTTGCGGCGCCTTTAATCCCCTTTTCCCAACGCCATGAACTACCACATGACCATGATGAGGACCTTCAATCACAACACCCATCGCTCGAAAGGCATTCATTGTTGAGAGTGCATCCTCACCCTCAAGAAAACCTGAAATCTTCGTCACTCCCTCTGCGATTGCACCAAGCATAATACTTCGGTGTGATATTGATTTATCGCCAGGAACACGGATTCGTCCAGTTAAAGACCCGCCAGGTGAAATATGAAAATTAACGCCCATAACCCTCTCTACTCACGCCTACTCTGACCAGTCTCGTCTCGCATCGCGTGCAATTTTAAAAAAACTTTCAATAGCTTCGTCATCATCAGACTCTAAAGCGTCTTGAAAATATCTCAGTAAATCTTGATAACGTTGAAGCTCTAGCAACAATGTAGTCTTATTGGCCAGAGAGATATCCTTCCACATTTCAGGATTACTTCCTGCTATTCGAGTAAAATCTCTAAAACCACTTGCGGCAAAATGAAAAAAAGTTTCTGCATCAATACGCGTAGCTATATCGTAAACCAAGGTATAACTCAAAATATGGGGTAGATGACTGACCACACCAAAGACACTGTCATGACGGTTAACTGTCATGGTTTCTATTTTCGCGCCACAGGCTTGCCAACAACGTTTCACAATCTCAAAGGGTAATGGATCTGTAAAGTCAGTTTCAACCATGACAACTGATTTATCTTTAAATAAGTCTTTACGAGCCGATCTGACACCACTATTTTCGGCACCGGCTATGGGATGTGCTGGTACAAAACGCTTGGCAGCCGGACCCAATAACTTTTGCGCTAACTCAACCACATTGCCTTTGGTACTTCCCACATCTGTAATAATGGCAGTTGGGCTGATATCTTTAGCAATTTCTTTTAATACAGATTCCATCTGTCCCACGGGAACAGAGAGTTGTATCACATCCGCATCCTTAACCACTTGAGACAAAGAATGAACGGCACTGTCAATCACCCCAAGTTGTTTGGCTGCAGCAAGATTCACCTCATCTCGATCATAACCGACAATAGTGATATCTCTTGCGGCCTCGCGCATTGCCAATGCAAAGGAACCACCAATTAGACCAACACCAATTATGGCGACTCGACGAGGGTGTGTCTGAAAGGGATCTGCCATGATTAGTGTTGTAAAACAATGCGTAGTTGGTCAATGAAAAAACTGTTTTCCTCAGGAAGACCTACTGACACTCTTAAATAATTTGGCATATGGTAATTGGCGATAGGTCTCACTATTACCCCTCTTTTGAGAAGTTGCTGATAGACCTCAAGTGCGTTATCCCCGATTTTAATGGCCAAAAAGTTGCCAACTGATGGAATAAAACTTAAATCGAATGTACGACACGCATTTTCAAGTTGTAATAAACCCGCCTGATTAATGGCTCTGGTTTTATCCAAGAAGTCTTTATCATGTAATGCGGCCTCAGCAGCCACCAAGGCCAGCTGATTCACGTTAAAAGGCTGCCGAACTCGATTGATAAGGGCTATCACATCTTGATGTGCAAACCCGCAACCAACACGCAGTCCTGCCAAACCATAGGCTTTTGAGAATGACCTTGTCACAATAAGATTGTCAAAATGGTTCAACCAGTCTATAGCGTTATAGGTAAGTTGGTCATCCAAGTATTCGGTATAGGCTTCATCGAGAACAACCAATACATTTTTAGGTATTTTTTGCAGAAAGGCTTTGATCTCATCACCCGCGATGAAGTGTCCAGTGGGATTGTTTGGATTCGCAATAAAAACCACTCGGGTTTTTTCTGAAACACTTTGCGCGATTGCCTCTAGATCATGACCATAATCTTTAGCGGGCACCACCTTACCCTTAGCTCCAACAGCTTGCGTCACTAATGGATAGACGGCGAAAGCATACTGAGAATAAATGGCCTCTGTATCGGGAGACAAGAAGGCTCTTGCGATTAATTCCAATACATCATTTGAACCATTACCTAAAACGATATTTGATAATTCAAGCTGATGCATTTCAGCAAGGCTTGTCTTGAGTTCAAAGCCATTCCCATCTGGATACAAAGCAAGATCTGGTAATGCCCTGTGTATGGCCTCTAAGGCAAGAGGACTCGGTCCCAAAGGATTTTCATTGGAAGCAAGTTTAACAATCTTCGATAAGCCAAGCTCCCTTTGCAGCTCAGACATGGGTTTACCAGGCTGATAAGGAGCGATGGTTTTAACGTACTGAGGGGCTAATTCACATAAATCTATCATAATGGCGCAACCGGGTAAGATCCTAAAACTCGACAAAGAAGAGCGGATTGACTAATCTCACTAAGAGCCTGTTTAACAATTGGGTCCTTACAATGACCCTCAATATCAACAAAAAACACATACTCCCATAGCTGAGTTTGCGAAGGACGAGACTCAAGTCGCGTCATACTCACCCCGTGATGTGCTAAAGGTGTTAATAAGTCATGAATTGCGCCTGGACGGTTTTTTGCCACTAACAGTAATGAAGTCTTATCATGACCCGATGGGCTTGACTCATGATGACCAATAACAAAAAAACGAGTGGTATTGTCAGTACTGTCTTCGATATTTTTGGCTAATACATCAAGTTGATAGAGTTCGGCAGCATGACTGCCAGCAATAGCAGCCGCGTTATTTTTTTGTTGTATTGTTCTAGCAGCTTCCGCGTTGCTTGCTGAGGGTATTAACTGCGCCTGGGGTAAGTGGGTTGCAATCCATGAACGGCATTGAGCCAAGGACTGAGGATGCGCGTAGATTTCTTTAATATCCGTCATTCCCACCCCAGAACTTACCAACAACTGATGATGAATTCTTAATTGAACCTCACCACAAATTTGAACTGGAGTTTCAACCAGTAAGTCGAGGGTTCGACCCACAGCTCCCTCAATCGAGTTTTCAATTGGCACGATGCCAAAATCCGTTCGTTGCGCTACGACACTTTGAAATACATCATCTAATGTAGCCTGGTCCTCACGCAAAGCCGCATGACCAAAATGTTTTAACAAAGCAACTTCTGAATAGGTACCCTGTGGTCCCAAGAAAGCCACACTAACTGGACGTTCATGGGCAAGACAGGCTGACATAATTTCACGAAACAAAAAAAGTACAGTCTCGTTCGATAAGGGCCCTGGATTGAGTTCTGCAATGCGTCGTAATACCTGAGCCTCTCTTTCAGGACGGTATAAAATACCCTCCTTTAGCTGACCAATTTGTTCAGCTAAAGTAGCCCTCTCACTCACTAAGGTAAGGAGCTTCTCGTCTATCGCATCTATTTGATTACGTAAAAGTTCTAATTGTTGTTGAGTCGTATTAACCATAACGTCGTTCAAAATCCGTCATAAAGTTAACCAGCGTTTTTACCCCTTCAATCGGCATGGCATTATAAATTGATGCTCGCATGCCACCCACTACACGATGTCCTCGTAATTGCTTTAATCCTGCCAAATCCGCCTCTTTAAGAAACACCTCATCCAAAGAGGGTTCTCGTAAATGAAAGGGCACATTCATTAAAGAACGATCTTGGATCTTTACCGAGTTTCTATAAAATTGACTCTGATCCAGAAAATCATACAACAAACGCGCTTTTTCAGCATTGCGTTGTGCCATTTTTTCAAGACCGCCGTTACGTTTAATCCATTTAAACACCAACCCAGCCACCCAAATGGTAAAAGTGGGTGGTGTATTTAACATAGAATGAGCATGGAACTGACCATGATAATCCATAAGAAAAGGCGTTCCTGGTGCAGCAGGTTTGAGTAAGTCATCACGAATCAACACCAAACTCAATCCCGCCGGTCCTATATTTTTTTGCGCACCTGCGTAGACCATGGCGAATTTATTAATATCCATGGGCCTCGATAGAAAGTGGGAGGACATATCAACTACTAAAGGAACATTTCCGACATCAGGCGTCCAAAAAAACTCTAGACCATCAATGGTTTCATTTGAACAATAGTGTACATAAGCAGCTTTAGGGTTAAGACGCCACTCACCAATATCCGGGAGCGCTGTAAAATGATCAGAACGGTTTGAGGCGACAATATTCACATTACAATAGCGCCTACCTTCTTCAATAGCCCTGTATGACCAATACCCCGTTTCAATATAATCGGCGTAATGATTACCTTGTAGCAAATTAAGAGGGATCATGTCCCAATGGGCGCTGGCGCCTTCTTGACAAAAAATGACTCGATAGTGATCTGGTAGATTAAGCAACTGTCGAAGATCGAGTTCAGTCTCATTCAAAATGCCTGCAAATTCTGGACTGCGATGACTTAACTCCATAACAGACATACCGGAGCCTTGCCAATCCAAAAGTTGCTCTTGAACCTCCAACATCACTTCAGTGGGCAGCGTTGCAGGTCCTGCAGAAAAATTAAAAGCACGCATTCAATTACTCCTGCGTGTCTGTTACATCATCTGCTGCAGCACTGTCTAGACTATTATCAGCCTCTTCATCCAACGATTCCATCTCTGATAAATCACCACCACAAACACTTTCATCAATCGGACTTAAGGAAACCAGAGTCTCCCCTTTGTCTAGGGCAATTAGCGTTACCCCTTGTGTAGCACGGCTCATTTCTCGTATTTCTTGGACACGCGTTCTGATTAAGACACCACCACTTGTTATCAACATTAATTCATCATCACTGTTGACAAGGGCTGCACTCACCACAGAACCGTTTCTTTGCGAGGTTTGTATCGCAATAACCCCCTGCCCACCTCGGCCATGGCGCGTAAATTCAGAAATTGGCGTACGTTTACCAAAGCCATTTTGCGTAGCGGTCAAAACGGTTTGCTGTTCATTATCTGCAACCAACATCGAGATCACTTTGCGCCCACCTGAAAGACGCATCCCTCTGACGCCACGGGCTGTTCTACCCATTGGTCTTACATCATCTTCATCAAAACGTATGGCTTTCCCATCGTCAGAAAACAACATAACATCATGCTTGCCGTTAGTTATTGCCGCACCCACCAAATAATCGCCATCATCTAAATCTACAGCAATAATGCCAGCGGAACGTGGACGTGAAAAATCCGTTAATGGCGTTTTCTTAACAGTTCCAAATGCCGTTGCCATGAACACAAAATGTTCTGCATCAAACTCTTTAACAGGCAACAACGCATTTATCTTTTCACCAGCCTCAATTTGTATCAAATTATTGACGGGTTTTCCTCTGCTTGTACGACTGCCGACCGGAACGTTGAATACCCGTAGCCAATGCACTCTACCTAAACTGGTA
>JAGXAW010000065.1 GCA_018971415.1 Betaproteobacteria bacterium
TGAAAGGTGAGTTTACCTCTGCGCAGCTTATTTATGAAAGCTATTTAAAAGACGCTAAAAAAAATCTTGATCTGCGTAAATTAGGCATGGCTGGCTTAGCAGGGGCAGCTTACGTGGTATCACTGATCACCTCATCTGATACTAAAAAAGTAGAAAAAGCGACAGCGCATATTGCCGCTGTCATGAAGCTAGGTTCATCTATGCTGTCTGTTTATGCCGCATTGGGCCGCGCTGCCAGAGCCAGTTTGACTATGTCTGTGGGTAAAACAGATGAACGAATTGAGATTGCTGAAAGAGATTCATTAGGCCTGTTATTCCGTTCCATGGAACTGTGGTGGATAGATGGTTCTGCCGAGTTATTGGACCGAGATCGCTTAAGGGAGTTAGCTTTAAAGGCTGAAAAGAACGGCTATCGCTGGGTGGCCGCAGAAGCCAATGAATTATTGGGTCATATGGATTCAGAAATTCATGGCGATAAGGGCCATAAGATTCATTACGAGTTAGGAACCAAGTCCTTACTGGATGCCGTCCGTCGGCAGCCTATGTGGGAGAGAGCCCTCAGTGCTTTAGAAAAGGTGGGCTCTGAATTCACAGTAGCTACCAACAATACTAAAGCCAGTCGCTTCATTTGGCATTTGACCTACCAAGACAATGGTGCTCGCTGTTTTATTGAAGCGAGAGAGCAAAAAAGAGTGGGAAGTGGCGCGTGGGGAAGTAGTCGTGCGGTATCAGTTAATCGGCTATTGACAGCCCAACAGGAACTGGAAGGATTGTCGGAGCAAGACCGAGCCGTGATTGCGATGATTCGTATTGCTGAAACCCAAGCCAAAAGCACAAATAAAAAAATCGATTTTCTTCCTGCTTTGTCACTGTTAGCGGGTCACCCCTTACTGTTTTGGGATAATAAGAATAATGAGCATGTCACGCTAATTAAGAGTTATCCTGAAGTTGATGTGACACTTTATCAACAGCAGATTCATATCCAAGTTGTACCTAATTTCGATGAGGGTGAAAAATTTAAGTTAATCCGTGAAACAAAAAACCGTTTACGTATTATCGAAGTTCATCCCGATCACGAAAAAATCCTAAAAATTGTTGATAAAAACGGTTTAGTTCTGCCCATGAGCACAGAAGGCAGGGTTAAGTCTATTCTTGAGTTAATAGCAAAAAAATTAACTGTTCGATCAACCTTGGGTTATGGCAATGTGAGTCTATTGCCAGATCACTATCAACTCTACGTATTATTATCCCCAGCTCCAACCGGACTGTTCTTTGAACTTGTTGTCATGCCAGATGGTGAAAAAGGCGTTACTTACACGCCAGGCTTAGGACTTGAGTACGTGGATAGTTTGCAAAGTAGTGACGGGGACAAAAAACAAATTAAAAGAAATTTAGCGCTTGAAGCCAATGAGGCAGAAGCAGTCTTTCAGGTGTGTAGAACATGGCTTAAGGATATCGATGAGAATTTATTTACAGGGGTTACCCCTAATGTGTCTGCAGCCTGTGAGTTATTAGTTAGCTTGAGGGAGCTTGGTGAACAAGTACAACTTCGCTGGCCGGAGGGAGAAACCATTAAAATCAGTGGTGAAGCTGACGCCAGTCAATTGGCTTTAAATGTAACCTCGCAAGGCGACTGGTTAGGTGTAACTGGTCATTTGGTTATTGATCAGGATAACGTGGTCGAATTAAAAGACCTATTACAGGCGGCGGCTGTTCAAGAAAATCGTTTTATTCCTCTTAAGGATGGGCAATATGTTGCCCTCAGTGAGCAATTATTAAAACGTGTCAAAGACTTAGATGGGTTGTCCGAGAAAGACACTCACGAAATCCGTATTCATTCTCTGGCTGCCTCGGAATTGTCCAATGTGGTGAATCAACTTGAGGATGCCCAGACGGATTCAGGTTGGAGAACTCTTTTAGAACAACGGGACAGTTTGACCCAATGGCATCCCGTTGTCCCTGAAACTCTGCAAGCGGAATTAAGAGATTACCAATTGGTGGGATTTGAGTGGATGGCGCGTCATGCCAAAGCTGGCTCTGGAGCTTGTCTTGCGGATGACATGGGATTAGGAAAGACCCTACAAACTCTGACTTTACTACTTTATCGTGCCAGTGAGGGTCCTGCCTTAGTCATTGCGCCGACCTCTGTGTGTGGCAATTGGGTCAGTGAAGCACAACGTTTTGCTCCGAGTTTAAACGTTAAATGGTTAGGGACAGGCTCCAAAGACAAATTTTATCTTGAGGCAGGTCCAGGGGACTTGATCATTATGAGTTACACGCTCTTTCAGCAAGAAGGGGAGAGTCTCGCGCAAAAGCAATGGTCAACGGTTGTGCTAGATGAAGCGCAAGCCATCAAGAATGCAGGGACAAAACGCTCGCAGGCTGCAATGAGGCTAAATGCTCATTTCAGATTAATTACCACTGGTACACCAATTGAAAATCATTTGGGTGAGCTATGGAACCTGTTCAGATTTATTAATCCTGGATTATTGGGGTCGCTGGATTCTTTTACTGACCGCTTTGCCAATCCCATTGAAAAAAACAATGATCAACAGGCGAGAGAGCGTTTGCGTCGTTTGATTCAACCCTTTATTTTACGTCGAACCAAGTCGCAAGTTCTCTCAGAGTTACCACCCCGTACTGAGGTAACCATAAATCTTGATTTGTCCTCTGAGGAGCGGTCAATGTATGAAGCTGTCCGTCAAGAGGCTTTAGAGAAGGTGACCTCTCAAGGTGAGGATCAGCCCAATCGAATAAGAGTGCTTGCAGGTATCATGAAACTGCGTCGAGCCTGTTGTCATGGGGCTTTGATACTGCCACAGTTGTCTTGGCCTTCAGTCAAAATTAATGCTTTGATGGAAATTATTGAAGAATTAAAAGACAGTGGCCATCGGGCATTGATTTTTAGCCAATTTGTGGATTTTCTGGGGCTCATCAAGCAGGCAATGGAAGAGAAAGGTGTCAGTTATCTTTATTTGGATGGCAGTACCGCCGTTCAAGACCGGGTAAAACGCGTAAAAGCCTTCCAAGAGGGGGAAGGGGATGTGTTTTTAATTAGCCTTAAGGCAGGTGGAGTGGGGCTTAATTTAACGGCTGCTGATTATGTGATTCATATGGATCCTTGGTGGAATCCTGCCGTTGAAGATCAAGCTTCAGATCGAGCCCATCGTATGGGACAAACCCGTCCTGTGACCATCTACCGCTTGGTAACCAAAGATACCATTGAGGAAAAAATAGTGGCCTTGCATGAGCGCAAGCGAAATCTTGCTGATAGCCTCTTAGAAGGCGCGGGTGAAGTCAGTAGCGTATCGACCGAGGAGTTAATTAGTCTTTTACAGGAGGAGCCCCAAAACCAAGAGGTTTAATGGGGCCGTTACTGTTTTAGCCCATTAGAGGTTTATAACGGATGCGTTTGGGTTTTGCTCCTTCTTCACCCAAACGTCTTCGTTTGTCTTCTTCATATTCTTGGTAGTTACCAGCAAAGAAGACAACTTGAGAGTCTCCCTCAAAGGCCATAATATGCGTGGCAATTCGGTCTAAAAACCAGCGATCGTGAGAGATCACAATGACTGAGCCTGCAAACTCCAATAGTGCGTCCTCAAGGGCTCTTAGTGTTTCAATATCAAGGTCATTTGAGGGTTCATCAAGGAGTAACACGTTACCACCTTGAATGAGTGTTTTTGCCATATGTAATCGACCTCGCTCACCCCCGGAGAGATTGCCAACGATTTTTTGTTGGTCTGAGCCCTT
>JAGXAW010000066.1 GCA_018971415.1 Betaproteobacteria bacterium
GACAAAACAGAATTCCACTCCTCGTTATCATCACGACTGACATTTACCCCCTCTTGATTAAAAAAGGTATGCTCAACTTGGGACAAACGCCATTTATGCTCACTGATAAAACTGGCGCTTTGCGCCCGTGAAATCTCTTTCAAACGTCGGTTAGTATCAAAACGGTAAATACGAATATCTCGCAGAGAATTATCAGGCAGCATTTCACGAATATTAATAAAACTGCCATCATCTTTGACCCAAATTCCTGAGCGAAATTGGGTGGCCACAAAATTGTTTAATGCCTTTAAACGCCACTGCTGCGCCGCCTCCTCCGTGGCCGGCACAACAAATTCTCCAAGCACAAAAGCCAGCACAACAAAATACAGTCCAATTCGAATCATTGAACGATTAAGTTGTAGCTTTGACATGCCGGAAGCCCGCATCACAGTAATTTCTGAGTGTTGCGCAAGGGTGTTTAAACCATATAACGTACCAATTAACGCGGCAATGGGAAAGAGTTCATAGCCATGGCCCGGCATGGCCAGCAAGACATAAATAATAATTTGGGTAATCTGGTAACTGCCCTTACCCAAATCATTGAGCTCATGAATAAAATCGAAAAAAGAAAACAACGACACCAGTGCTGCAAACACCAGTGCCGTTCCTAAAATCACCTCACGGGCAAGATAACGATGTAATAACCTCACCCGATTGAGTCTCCTTAGGCGCTTTCTTTAAGTTGTTGCAAAATTGCAGGGTTTTCTAAAGTGGACACGTCTTGGGTAATTTCCTCACCCTTGGCGATCACTCTTAATAAACGACGCATTATTTTACCAGATCGGGTTTTGGGTAAGTTATCACCAAAGCGAATTTCTTTAGGCTTAGCGATAGGTCCAATCTCTTTCCCTACCCAATTTCTGAGCTCTGTGGCAATGGCTTTGGCTTGATCGCCGCTGGGCCTGGCTTGTTTCAATACCACATAAGCCACAATCGCTTCTCCCGTTAAATCATCGGGGCGACCTACCACCGCAGCTTCAGCAACCAAAGGATTGGCCACCAAGGCCGACTCAATTTCCATGGTTCCCATGCGGTGTCCAGAAACATTAAGCACATCATCAATGCGACCAGTAATGGTAAAGTTGCCCGTGTCCTTATCTCGTATTGCGCCATCTCCTGCCAAATAGTATCCCTTTAATTCCTCAGGATAATAACTCTTACGAAAACGCTCTGGATCACCCCAAATGGTTCTGATCATGGATGGCCAGGGACGTTTAATTACTAAAATCCCTCCTTGACCATTGGCCATATCTTGTCCCGTTTCATCTACAATCGCCGCCTCAATACCAGGAAGCGGTAAGGTACAAGAGCCTGGAACCATCGGTGTGACGCCTGGTAAGGGAGTAATCATGTGTCCCCCTGTTTCCGTTTGCCAGAAAGTGTCGACAATCGGGCAACGCTCACCGCCCACCTGTTTGTAATACCACATCCATGCCTCGGGATTAATGGGCTCTCCCACAGATCCCAACAAACGTAAGCTCGAGAGATCATAGCCTTTGGGGTGCACTGTCTCATCACTATCTGAAGCTTTAATTAAGGAGCGAATTGCCGTTGGTGCTGTATAAAAAATAGAGACCTTATGTTTTGCAATCATGTCCCAAAAACGCCCTGCGTTGGGGTAAGTGGGAACTCCCTCAAAAACAATTTCGGTGGCACCTGCCGCCAAAGGACCATAAACGATATAGGAGTGTCCCGTCACCCAACCAATGTCTGCTGTACACCAAAAAATGTCCTTGTCTTTGATATCAAAGGTCCAGCGCATGGTTAACAGGGCCCATAACAAATAGCCGCCAGTGGCATGTTGTACGCCCTTAGGTTTTCCGGTGGAACCACTCGTATAGAGCACAAAAAGAGGATGCTCCGCCCCTACCCACTCAGGCTCGCACTGATCACTCTGCCCGCTTTCCACATCGTGAAACCAAACATCGCGTCCAGCCACAAAGGGAATATTGCCGCCCGTTCTGCGATAAACCACCACCGTTTTTAAGGCTTCACAGCCCCCCAAGGCAATGGCGTCATCGACAATACTTTTTAAAGGTAAGCTCTTTCCACCGCGAAGTTGCTCATCCGCAGTAATAAGTGCAATGGCCCCAACGTCCACGATGCGTTCTTGCAAAGATTTGGCTGAGAAGCCACCAAACACCACTGAGTGCGTAGCGCCGATTCTGGCGCAAGCCTGCATAGCCACAACGCCCTCGATAGACATTGACATATAAATGACGACACGATCTCCCTTTTTAATACCCTTAGCCTTCAGACCGTTGGCAAAACGACAAACACGGGCATGGAGCTCTTTATAGGTGATACGTGTCACCGTTCCATCATCTGCCTCAAAAATAATCGCGGTCTTATCACCCAATCCTTTTTGAATATTGCGATCCAGGCAGTTGTAAGAGGCGTTAATCAAGCCATCATCAAACCAGCGATAAAAGGGAGCTTGCGACTCATCTAATACTCTCGTAAAAGGTTTATGCCAATCCAAATGCTCCTTGGCTAAGCGCCCCCAAAAGGCTTGAGGATCACGAGCCGCTTCATCACACAGCGCTTGATACTGATCCATCCCCTTAATGGTGGCCTCTTTAACAAACTCAGCGCTGGGTTGAAATACGCGAGTTTCGTGTAACAGTGCTTCGGTAGACATAAACCTCCTCCATATATTGTTTTATTTAATGCTGTTTTACCTAACCTAATCTTAAATGGGTAAAGCCCCACTTTCAATAGCTCATTATAGCCACGGGAGAGTGGTTTTGAGGATCCTTTTATAAAACTTAAAGCCGGGTTATAGTAGAAGGCTTAATGTGTAACCATTATGGGCAAATATCATGATCACAGTTATTCGCGAAAACGATTTTATTCAGAGTGTTGCCGATAGTTTGCAATATATTTCTTACTACCATCCCGTTGATTATATTAAGGCGCTTGGTCAAGCTTATGAGCTCGAAGAATCTGAAGCAGCCAAAGACGCGATCGCCCAGATTCTAACTAACTCAAGAATGTGCGCAGAGGGACATCGTCCCATTTGCCAGGATACGGGCATTGTCGTGGTGTTTGTCAAAGTTGGCATGAATGTGCGTTTTGACACGCAACACGCTCTTGAGGATTTGGTTAACGAAGGCGTTCGTCAAGCCTATACCAATGCCCTGAACCCTTTACGTGCCTCAATCCTGAGCGATCCTGCTGGTAGCCGAAAAAACACCAAAGACAACACCCCAGCTGTGGTACATGTCAGTTTAGTCCCCGGCAACGAGGTAAGCGTGGATATTGCCGCCAAGGGAGGCGGTTCTGAGAATAAATCAAAGTTTGTCATGCTCAATCCCTCTGACTCTATTGTTGATTGGGTAATCAAAACAGTGCCTACCATGGGTGCCGGTTGGTGTCCTCCTGGTATGCTGGGAATTGGTATTGGTGGTAGCGCAGAAAAAGCCATGTTGCTGGCAAAAGAAGCTTTAATGGAACCCATTGACATGGCACAACTGAAACATCGCGGCCCTAGTAATCGCGCGGAGGAGCTGCGTATTGAAATCTATGACAAAGTCAACGCATTAGGGATTGGGGCTCAAGGCCTTGGCGGGTTATCCACGGTGCTTGATGTCAAAATTTTAGATTACCCCACTCATGCAGCGAGCCTGCCGGTGGCCATGATTCCCAATTGTGCCGCTACCCGTCATACCCACTTCACCTTAAATGGGGAAGG
>JAGXAW010000030.1 GCA_018971415.1 Betaproteobacteria bacterium
ATTTTAGATATTAACCAAAATATTATTAATGGTTTTTTTAATATGGTTATGATTGCTGAGCTTCAAGAAGGCGCTGTATCACTCTCTGACTTACAGCTGGAGTTAGAGCATTTGGGTAACGATATAGGTGTCACTATCAAAGTACAGCATGCAGACATATTCACTGCTATGCATCGAATTTAATACTGAGGTCAACATGCTTTTACCCAATGATATCTTTGAAACGCTTCAGATGATTGAAGAGAACAATTTAGATGTAAGAACCATTACCATGGGGATTAGTTTACGTGCCTGCTCTCACCCTGATCTTAATGTCCTGTGTCGGAACATATATGACACCATTACCCAGAAAGCTGAGCACTTGGTCAAAGTAGGTGAGGATATACAAAGAGAGTATGGTGTCCCTATCATTAATACTCGGATATCGATTACCCCAATAGCAGTGATTGCTGAAAGTTGTCATACGGATACTTATGTTCCCATTGCGGAAGTCTTGGACCGTGCCGCTAAAAATCTTGGCATTAATTTTATTGGTGGTTTTTCTGCTCTTGTTGAAAAAAAAGCAACCCCAGGTGATCTCATCTTGATTAAATCAATTCCTGAGGCCCTATCTGTAACTGACCATGTGTGTTCCTCTGTCAATATTGGTACCAGTAAAGCGGGGATCAACATGGATGCGGTTAAACTGATGGGTACCATTATTAAAGATACCGCCTATTTAACTCGGGAGAGAGATGCTATTGGTTGTGCAAAGTTGGTTATTTTTGCTAATGCAGTGGAAGACAATCCTTTCATGGCGGGCGCCTTTCACGGCATAGGTGAGGGCGAGAGTGCTATTCATGTTGGTGTGAGTGGTCCTGGCGTGGTGAAGAAAGCCTTAGAGTCTGTAAAAGGGCAACCCTTTGATGAAGTGGCGGAAAGTATCAAACGCAGTGCTTTTAAGATTACCCGTGTGGGTCAGTTAGTGGCCCGAGAAGCATCAAAACGCTTAGGCGTAAAAATGGGGATTATTGACCTGTCCTTGGCCCCCACTCCTGCAGTTGGCGACAGTGTTGCTTATATCCTAGAGGAGATGGGTTTAGAGAGTTGTGGTGCTCCAGGAACCACAGCTGCCTTAGCATTACTCAATGATGCGGTTAAGAAGGGTGGTTTGATGGCGGCTCAACACGTTGGGGGATTAAGTGGGGCTTTTATTCCAGTGAGTGAGGACGCCGGCATGATCGCTGCAGTTGAGCGGGGCAGTCTTACCCTTGAAAAGCTTGAAGCCATGACCTGTGTATGCTCAGTGGGTCTTGATATGATTGCCGTTCCCGGAGACACCAGTGCAGAAACCTTATCAGGAATTATTGCTGATGAAGCGGCGATCGGGATGATTAACCACAAAACAACTGCCGTGAGACTGATTCCTGTACCCGGGAAAAAGGTAGGGGATAGAGTGGAATTTGGGGGATTGCTCGGTCATTGTCCCGTTATCGCGGTTAATCAATTTGGCAACCAGGACTTTATTCAACGGGGCGGAAGAATTCCAGCCCCCTTAAGAAGTTTAACCAATTAAGCTACTTAACCTGTGGCAGATTTTTTCTGCCCAGCATACGTTGGTAGAGAGCAACGCTCTCTCCAACAATGCCTTTTCTAAAGATAAGAACGCAGACAACAAATATGACGCCCATAATGACTGTCACCATGTCTCCCGCACTGTCTGTTAACTGATCTTCTAGCGTGATAATAATGGAGGAGCCGACAACTGGCCCTAAAATTGTGCCAATGCCACCAAAAATTGTCATCAGTACTACATCACCCGACATATGCCAGTGAACATCGGTGAGTGTAGCAAAATTAAAGACCAGCATTTTTAAAATGCCGGCAAATCCAGCGAAAGCAGCAGAGATTACAAAGGCCAATAATTTGTATTTTGGGACATCATAACCCAGGGAAATAGCTCTTGATTCATTTTCTCGAATGGCTTTTAATACCTGTCCAAAGGGGGAATGGATAGTGCGATAAATAATTAAAAAAGCCAAAATAAAACCAGTAAAAATGACATAGTAAAGAGTTAAGTCATCTTTGAGGGACAGTCCTAAAAAGCTTCCTCTAGGAATCCCCTGCATCCCATCCTCACCACCGGTAATAGGCGCTTCCAAACATATGAAATAAACCATTTGCGCTAAGGCTAAAGTCACCATAGCAAAGTAAATCCCCTGTCTTCTGATGGCCAGAATCCCTACCAACCAACCCATGAGTGCAGCACTGAGTACGCCGCCGATAATGGCGACCTCGGTGGGCAGCTCAAGGTTTTTAATCAGATAACCTGAGACGTAGGCAGCTCCCCCAAAAAAAGCGGCATGTCCAAAGGACAAGAGACCTGAGAAACCCAATAACAGATTAAAAGCGCATGCAAAAATTGCAAAGCACAGTATTTTCATTAACAAAACTGGGTATACAAAATGAGGTAGTACTGCGCCAATAATAAGTAAAATTAAATAAATAGCAATACGCATTATTTTTCACGCCCAAATAGACCAGCTGGTCTGACAATGAGGACCAAGGCCATAATAATAAAGACCACGGTAGAAGACAGTGGCGGGTAAAACACTTTTGTTAATCCTTCGACAATACCTAGACCCAACCCAGAAACAATGGCCCCCATTATTGACCCCATACCCCCTATGACTACTACTGCAAAGACAATAATAATCAGATGTGAGCCCATTAGAGGACTAACCTGGTAAATCGGAGCAGCCATCACGCCGGCAAGGCCTGCAAGTGCAACACCAAAACCGTAGGTCAGCATCACCATTAGTGGTACGTTAATACCAAATGCTTGGGTGAGTTTGGGGTTTTCAGTGGCCGCTCTTAAATAGGACCCCAGACGAGTCTTTTCAATAACAAACCAGGTTAACAAGCAAACTACCAAGGACAAGAAAATAACCCACAGTCTGTATTTGGGAATAACCATGAACCCCAGGTTAACGGGACCATCCAATAGGTCAGGAACGTCATAGGTTTCACCACTGACGCCAAATTTACTTCGGAAATAACCCTCAAAGATGAGTGCTAATCCAAAGGTAAGCAGTAAGCCGTATAAATGATCAACTTGATACAGCCACTTAAGAAGAAAACGTTCGATTAAGATACCAATCAGTCCAAGGATAATGGGGGCGATAATTAATGCACCAAAGTAACCCACATTAAACAATGATAGGAGCATCCATGCACAGAATGCTCCCATCATATAGAGTGCTCCATGAGCGAAATTAATAATATTCAACATGCCAAAAATAACTGCCAAGCCGAGGCTTAATAAGGCATAAAAGGACCCGTTCACAAGACCAAGCATCAGTTGACTATATAGTGCCATTAATGGCACGCCGAATATCTCTATCATTTTTTAACCAATGGGCAAGTTGATTCACTTAAAGGCTGAAAGGCTTCTTCCGCTGGGATGGTAGCAAGAATTTGATAGTAATCCCATGGGTATTTTGACTCAGAGGGTTTTTTAACTTGAGCTAAATACATGTCATAGACCATGCGACCATCTTCACGAATGTGACCGTTATGGGCATAAAAGTCATTGATAGGCGTCTTTTTCATTTCCGTCATAACGGTTTTGGTGTCATCAGAACCAGTTGCTTGAACGGCCTCAAGATAATGCATCACAGCTGAGTACACGCCTGCTTGATTCATACTTGGCATTTTTTGCATAACATTGAAGTAGCGTTTTGAAAAAGCACGTGTTTCCGGAGTACGATCCCAATAGAACCCGGTTGTTAAGTACATACCTTGAGTTTGTTTGAGTCCCACACTGTGAACATCACTGATAAAAATCAATAAGGCGGCTAAGTGCTGTTTGGGTGTAACACCAAATTCTGCTGCTTGTTTAATCGAATTGATTGTGTCGTCCCCAGCGTTAGCTAAACCGATGACTTGTGCGCCTGAGGCTTGTGCTTTTAAAAGATAAGAGGATAAATCACGGCTTGGGAAAGGGTGAGATACTGAACCTAATACTTGACCACCAGCCAGCTTGATGGCTTTGGTTGCGTCAGTTTCTAATGAGTGCCCGAAAACATAATCGGCAGTTAAGAAGAACCAGGTTTTGCCACCTTGTTTAACGACAGCTTTAGCCGTACCTTGCCCTGTTGCATAGGTATCGTATACATAAAGAACTGTCACATCATTACAGCCAGCGTTAGTAATTTTTGAAGAACCTGCACCGGTAATGATCACGATTTTATTTTTTTCTTTTGCCACTTTCATCGCGGACAATCCAGCGGTACTGCTGACCAAGTCAGTGATCATGTCTACATGCTCACGATCAAACCATTGTCTTGCTTTGTCAGAGGTAATATCAGCTTTATCTTGGTGATCAGCGCTGATCATTTCGATCTTGAATTTGGGGTGGTATTTTTTTTCAAAGTCACTGATCGCCATTTGTGTGGCAGTGACTGATCCTTTTCCAGAGAAATCGGAATAGGGGCCAGACATATCCGTTAAGACCCCAATTTTTACAACGTTATCAGAGATTTGCGCCTGTGCTCCTTGTTGTATTCCCAGAGCGAGAAGGGAAGCCAGACATACAGAGCGTAACTTATTATTTTTGAGCATCATTATAAAACTCCTCCTGTTGTTAAACACCTAATAAATCAAACATTTCTTGTTGCTTCAATGGTAATTCTTGCTGGGTGACCTCCATACAAACTTGACCATGTTCTATGATCACCATTCGGTCAGCCAAGGGTGCAGCGAATTTAAAATTTTGTTCAACCAAAACAATCGTGAAGCCTTTGCTTTTTAGGGTGGTTATGATTTCAGCCAAACGATCCACAATAACTGGTGCTAAGCCCTCTGATATTTCATCCAAAAGAAGCAGTTTGGCTCCAGTGCGTAAGATTCTAGCCATGGCTAACATTTGCTGCTCACCGCCAGACATTCTCGTTCCCTGGCTGTGACGTCTCTCTTTGAGGTTGGGGAACATCTCATAAATCTCATCGAGACTCATTCCTCCAGAACTGACAACAGGGGGCATGAGGAGGTTTTCTTCGCAGGTGAGTGAGGAGTAAATACCTCTTTCCTCAGGGCAATAACCGATTCCTAATTGGGCGATTTTGTGTGTGGGTAATTTAATGGTTTCTGTACCATTGATATTAATTGAACCTGTTCTCTTACCTGTGAGCCCCATAATTGCTCTTAATGTAGTGGTTCTTCCCGCACCATTACGACCTAGCAACGATAGACACTCGCCACGTTTAACAGAAAAATTTATACCGTGAAGAATATGGGATTCACCATAAAAAGCATGAAGGTTTTTAACATCTAAATAAATTGGTTCACTCATTACTTTGATTCCGTTGCTTGTGTACCCATATAAGCACTCATTACTTCAGGGTTTGATGAAATACTTTGGTAATCCCCTTCAGCCAAAACGCTACCGCGTGAGAGAACAGTGATGCAATCAGAAATACCCGATACTACTTTCATATTATGTTCGACCATTAATATGGTTCTGCCCGTTGATACAGATTTAATTAATTTCATGACATGATCCACGTCCTCATGCCCCATTCCTTGAGTGGGTTCATCAAGCAGCATTAACTCTGGCTCCAGTGCCAAAGTGGTGGCTATTTCCAGTGCTCTTTTTCGACCATAAGGCAATTCAATTGCCAATTGATTATGATAGGTTTCAAGTTCAACCAAATGAAGTAGTTCTAAGGCCTTTTGATTCAACTCTTTTAGAGTCTTTTCAGAACGCCAGAAGTAAAAATTGGTTTTTTGTTTACTTTGTAATGCAATACGGACATTCTCTAGAACCGATAAATGAGGAAAAACAGCTGAAATCTGGAAGGATCTAACAATGCCGCGACGCGCAATTTCTGCCGGTTTTTGCTTGGTAATGTCGGTATTATTGAAGTAAATTGAACCTTCAGAGGGGTCAAGGAACTTGGTTAACAGATTGAAACAAGTGGTTTTTCCGGCCCCGTTAGGGCCAATTAGGGCATGTATGTTGCCACGCAGTATTTTCAGGTTAACATTGTTAACAGCAACAAAACCTTTAAAACTTTTAGATAAGTTTTGTGTGGTTAATATATAGTCGTTTGTTTTTATCATTGTTACACCTAGACACAAAATCCCCATAAGCATACCCGAATTATGACAAATTTTGTATAATCAACGATTAGTATTTTTAGATAACGAATAAAAGGTCTATTGATGGAAACAATTCAAAGCAATGGTCTGGAAAGATCAGTTAATTTAACTATCCCTCTTAATCAGATTCAAGAGGAGGTGGCTAAACGATTAAAACATCTTTCAAAAACAGCAAAGATGCAGGGTTTCCGTCCAGGTAAGGTCCCTCTTTCCATGTTGGAAAAACAATATGGTGGCCAATTACATCAAGAAGTGTTGGGTGATATGGCGCAAAATCATTTTTATCAAGCTATCAAAGACAGTCAGTTCAAAGTGGCGGGCTATCCTACCTATGACGCTAATCCTGAACATAAGGAAGAGACTACTATTGGTTTGGTAGCAAAGTTTGAGGTATTCCCGGATATCGTGCTTGGAAATTTAAAAGAAGTGACGATTAACCGACCAGTGACAGAGGTAACAGATGCTGATATCGACAGGACGCTCGATATTCTAAGAAAACAGCGTGTCACCTATACGGTGGTTGACCGGGCAGCGAGCAATGATGATCAAGTGGTTATTGATTTTAAGGGTTTTCTTGATGATGAGCCCTTCGCTGGCGGAGAGGCAAATAACTATCAGTTGGTTTTAGGGCAGAATCAGTTTTTACCTGATTTTGAAGCCAACGTACTCGGTATGAAAAAAGGGGAATCAAAGAGTTTTGATTTGACTTTCCCTGCAGACTATCAGGCTCCTAATTTGGCCGGTAAAACAGTGCGTTTTGATATTCAATTGCATGAGGTTAAAGAGCCTCTATTACCTGCAATCGATGAGGAGTTTGCTCGTTCAGTAGGGATTCAAGATGGCGATGTGGCAAAACTTCGTGCTGACATGAAAAAAAATCTTGAACGGGAAGTCAAAAACCGAATCAAAGCAAAAGTGAAAGATCACGTGATGCAGGCGCTACTTGATACCACACCAATTGAAGTTCCTCAATTTTCCATTGCTCAAGAGGTTCAGAGAATCAGGCAAAACACCTTGGCGGACCTTGAAAGTCGGACAGGGAAGAAGCAATCCTTAGATCTGCCTGATAGCTTGTTCGTTGACCAAGCTAAAAGACGTGTTTCTTTGGGATTAATTCTAGGTGACATTATTACCAAGGAGTCTTTATCAGCTAAACCTGAGCAAGTTAAGGCTTTGATCGAAGAGATGGCTAGCGCCTATGAGCAGCCAGAGGAAATTGTTCGTTGGTATTACCAACAAAAAGACAGACTACAAGAGGCTGAAACAGTTGTTTTAGAGGATAATGTGGTTGAGTGGGTTTGCTCACAGGTGAATACGGTTAATGTCCCAACACAATTTGAAGAATTGGTTGGAAAAGAATAAATCATTAGGAATCAATGAAATGCAAAATAGTTTTAATGTAAATCCTCAGGCTTTAGGGCTGGTTCCCATGGTGGTGGAACAAAGTGGGCGTGGTGAAAGAGCCTATGATATTTTTTCACGGTTGCTTAAAGAACGGGTCATCTTCCTAGTGGGTCCTGTGACCGATGACACGGCTAACCTGGTGGTAGCCCAGTTATTGTTTTTAGAATCAGAAAACCCAGATAAAGACATTAATTTATATATTAATTCCCCTGGCGGTTCTGTGTCGGCAGGTTTAGCTATCTACGATACGATGCAGTTTATTAAAGCTGATGTGAGTACCACTTGTATGGGAATAGCCGCCAGTATGGGTGCTTTTCTGCTTGCTGCCGGTCAGAAGGGAAAACGCTATGCCTTGCCTAACACTCGAATCATGATTCACCAGCCCTCTGGTGGTGCTCAAGGCCAAGCCTCTGATATTGAAATTCAAGCCAAGGAAATTCTCTATTTAAGACGTCGTTTGAATGAAATGATGAGCTTACATACAGGTCAACCTCTTGAAATTATTGAAAAAGATACTGATAGGGATAACTTTATGAGTGCTGAAGAGGCACTTAAGTATGGTTTAGTTGATCAGATTATTGAAAAACGCGGTCAAATTGGTGCGTGATATTTGTTTAAGATCGCGTTACACTGTTTTTAAAGAGTTTTTATAAAGGAACTGGGTTAATGACCGATAAAGCTGGTGGCGAAAAAATACTCTATTGTTCATTCTGTGGAAAAAGCCAACATGAAGTTAGGAAGCTGATCGCTGGTCCTTCAGTATTTATTTGTGATGAATGTATTGAATTATGCAACGACATCATCCGTGAAGAGATTCAGGGCGCGGAAGTTAAAAACGCCAAATCTGAATTGCCAACTCCTCAGGAGATTGCCGACATTCTAGATCAGTATGTCATAGATCAAAAGATGGCAAAAAAGACCTTGGCGGTGGCTGTTTACAATCACTACAAGCGTCTGAGAAACGAGAGTAAAGAAAAAGAGGTTGAGTTAGCCAAAAGTAATATTTTACTCATTGGTCCCACAGGCTCTGGGAAGACATTACTTGCGCAAACCCTTGCCAGGCTTCTTAACGTTCCCTTTGTTATCGCTGATGCAACTACCCTAACTGAAGCAGGTTACGTGGGTGAGGATGTTGAGAACATTATTCAAAAACTTCTCCAAAAATGCGATTACGATGTTGAAAAAGCGCAAAAGGGTATTGTTTATATTGATGAGATTGACAAGATTTCACGTAAATCTGACAACCCCTCAATCACTCGCGATGTATCTGGGGAAGGTGTTCAACAGGCTTTACTTAAACTGATTGAAGGCACTATTGCCTCTGTGCCACCCCAAGGTGGGCGTAAGCATCCTAACCAAGAGTTTGTTCAAGTGGATACGACCAATATCCTCTTTATCTGCGGCGGTGCTTTTGGTGGACTTGAGCGCATTATCAGGGAACGCTCTGAGAAAGGGGGTATAGGTTTTGCGGCTCAAGTGTCAAGCAAAGATACGAGAGAAAACAGTGAGTTATTGCACGAAGTTGAACCAGAGGATCTAATTAAATTTGGGTTGATTCCTGAATTTGTGGGTCGACTTCCGGTGGTGGCCACCCTTGAAGAGCTGCATGAAAATGCCTTGGTGAGAATTCTCACAGAACCTAAGAATGCCTTAACCAAACAATACCAAAAACTCTTTGCGATGGAAAATGTTGAGCTTGAGTTTCGTGACGAGGCCTTGCATGCCATTGCCAAAAAAGCTTTACAAAGAAAAACAGGTGCCAGGGGACTACGTTCGATAATCGAACATTCTCTTTTGGATACCATGTTTGATCTTCCTTCTCTGAAGAATGTCAGTAAAGTGGTGATAGATGAAGCAACAGTTGAATCTGAGGGGGCACCTCTCTTGATTTATGCAGATCAACAAAAGGTGGCTGGGGTTTAACCTGTCCTCTTGAAAAGGAGGTTGGCAGACCCCATCTGCTTCTTAGTTACAATTAAACCGGGAGTCCATCATGACCTCTTTACCTGAAACCCCCTCTAACCGTATTGAATATCCCTTGTTACCCTTACGTGATGTGGTGGTGTTCCCTCATATGGTCATCCCACTGTTTGTTGGCCGTCAAAAGTCTATCAAAGCCCTTGAAACTGCTATGGAGCAGGGGAAAAGTATTTTACTGGTCGCCCAAAAGTCGGCTGCCAATGATGAACCTAAGCCTGAAGAACTGTTTCATGTGGGCAGTTTAGCCAGTATTTTGCAAATGCTGAAATTGCCAGATGGGACAGTAAAAGTATTGGTTGAAGGGGTCAACCGCGCAGAAGTCACGGATGTGCAGGATATTAAAACGCACTTTGTAGGTGGGGCGGTTTTAGTGGAAAAACAGGTTACCGATGATCCTGAGGTTGAAGCCATGCGTCGTACGTTGCTGGCTCAATTTGATCAATATGTAAAATTAAACAAAAAGATTCCGCCAGAGGTCATGACCTCCTTCTCAAGTATTGATGAGGCAGGCAGGTTAGCTGATACGATTGCAGCGCATCTGCCGCTGAAGCTTGAGCAAAAACAACAAATTCTGGAAATGTTTGATGTGCAAGAGCGCCTTGAACATCTATTGTCCGTGCTCGAGAGCGAGATTGATATTCTCCAAGTGGAAAAACGTATTCGCGGACGTGTTAAACGTCAAATGGAAAAAAGTCAGCGTGAATATTATTTAAATGAGCAAGTTAAAGCCATTCAAAAAGAGTTAGGCGACAGTGAGGAAGGCGCTGATCTTGAGGAGCTTGAGAAAAAGATAAAAGCTGCTCATATGCCTAAAGAAGCCCGAACAAAAGCGGAAGCAGAGCTTAAAAAGCTGCGTTTAATGTCACCTATGTCGGCTGAGGCCACTGTTGTTAGAAACTATATTGATGCCTTAATTGGTTTGCCTTGGAAAAAGAAAACCAAAGTGAGCAATGATTTGGGTGCCTGTGAGAAAGTACTCGATGCAGACCATTATGGTTTAGATAAAGTGAAAGAGCGTATTGTTGAGTATTTGGCAGTCCAAACCCGTGTTGATAAAGTGAAGGCTCCCATTTTGTGTTTAGTAGGCCCCCCTGGTGTGGGTAAAACCTCTCTTGGGCAATCCATCGCACGCGCAACGAACAGAAAATTTGTCCGGATGGCCTTAGGTGGCATGCGTGATGAGGCAGAAATTAGAGGTCATCGTAGAACCTATATTGGTGCTATGCCGGGTAAAATCCTACAAAACATGACCAAAGTAGGTGTTAAGAATCCTTTGTTCTTGCTCGATGAGGTGGATAAACTGGGGCAGGATTTCCGCGGCGATCCTTCCTCTGCACTTTTAGAGGTTTTAGACCCCGAACAAAACAACGCTTTTACTGATCATTATGTAGAAGTGGAATATGACTTATCAGATGTCATGTTTGTTGCTACAGCCAATACATTGAACATTCCAGCCCCGCTTCTTGATCGTATGGAAGTAATTCGTCTGTCAGGCTACACCGAAGATGAAAAGGTAAATATTGCGCGTAAATATCTCTTACCAAAACAACTGAAAGCCAATGGTTTAAGAGACGATGAGCTTCATATGTCTGATGCCGCGTTGCGCGAGATTGTTCAGTATTATACCCGTGAGGCAGGGGTGCGTTCTCTTGAAAGAGAAATTGCAAAAATTTGTCGTAAGGTTGTGAAGTTTCTGTTACTTAACAAAAAAACACAACAGGTTTCTATTACGCCAAAGAATTTACAAAAATATCTTGGAGTCCATCGCTACAGTTTCGGCTTGGCAGAAAAGAACAATCAAGTGGGATTGGTTACAGGATTGGCCTGGACAGAAGTGGGCGGCGAGTTATTAACCATCGAAGCAGTCAAACTGCCTGGTAAGGGAAAAATGACCACCACAGGTAAACTAGGTGAAGTGATGCAAGAGTCAATTCAGGCTGCTTTAAGCGTAGTGAGAAGCCGTGCTAAATCTCTTGCTATTGCAGAGGATTTCTACGAAAAAGCTGATATTCATATTCACTTACCTGAGGGGGCAACGCCTAAGGATGGTCCATCAGCTGGGATTGCGATTACCACTGCAATGGTTTCAGTGCTAACTGGCATCCCTGTCAGGGCTGATGTGGCGATGACGGGTGAGATTACGCTTCGTGGTGAGGTATTGCCCATTGGCGGCTTAAAAGAAAAACTTTTAGCAGCGCATCGTGGTGGTATAAAAACTGTCATGATTCCGGTGGAGAATGAGAAGGATCTGACAGAAATACCGGACAATGTAAAAGCCAAACTGGATATTCGTTGTGTCAAATGGATTGATGAAGTGTTAGCGATTGCACTAGAGCATCTTCCTGTTGTAGAGGTACCTACAGACGATGGTATTGCCACCACAACGCCGTTAACGGAACCATTGACTCCCTCAATTAAGCACTAAAAAACAGATGACAACGCTCTCATTGGTAAGTTGAGAGTGTTGTCATTAATTCTCTATATTAGCCTCATTTCAATATGTGGTTTCTACAATTGCCTTACTTTTATTTTGTGTTTCAATAGTGAAGTGCTCAATTGATAGTGAAATAGATAAATCTTATATTCCAGCCATCATTTTTGTTTAACATAGTATTTCTATAATAAAAACTTAAGCTCTCATGCTGCGGAGGAGAATATGGTCTGGCGCGCATTTTTATTTGATGTTGACGGTACGCTAGCTGAGACAGAGCGAGATGCCCATCGCGTTGCTTTTAACCACGCTTTTAAAGATCATCAACTGGATTGGTATTGGGATGAGCGGCTATATGGGGAGCTTTTAGATGTGACTGGTGGTAAGGAGAGAATTCGTCATTATTTAACTACCCACCTTAAAATTGTTGATGATCAAAAACAGTGGGATGAGTTAATCAAACTCATTCATCAAACTAAAACCAATCATTATCTGGCTCTTTTGCATGAAGGATTGGTACCTTTGCGCCCTGGGGTGAAACGCTTACTTGAGGAAGCTCGCACGGAGGGAATTCGTTTAGCCATAGTGACTACAACGACACCTGACAATGTCATTGCGCTTCTTGAAAACAGTCTTGGTAAACATTCTGTTGAGTGGTTTGAAGTCATCGCAGCGGGAGATATTGTGAAATCTAAAAAACCCGCTCCAGATATTTACCACTGGACATTAAAACAAATGGCTTTAAGAGCTGATGAGTGTCTGGCTATTGAGGATTCGGAAAACGGTTTGCGCGCTGCAACGCAGGCGGGGATTCCAACACTCATTACGATCAATGATTATACTAGGCAGCAGGAGTTGAGTGACGCTCTACTTATTGTGGATCATTTGGGTGATACAGACTTTCAATGTCAGCAACTACACAATGGACAATGGAGCCCTCTGGGTCAAATTGATATTTCATTTTTACAAAGACTTAAAAAAGAAAAATGTATTTAGAGCAGTAAGCCAATAAGCGTGAGTAGGGTTGGCAGTATCGCATAGTGGATCAATGGTTTTGCAAGAATGGCTTTTTGATTAAAAAAAGTTTTAAGAAGATTGCTTGCAATAGGATTAGGCGCGTTGGCAATTAAGGTTAATCCCCCTCCAGCAATGGCTCCTTTTACTAACGCCAATTTAAAACTTTCTGATGGATGGGGCAGAAGGCTGCCAAGATAGGTTAAGGCTGCGTTATCAGCAACAGCTGTTAATAATGTTGTACCCAAATAGACTTGCCAGTCATTAATGCTAGAGAATAAAGTTGTTAACCACCAAGATTGCTTTGAACCTACCACAATAAGACTCATTAAAAATAAACCAACTAGAGTTGCTTCTTTAATCAGTAAAGGGTCTTGGTGTACTGAAAAAAGTCGTGTAAAAACAATAAAAATAACTAAGATACCGACAAACATTAAAAGAGAATGGCTAAAGTACATCATCAACAGTAAAAAAATAAGATGACTTAAAACGATTTTAAGATTAACGGGTTTGGTGGACAGTGATAAGTGATATTGAATTGCTTGAAAGTCCTTATAAAACAGTGATAATCCCAGAAGAGTGTTCATTAACACAATAATTAAAATGTTTAATCCAAAATGGGATAACATAAAATAAAGATCCCAATTCCAGGTTTTGGCAACCATCAAAATAGGAGGGGCTGCAAAGGGTGTTAGAGCGCCACCAATAGAGATGTTGATCAATAAAACTGCCAGAATCCCATATTTTAATTTTTCTGAACGAATGACTGGAAAGATGGTTTGTTTTAATAGTATGGCAGCTAGAGTCATGGCCGCGGGTTCAGTGATCAACGATCCTAATAGAGGAAGCAGCGTTAACGCCAAACAATAAATACTTATGGCAGGTTTAAAGGGTAGCTGTTTGACCATAAAAATGATGGTGTTTTCAATAAAAACCAAAATCGGCTTAGTGCCTGCCACTGTCATAATGGCAATGACAAAAATGGATTCACTGAAGTCAAGAGATTGGACATAGTTGACTAGGGACTCTGAACCTTCCTTCAAAAGAATTAGTAAACATAATAGGGCCGCCCAGACTGGAAAAATAATTTCTATCTCTGTTATAGCATGCAGCAGTTTTTTAGAACGTGGAAAGTATTTTTCCAGTAAAAGAAGATACTGAGCCAATAAGGTATGTGTAATGGCCAATATGAATACAATTAAATACATTAATTGTGAGGTAAACATTTTTTAATTAACCTAAAAATAACTCAAAGTGATTGTTTGAGGAAATAGTCATTAATTGTGTTTATAAGCTTATTTTAATTAACTTACAATAAATATATATTTTTTTGCGCAGAATAGCGCAATACTTTATGGGGTAAGGTGTGTAAAGTCACTGGTTCCATAGGAGAGAATATGAAAATCTCGTTTCATGGTGCGGATCAAGATGTTACTGGATCTTGTCATTTATTAGAATGCGATGGTAAAAAAATACTGATTGATTGCGGTATGTTCCAGGGAGGTCGTGAGCTGGAGGAGGAAAATGCTGAACCCTTTGGCTTTGAGCCCAGTGAAATTGATTTTGTCATTTTAACCCATGCTCACTTGGACCATTGTGGTCGACTCCCTTTACTGGTTAAACGGGGTTTTAAAGGTGAAATCATTACCACCGCTGCCACACGTGAACTCGCCAAGTTAGTTATGGTTGATGCGGCCCATCTGCAAGAAGAGGAGGCGCTGCGTCGTACAAAGCATAAAAAAATGAACGTAAAAAAAGATGACACTTCTCCACTGTATTTATTGTTAGATGCCTTTAGAACCATAGACTATTTTGGACGAGTAGCCCATTATCTCGTACCTATAAATTTGACAAAAAATATTCAAGTTACTCTCTATGACGCAGGGCATATACTGGGTTCTGCCAGTATTTATTTGATTGTTAATGACAGTGGTCAAAGAAAAACTATTCTTTTTTCCGGGGATATAGGTAATCAGGGCCGACCATTATTAAATACTCCTCAAACGCCACCGCAAGCCGATATTGTGGTGACGGAAACCACCTATGGGGATAGGCGACATCGCCCCTTTGAGGATTCGATTGTTGAGCTTTATGACGCCATAAACCGGACCTTAAAGGAGGGTGGAAATGTCATTATTCCTACCTTTGCTTTAGAGAGAGCCCAGGAAATACTGTTTTTCTTGAACAAAGGGATTAAGCAGCTGGCCCTACCGCCTTCAATACAGGTTTTTTTGGATTCACCCATGGCAATTTCAGCAACGGAAATTTTTCAAAGGTATCCTGATTTTTTTAAATCCTCGATAACCCAATTGTTTGACACGAATAATGATCCGTTTCAATTACCGGGTTTACACTTTTGCAGAGAAACTGCAGACTCAATGGCCATTAATAGAATTCATTCTGGCGCTATTATTATGGCCGGCTCTGGCATGTGTACCGGTGGGAGAGTCCGACATCATTTAGAGCATTTGCTGGCGCGTTCTGAATGTGCCGTTATCTTTGTGGGCTATGCTTCCCAGGGAACGCTTGCAAGACGAATTATTGATGGAGCCAGTACAGTGAGAATATTTAATCAAGAGATTAACGTCCGAGCTCATATTTATACGATAAATGGTTTTTCCGCCCACGCAGACCGTGATGAACTGATTGCTTGGCATAATCGGATTGATAACGTAGCGCGTACGTTTTTAGTTCATGGTGATTTTGAAGTGATGCACGCCTTTAAACAGAACATAAAAGGCGTGGTGGACATGCCTGAAAAAGGGCAATCTTTTGTTCTTTAGTATCGCCTTACGTATTTAACAAAAGCCATTCATCTTCTAATACGCTTAACTCGTTTTCAATTTGTGTTAGTTGTGCGCTCAGTTCTGCGAGCTTGTCAAAAGCCTGAGTACTACTAATGGTTGCTGTTAATTGCTGGCGTTCACTTTGAAGTTGGGCAATACGTAAATCAATTTTACTTAACTGCTGAGCGGATTTATTACTTGGCTTTTTTATGACGGGCTCTATTGGACTTTGTACTGATGTATTTTTAGGTTGTTTTAGACGTCTAATTTCATCTAACAAGAATTGTTGATAATCCTCCAAGTCACCATCAAAGGCCGTCAGTCGACCGGCTGATACTAACCAAAATTCGTCACAGACTTCACGCAGGAGTGCACGATCGTGACTTACCAGCATCACTGTCCCTTCAAATTTGTTTAACGCCAGCGATAACGCTTCACGGGTGACCAAGTCCAAGTGATTAGTCGGTTCATCAAGCAGCAGCAGGTTAGGGCGCTGCCAAACAATCATACTTAACACAAGACGGGCTTTTTCTCCGCCGCTCATGGTGCCAACAGCTTGCATGAGTCTGTCACCACCAAAATGAAATTGGCCTAAATAATTTCTTAAATCCTGTTCACGGGTATTCTGTCCTTCAAGATTGCCATTGGCCTTAAGCTCTTTAACCATACGGATAAAGTGCTCTAAAGGATTGGCGTTTGCATCCAATAAATCCATTTCCTGTTGTGCAAAATATCCAATTCTAAGACCCCGTCCTTCTTGTAAATCTCCTGAACGCGGGGCGATGGCTTTGGCAATGGTTTTAACTAATGTGGATTTCCCCTGCCCATTGGCACCAAGAATACCAATTCGTTGTCCAGCCAGCACTGAAAACTCTACCTTATCCAAGATGATGGTTGAGCTTTGAGGGTAACCTAGTTCGCCATTACTCAGCGTTAACATCGGATTAGGTAGATGTTTAGGCTCATCAAATTCAAAAACGAATTCAGCATCCGCGAGAAGAGGGGCCATCATCTCCATTCGGGCTAGGGCTTTAACTCGACTTTGTGCTTGCTTGGCTTTACTCGCTTTGGCTTTAAATCTGGCAATAAATTTTTGTAAATGGGCAACTTTTTCTTGTTGTTTTTCATAGGCGTTTTGCTCGAGCAACATCCGTTCGGCACGTTGTTTTTCAAAAAACCCATAGCTTCCGCCATAGCGCGTCAGTTTAGAATGTTCAAGATGAATGGTGACTTTGGTTACGGCCTCTAAAAAGTCGCGATCATGACTAATCACTAACATGGTACCGGTGTAGCGTGTTAACCAAGACTCAAGCCACACTAAGGCATCGAGATCTAAGTGGTTGGTAGGTTCATCCAGTAGTAATAAGTCAGATGGACACATCAGCGCTCGAGCTAATTGTAGGCGCATACGCCAGCCACCCGAAAAACTGTTAACTGGATTATCAAGATCAGAGAGTTTAAATCCGAGGCCTAAAATCAGAGTTTGCGCTCTCGCTTTTGCATCGCTTTCACCCGCTTCGTATAATGCCCCATAGGCTAAACCCATACGCTCACCGTCACCACTTAACTCTGCTTCTGCGACTTCTTTGCGAGCAGCCATGAGAGGCGTATCGCCCTCAATAACAAATTGGGTCGCACCCATCTCAGTTTCTGGCATATTTTGAGCAACCTGAGCGCGACGCCAGTGGGTGGGGATCTGGTATGTCCCTCCATCCTCATGCAAACTTCCATCAAGAAGAGCGAATAAGGTTGATTTACCTGTTCCGTTACGACCAACTAATCCCACTTTTTCACCAGGATTAATTGTAATAGTCGCTTGATTAAGAATGGTTTTCGTACCGCGATGTAAAGTAACTTGGTTAAGAGTAATCATTTATTTAAACTATTAAGGTTTGTAATGTAATCTTCCACAGAGCTTACCAATAGTTCGTATCAAAAACTCACTAAACACCTATATTAGTGTTACCAGACTTGATGATTTCTTGAGAGTATTTTATTGCGTAGATGCTAAGAGAAATAGGTATTTAGATTATAAATGAAATTGTTATATAAAGCTGTCTAATCACCCATTTACACATTGACAGTAATGTTTCAATTGAGACACAAACCTACCAAAAACAATCTAGAGTTGTTAGGTTAATGTGAATATGAACGGTTGGATGGATGAACTCTGCAAGGATAAACCGGTGGCTTTGATAGCTCAGACAATAGCACCGCCCACTATTTTGGCAAGTTAAAAACCAAAATCTTCAAGGAGTTAAAGCTGGAATGATTAATAAAAGTAAGGGAAGTTTATGCCAGCGTAGAGGCTTGCTGACCCCGATGCTAACGAGCTATAACGCATTAAGACATTTGAAGAGGCTGCTCAGCAGGAGTAGTGTCAACGCAAGGAGATTTTCTCATTCGACAACCAGGGATTTAAACGTTCCGCTGATAAGAGAGAGGCTTTAAGGCTCTACATCATTAACGGGGGACAGCGGTATTCATTAAAATTGTTTTTGCGAAGAAACTTTTTTAATGGAGGTAATACCGATGTCCCAGATAGATTCTATCCTAGGTATTGATGGGCTTGAAGTTCTTAGAGTAGAT
>JAGXAW010000005.1 GCA_018971415.1 Betaproteobacteria bacterium
AGCCAATGCACTCTACCTAAACTGGTAAAACACAGCACATGATCATGGGTATTGGCCACAAACAATCGATCAATAAAATCATCCTCTTTAGTGGCCGTAGCCTGTTTTCCTCGACCACCACGTTTTTGAGCCTTGTAATCATTGATAGGTTGAGCTTTAATGTACCCATCATGTGACAAGGTCACCACCATTTCCTCTGGTGTGATCAAATCTTCCATATCAATATCTTCGGTATTGACCACAATTTCACTGCGTCGTTGATCACCAAAGGATTCTTTTATTTTAACCAACTCTTCAGCAATGATTTTGGTGATTCGATGCGAGTTTGCAAGAATATCCAGAAGATCAATAATTCTCTCCATGACATCCTTGTACTCGTCGATAATCTTTTCTTGCTCTAAACCAGTCAGACGTTGCAATTGCATTTCTAAAATCGCAACAGCTTGGGTCTCTGAGAGTCGGTATTGATCATTAAAGAGCCCAACATCAGCAGAGAGTCCAATTGGACGAGAAGCATTTTCAGGTGCACGCTCAATCATCTCTTTAACCAATTGAGATGACCACATGGTGCCCATCAATGCTTCTTTTGCGATTTGTCGGTTAGCAGAACGCTTAATGAGAGCAATAATTTCATCGACATTAGATAAAGCAACAGCGAGCCCCTCTAGGATGTGGGCGCGCTCTCTAGCCTTACCAAGTTCAAAGACAGTTCTTCTAGTGATGACTTCTCGTCGATGTCTTAAGAAGGCATCTAAAAATTCTTTTAAGTTAAGTAGCTTAGGTTGGTTATCCACCAAAGCCACCATGTTCATACCGAAAGATTCTTGCAGTTGTGTAAGCTTGAACAAGTTATTGAGAATAATCTCAGGCATTTCACCTTTCTTAAGCTCAATAACAATACGCATACCAGATTTGTCAGATTCATCACGTAAATCTGAAATACCTTCAATGCGTTTTTCACGGATTAATTCAGCGATTTTAATGATTAAATTCGCCTTATTAACTTGATAAGGTAATTCATCAACGATAATTGCCTGCCGGCCATTACCCTTTTCAATATCTTCAACATGGGTTCGAGAACGCATGAGCACCCGTCCACGACCCGTCAAATATCCTTGACGAACAGAGGCAGTACCATAAATGATGCCCCGAGTCGGAAAATCAGGGGCCGGAACAATATCAATTAGCGCTTCAATCGAAATGTTAGGATCAGCTAAAAGAGCCAAACAAGCGTCTACCACTTCGCTTAAGTTATGAGGAGGAATGTTGGTTGCCATACCCACGGCAATCCCAGAGGAGCCGTTAACCAGCAAATTTGGAAAACGGGCCGGCAGAATCAAAGGCTCTTTTTCAGAACCGTCATAATTAGGTCCAAAATCAACAGTGTCCCGATCAATGTCAGAGAGTAACTCATGGGTAATTTTGGCCATGCGTATTTCGGTGTAACGCATAGCAGCTGGGTTATCTCCATCTACCGAACCAAAGTTACCTTGCCCATCAATGAGCGGATAGCGTAAGGAAAAATCCTGTGCCATACGTACGATTGCATCGTACACAGCTGTGTCTCCATGGGGGTGATACTTACCAATCACATCACCCACGATACGAGCCGACTTTTTATATGGCTTGTTAAAATCATTTGAAAGCTCATGCATGGCAAACAATACACGTCTGTGAACTGGCTTAAGACCATCTCTCACATCTGGCAGAGCACGCCCCACAATGACACTCATGGCATATTCCAAATAGGAACGACGCATCTCGTCTTCAAGACTTACAGGCAATGTTTCTTTGGCAAATGAGGACATAAGAACTTACACTAATTATTTATAATTGAAATAACTGATAATTTTATCACAAAATGAAGGTCAAAAATGCTTAATCCGTTTAGTAAAATTAACAGTTTGAGCTCCAAATAACCTATAATAAGAGTCTAATGTAAAAGGAGATTTGTCATGAGAAACCATAAACATATTTTCGCGTTGTGTGCCGCCCTGAGTTTGACTACAGGTCTAATGCTATCAAGCTTGTCACAAGCTGAAGAAAACGGGGTGTACCCAGATCATTTGCAATCAGGTTATGGCTCAATTGTGACAGATAATTTTAATCACTGCGTCGGCCTTGGCGCCGGACAAACCGTGTCCAACAACCAGTGTGGTCCTACAGTAGCTCCTGCTGCTGAGCCAACCCCACCCATCGCTATCCCACGACCACAGGCTCACGAACCTATGGTTATGCATCACCCTGACATTACCCTGTCTGCCGATGCCTTATTTGATTTTGATAAAGCGATTCTTAAACCCAATGGAAAAAAAGCCATTAACGCTGAATTGGCAAAAATTAAAATCCATCATCACGGAAAGAACCCAATCAAAGCGATTAAAATTGTTGGCTACACAGATAATGTGGGCAGTAAACAATACAACCTCAAATTGTCATTAAAACGTGCTCAGGCTGTCAAAGCATACTTAGTTAAAAAAGGCCTTAACGCAAAAATTATTAGCGTCAGTGGATTAGGTATGGCAGACCCTGTTGCAACCAACAGTACAAAAGCTGGCAGGGCTAAAAACCGTCGTGCTGAAATTTATATCACCTACAGATAAAGAAAATAAAATTATGTCAGCCAACCACGACCCAGTTGAATTACAAAAGTTTAGCGCTCTCGCACATCGTTGGTGGGATCCTAATAGCGAGTTTAAACCTTTACACGCTATTAATCCTTTACGCCTCAATTGGATTAATTCTTTGGCGTCCTTATCCAATAAAAAAGTGTTGGACGTGGGTTGTGGTGGCGGAATTTTGGCGGAATCGATGGCGCAACGTGGCGCCCAAGTCACTGGAATCGACTTGGCTGAAAAGTCACTTTCAGTGGCTACTCTGCATGGATTGGAAAGTGGCGTTAAAGTTGATTATCAGATGATATCAGCAGAATCACTCGCTGAGAGCGCCCCCCAATCTTTTGATGTGGTCACTTGCATGGAAATGCTAGAACACGTCCCTGATCCTAAAAGCACTGTTCACGCCTGCTCGAAACTCGTTAAAAGTGGCGGCCATGTTTTCTTTTCAACCATTAACCGTAATCCAAAATCCTACTTGTTTGCCATCCTAGGCGCTGAATATATTTTAAAATTACTGCCTAAAGGGACTCATGATTACGAAAAATTCATCAAACCCTCAGAATTAGCAAGTTTCGCACGCGAAGCAGGCCTCGAAGTTAGAGAATACATCGGCTTGAGTTATAACCCCTTAACGCGGGTTTACGCTAACACATCTAATATCAATGTGAACTATGCTGTTCACTGTGTTAAACCGTGATAAAAGGCGTTCTGTTTGATTTAGATGGGACCTTGGCAGATACTGCACCAGATCTTGCCAGAGTCACTAACCTATTGCTTGAACAATATGGGAACCCCACACTTCCCCTTGAAAAATTAAGGCCCAGAGCCTCTCAAGGCGCCAGAGGCTTAATTGAGGAAGGCTTTAAAATCAGTGCATCAGATCCTTTTTTTGATGAACTAAAGGAACAATTTTTCACTCTGTACCAAAATAATTTGTGTCTCCACACCAGATTATTCGATGGCGTCCCTGCCTTATTGGACTACCTGGATTCACACCATATTCCATGGGGCATTGTGACCAATAAGTTCAAACGCTTTACAGATCCCTTGGTGTCACAATTAGGACTTGCACAGCGCAGTGGCTGTGTCGTCAGTGGAGATACTTTTCCAAGACCCAAACCCTTTCCAGATCCCTTATTGGGTGCCTCAGAGCTGCTAGACATGTCGCCTGATAACCTCGCTTATGTGGGCGATGATGAACGGGATATGCTTGCAGCCCAAGCGGCAGGAATGAGTGGCATTATTGCCAGATATGGTTATCTGGGATCTGCCACACCTCCCCACGAATGGCCACACAATGCCATCATAGACCACCCCGAAGAAGTTATTCGATTCATTCACTATTTGCAATAAACAATGATAAAGACACCTGAATTACTCGCCCCCGTTGGCTCACTCGATATGCTTGAAACCGCTTTTAGATATGGAGCGGATGCGATTTATGCTGGGCAACCACGTTATAGTTTAAGAGTACGAAACAACAGTTTTGGTAAATTAGACAATCTCGCTCTTGGCATACAAAGGGCCCATGAACTGAATAAAAAGTTTTATTTGGTCAGTAACATACTGCCTCACAATGCCAAAATCAAAACCTATATTGAAGACATTACGCCAGTCATTGCCTTAAAACCGGATGCTTTAATCATGGCAGATCCTGGCATGATTATGATGATTCGAGAAACCTGGCCTGATATGCCAGTGCATTTATCGGTCCAAGCCAATACATTAAACTATGCCGCTGTGCGCTTTTGGCATTCTATGGGAATCAGTCGTATTATTTTATCCCGCGAACTCTCAATAGAAGAAATTGAAGAAATCCGTCAAGAATGTCCTGAAATGGAACTTGAAGTCTTTATTCACGGCGCCTTATGTATCGCCTATTCTGGACGCTGCCTACTCTCCGGTTATTTTAATCATCGTGATCCTAATCAAGGGACCTGTACCAACTCTTGTCGCTGGGACTACAAAGTCCATACCGCTCAAGAAAATGGTGAGGGTGATGTCTACTTGATTGAAGAAGCTAACCGTCCAGGGCAACTGATGCCCATCGAGGAAGATGAGCACGGCACTTATATCCTCAATTCAAAGGATTTACGGGCCATTGAACATGTTGGAAGACTTGCTAAAATCGGCGTTGATTCACTGAAGATCGAAGGACGCACCAAGTCTCCCTATTATGTTGCCAGGACTTGCCAGGCATATCGACAAGCTATTGATGATGCGGTGATGGGCAAAGAACTGGATCCCACATTATTAAGCTCTCTTGAAGGCTTGGCTAACCGAGGATATACCAACGGCTTTTATGAACGCCATCCCGACCAAGAAACACAAAATTATCTTCGTGGCCATTCCGAATCAAATCGAAATTTATATGTTGGCGATATTGTGGGTTACGATGATTCAGGCTGGGCGAAGATCGCTGTAAAAAACCGCTTTTCAGTGGGGGATCGTATTGAAATAGTTGACCCCAAAGGAAACCAAAGTTTTACTATTGATGCGATGCGCAACCTTGAGGGTGAATCCACTACTGTGGCACCAGGAAGCGGTCATACCGTCTTGATTCCGCTTCCTGCCGGTTTAGATAATTGTTTTGTGGCCCGCTTTGTTTAGCTACTTTTTAAGTGGACAAGTTCTAAAGCCAATGAGTTGATACAAGCCGCACCAACCTATTAAACCAGTTAACATCAAAGGCAGGCCGAGCCATCCCCAAATGCCAATTTTACCGGTAGCTGAGGCCGCTAATAAGACTGCTCCAATAATGACGCGTATAACGCGATCGAGTGTTCCCACATTGCCTGACATCATAGATCTCCTTAAGTGAGTAAACAATTTATTTCCTTAAACATGCCCAAACCAACTGAGTTTTTGCTGTAACTCCACAACCGTTCCAATAATGATCAGAGTTGGTGACGTTAATTTGTGTTCCAGGCTGGCTCGATGGAGTTCTTTAACCACTGTTGTCACAACTTTTTGCTTGTCCCTCGTCCCCTGCTCAATCAGTGCAGCAGGCATGTTAGGCTTCATACCAGCCTCTAATAACTGTACCACCAATCTGTCCAAACCATGTAACCCCATATAAATGACTACGGTTTGTCTTTCACGCACGATGGCTGGCCAATCTAAATCAAAGGAGCCCTCTCTTAAATGGGCGGTAACCAGTAAACAAGACTGAGCATGCTCTCGATGTGTTAGGGGAATGCCTGCAAAAGCGGCAACCCCATTTGCGGCAGAAATACCTGGTATAACTTCAAAGGCAATACCCTGCTCTTTGAGTGTTTCAATCTCCTCCCCACCGCGACCAAAAATAAAAGGGTCTCCCCCCTTAAGACGCAGTACTTTTTTACCTTCTAGAGCGAGAGCAACTAATCTCTGATTAATTTCTAATTGGGGGACGGGATGAAAACTGCGTTGTTTGCCGACGTTTTCTACCACCACATGACGGGGAATCAAATCAAGAATATCTTGGGATACCAGTTGATCATACAGAACCACATCACAGGTTTGAAGAAGTCTTAGAGCACGAAGGGTCAGTAAATCAACATTACCAGGACCTGCACCAACGAGATAGACTATTCCTTTAGCCTCATTCATTGATCTTTATACAAAGAGACTGACATTCGAGTCACCGGCAAAATCCAAATAAGTGGCAGCGCCACCATACTCGATGCCCTCAATTAAATCGTCACGTTTAAAATCAAATAAATCTAAAGTCATTTGGCAGGCAATTAATATAACCCCGGCTTCAAGGCACATGTCTCTTAGTTCCTCAAGACTCGCTACCCCTTTTTTCTTTAATTTATCCTTCATCATCATGGTCGCCATTGACTCCATACCAGGAATCACCTGTACTAGGCTTGGCATGGGAACTGGCATAGGCATAGCAGGGTTACCTAATGGACTGATTTTCACATCAGACAAGTCTTTTTTAAGTAACTGAAGCCCGTAAAAAGTAAAAAACACCTTTACTTCGAAACCCAATGCTGCAGCAGTGGAGGCGAGAATAAAGGGAGGATACGCCATATCAAGCGTACCCTTACTGGCAATAATAGCCATTTTTTTCATAAAAAATCCTTATTTTTTCTTAAAAACAAAAGTATATTCGCCGTTCATTTCGGAGGTCTCAATCAATTCATGACCGGTTTGATTTGAAAAAGCTTGCATGTCTTTGGGGGCACCACTGTCCGTTGCGATCACTTTTAATAACTCACCGGAACTCATATCAGAGAGCGTTTTCTTGGTACGCAAAATAGGCAATGGACAGCTTAAACCGCGCGCATCTAATTCTTTATCGATATTCATAATTACACCGTAAAAATTGTTGAACCAGTGGTTTTTCTTGCCTCTAAATCGCGATGTGCTTGTGCCGCATCTTTTAGAGGGTAGCGTTGATTCACATTAATTTTAACTATTCCTTTACCCACCACATCAAAGAGTTCCTGCGCCCCTGCCACAAGATCTTCTCTTTTCGCCGTGTAAGTCGCGAGTGTTGGACGTGTGATGAAAAGGGAACCCTTAACTGACAACTGTCCTAAATCAAAAGGTGGGACATTGCCAGATGACTGACCAAATAAAACCAAAAGACCTAAGGGCGCCAAGCAATCTAAAGACTTCATAAAGGTATCTTTACCCACTGAGTCATAAACAACAGGGACTTTTTGACCGTTGGTGATCTCCATAACTCTTTGATGAAAATCTTCTTTGGTATAAACAATTGGGTAATCACAACCAAACTGTCGGGCTAACTCAGCCTTCTCTTCACTGCCCACTGTCCCAATCACCTTCACGCCAAGATACTTGGCCCATTGACACAGAATCAGTCCAACTCCTCCCGCTGCCGCGTGAACCAGTATGGTGTCCCCAGCTTTAACGGGATAAGTACGTCTTAGTAAGTACTGAGCTGTCAGACCTTGTAGCATCATGGCAGCACCTTGCTCATCACTAATTGTGTTGGGTAACTTAACTACCCGGTCAGCAGGCATAATTCTTTCTTCAGCATAAGCTCCCAAAGGTCCCGATGCATAGGCTACTCGATCGCCAACAACCAAGTCGTTGACAGCCTCCCCTACCGCCGTTACTACGCCGGCTGCTTCCAACCCTGGTATGGCAGGCAAAGGGGCTGGATAAAGCCCAGTACGATGATATACATCAATGTAATTAAGCCCCACAGCAGTGTGTCTTAGTCTGACTTCACCTTTGCTAGGGTGACCGACCTCAACTTCTTGCCATTTCAACACATCAGGGCCGCCTGGTTGATCAAATCTTATTGCATGTGGCATAACATACCTCAGTTTATTTAACGATTGAATTATACTATTACAACGCACATCTGACAGGTAACTCACGCACCAAATGGACAGAGGTGTCACTTAAATCAGCACCTAAAGCGTAGAGTTCAACACCCTGTCTTTGAGCATCTCTAAGCGCTTTGGCATAGACGGGATCGATATGTTCTGCAGGCTGAACTTCAGTCACATCTGAGCGTTGTACGCAAAAAATAATAGCAGCACGCGCTCCCTCTTCAATAATTCTCACTAACTCGCGACAATGTTTTGTCGCTCTCTCACTGGGCGCGTCAGGGAAAAACCCAATACCGTTTTCTACCGCAGCGGTCACATTTTTAACTTCAACAAAACAACGGTTATTAAAGTCATCGGTTAATAACCAATCAATACGGCTATTTTCTTGTCCATACTTAACTTCAGCTTGCATCGATTTAAACGATTTAAATGAAGGCAGTAAACCTCCCTTTAAAGATTCACCAACCAATTGGTTAGCAATGTGCGTATTCACTCCCACTCGGCCTGTTGGCAGGATAACCTGTTCAAGGGTGTAGCGGTATTTTCTCTGATCATTGAGTGAATCTGACAATCTGACGGGTAAACCTGGATCCACACAGCCCATCAGTGAACCTGTATTGGGAACATGGACTGTCAGTGGCGTCCCATCGTCTAAAACCACATCCGCTAAAAAACGCTTATAGCGTTTCACTAAGCTTGCTGATATTAAAGAGTGTGAATAATTCATGTTTAATGAGGTAAATCAAATAATATACATTGACTGTCGGTTTTCGCCTGAAGTATTAACTGGTTTTCACCCTCAACTTTCATTGCATCGCCGCTCTGAAGTGGATGGTTGTTAATATCAAGATGACCGTCTATCACATGAAGATAAGCTTTTCTAGCAGGATTAAGCTCATGGTGTAACTTTGATCCTGCGCTTAATTTGCTCCTAAAGAGTTTTATGTCTTGATGAATAATGACAGACCCCTCCTCCCCATGACGAGAGGCCAGCAATAGGAATTGATTTAAATAGTTTTGTTCACTAAAACTCTTTTGCTCGTACCCAGGCTCAAGACCGCGCTGTTCAGGTAATAGCCAGATTTGTAATAAATGGACCGGATTGGTTGATGAGGGATTAATTTCACTATGGGTAACGCCCCGACCAGCCGTCATCCTTTGCACATCACCTGGACGAATCACGGAACCATTACCCATACTGTCCTTATGTTGTAACTCCCCGGATAAAATGATAGTGACAATCTCCATGTCTCGGTGAGGATGCGTACCAAACCCCGTACCAGGCGCCACTCGGTCCTCATTGATGACACGTAACACACTAAAGCCCATATGCTGGGGATCATAATAATCTGCAAAAGAAAAGCTGTGATATGAGTCCAACCAGCCATGGTTAAAATGACCACGGTCTTCACTTTTACGGATAGCGAACATAATTGAATGATTCCTAATAAATATTTTATTATTCTATAATAAAAAACAATATTATTCTTTTTGTATTCGATATTGTCATCGCTGTTTTCAATGCCCTATGAACAAAAAATCCCAGTTATTCTACCGTGGACGTTTTGCCCCAAGCCCGACTGGGAAAATGCATCTAGGCTCCCTTGTTACCGCTCTTGCCAGTTTTATTGAGGCGAGACAAAACCATGGTCAATGGATTATCCGAATTGAAGATATTGATACAGAGCGTTGTCATTCTATTTTTGTCAGTCATATCATCGATACACTCAATGGATATTGTTTAATCAGTGATGAGGATATTCTCTATCAGTCCCAACGACTGGATTATTACCTGGAATCATTGACAGAGCTTAAAAACAAAGGCCTAGTCTATCCATGCTCTTGTAATCGCGCACAACGTCAAGCGTTTAAATCTCAAGACTGTCCTTGTTTAAAAGATAAGAATCCCTCTAACCAAAGGCTGTCTTGGCGATTACACATAGACACTGTCTCTAGCCAATTTAGAGATGTTAACCAGCTGTGCTCCACTCACCTTGGCATAGAAGAGCGAATTATTATTTATCGCAATGACGGAAAAGTAAGTTATGATCTTGCAGTGTGTGTTGACGATGCATTACAGCAGATTAATCACGTTGTTCGGGGCGCAGATTTATTTCATCACACCTTTGTACAACGCTTTATTCAAGAGCAGCTAGGTTATCCTGAACCCATATATCGCCATATACCCGTTGTCCTTGACGAAAGAGGTCAAAAACTGAGTAAACAGAATCTTGCAAAACCCATTGATTGCAGCTTTGCATGTTTGTCTGCCGCATTACAACACTTAGGTATTGCAGACCCAACCATACACTTTACTAACACGTTAGCAGGCAGTATTAACAACATCATCAACCATACACACTTATTTCAGTTAAATGCATAACTATAAAAAAATCCTTTCTTTATTTATTATCCCAGCAGTCTTTGTGTTTTTGTGGGCAACAGGGTTTATTGGGGCTCGTTATGGCTTACCCTACATGGAGCCGATGACTTTTCTCGCCATTCGTATGGCGCTTGCTGCACTTATCTTACTCATTATTGCTATTTTTTCGAAAGCCCAATGGCCGCCTTCACCAATGGCAGCCATTCATGTCACCGTATCAGGATTATTGGTACACGCGGGTTATTTGGGTGGTGTGTGGGCAGCCATCGCAGTGGGGATGCCAGCGGGGATGGTCTCACTGATTGTTGGAATGCAGCCCATCCTCACCTCTGTGGCAGCTTTTTTTGTCCTCAATGAGCGGCTAACTATCAGGCAATGGAGTGGCTTACTCATCGGTTTAATCGGTTTATTTTTGGTATTGGCACATCGTGTATCAAGCCATGATCTGACACTTTTATCTGGTTTTTTTGCCTGCATTGGATTATTAAGCATTAGCGCAGGTACGGTTTATCAAAAGCGGTTCTTCGCCAGTGTTGACATTAGAACGGGGGGAGTATTGCAATATGCCGCATCAGGAATTGTGTTTTGGTTATTGGCCCTTAAGTTTGAGCAGCGCACGGTTGAGTGGAACATGCCACTGGTTTTTGCCATGGCCTGGTCAGTACTGGCACTGTCAGTGGGTGCAGTGGCCTTACTTTATAAACTTATCAGAGATGGCGAAGCCTCTGAGGTCTCCAGCCTACTCTACCTTGTCCCGCCAGTGACTGCGCTAATTGCCTATATTTGTTTTGACGAGAGACTCACTACCCTTGCCATGTTTGGTATGGGACTTGTTGCCCTAGGCGTGGCTCTCGTTGTCCTCAAGTTCCAGTTTCGACGCTAACCACTCAATCCAATGAACGATAGGCACAGAACTCACACCCTTAAGATGAGTTTGGCAACCAATATTGGCCGTGAGAATAATGTCAGGCCGCCCACTTTCAAGGGCTTTAATTTTATTGGCTTGCAATTGTTTAGAAATCTCTGGCTGCAAAATAGAGTAAGTTCCAGCCGAACCACAACATAAATGGGCATCGGGAACTGCGGTCAGTTGAGCACCCCACTGTTGCAATAATTTTTCAACAAACCCCTTTAGCTTTTGTCCATGTTGCAATGAACAGGGCGCATGAAAAGCAACTCTCTCATCGGTTTTTTGATGGCTAATGAGTTGATCAACGGGTAATTCAGACATGATTTCTGAGATGTCTTTGGCCAAATGAGATATCTGTTGTGCTCGATCAGAGTAATCGGGGTCATGTTGCAAATAGTAACCATACTGCTTAATTTCTGTACCACAACCACTCGCCGTAATGATAATGGCTTCAACACCATTTTTTTCGATATGTGGCCACCAAACATCAATATTTCGCTTCATAGCACTCAACGCTGCATCTTCATCATTTAAATGATGAGTGAGCGCTCCGCAGCAACCACTGCCTGCCACACGAAGGACAGAAACCCCTAAACGATCTAATACTTTCGCCGCTGCAAGATTGGTTTCAGGGGTTAATTTTGGCTGAACACAACCTTCAAAGACAATCATTTTTCTCGAATGTACTTGGCTAGGCCAAAGGTGAGGCACCTGCTTATCGGGTAGTGCTTGAGTCATGGATTTTGGTAGCAATGGTTTTAATGCTTGACCAATATCCACTAAGGGATTAAACAATTTAGGGTTTGGTAATACTTTTTTCAGTAATTCTCTTTTAAATTTCTGACCCCTGCTGCGTCCCACGGACTGTTCAACGACTTTTCTTCCGATGTCGACCAACTTACCGTATTGCACACCAGAGGGACAGGTGGTCTCACAGGCACGACAAGTCAAACAACGATCTAGGTGAAGTTGTGTGTTGTCAGTAACAGGTTCCCCTTCAAGTACGTTTTTGATGAGGTAAATACGCCCCCGGGGACTGTCGAGTTCGTTACCTAACAGTTGATAAGTTGGGCAGGTGGCCAAACAAAAACCACAATGCACACAGGTTCTTAAAATTTTTTCCGCTTCTTCTCCAAACTCGGATTGTTTGAACTCGGGGGTTAAATTGACATACATACTAAAAGTTTCCTGGTAGTCCTGGATTAAAGATCCCTTTTGGATCAAAGTTATTTTTTAATCGTTGGTGAATAGGGATTAAGGCCGCTGACAAAGGAGAGCTTAAGGGCTTGTTTGGATTGCCTTTACGAAAAAGCTGCGCGTGACCCCTCGCTTCCTCTGCTACTTTAAAAATCTGTGAAGGCGTATGCTCGCTATTGATCCAACGCAGCGCACCACCCCACTCGATCAAACATTGACCAGATAACCCTAGTGGCTTAGCAGTGCTTTTGACGGATAATCGCCAAAGAGGTTTTTGACTATCAAAGCAAGAGGCACTTTGGTTTCTTATGGACTGCCACCATGGTTCAGCATCCTCTAACAACTCCCCACCAATCTCTGCATGGGCCGATTTTACAGCTACCTCAGCACCGGATAAACGAATTCTTAATTCCCCTTGAGCATAACTGGTGGCTGAGAGTGGATAAGGTTTGCTGGCCAACTCATTCATTGTATGAATGGCCTGTGATTCACTCATGGTTAAACTAATGGTTTTTTCATACTGGGGTTTTGGCATGACTTTTAAAGACACCTCAGAGATAACACCTAGTGATCCCAACGCCCCTGCCATTAGCCTTGATACATCAAAACCTGCAACGTTTTTAATCACTCGTCCGCCAAAGTGTAAATCCTGCCCCAAACCATCTATTAATCTGACGCCAAGAACATAGTCCCGAAGAGAGCCGGCATAAGCGCGTCTGGGTCCTGATAAACCACTTGCCACCATACCACCAATTGTTCCAGCATGATTAAAGACTGGGGGCTCAAAGGGTAAAACCTGTCCTTCTTTGTCTAGAGTATTCATAACCTCAAGTAGGCTTGTGCCTGCTTTCACCGTCATGACAAGTTCACTAGGCTCGTAATCAATGATGCCCTGATAGTGGGTCATATCAAGGGCCTCATCTGCCACTGGGGACACCCAAAAGGCTTTTGAACTAGACCCTTTTATCCCAATTGTTCGTTGCCTTTCAGCGCAATCCTTAATAAAACCAGAAATCTCTTCAATTGAATTCATAAGATTAAAAACGGGGTAAATGTGAATGTGACATCTGGTTGTGATGAACATGCATCCTGCCATGCTCTGCACAACGGTGTAATGAAGGAATAAGCTTACCTGGATTTAATAATCCCTCTTGGTCAAAGGAGGCCTTTACACCATGAAAACAGCTCAAGGTTGGGCTATCAAACTGACTACACATTTGATTGATTTTCTCCACCCCAACACCATGCTCACCAGTAATAGTGCCACCCACTTCAACACATAATTCGAGAATTTTTCCGGCATAGGCTTCCGTTCTTTCGAATTCACCCTCTTTGGCTGCATCAAATAAAATCAGAGGATGTAAGTTGCCATCCCCAGCATGAAATACATTGGCCACTTCCAAATTGTATTCACGACCTAATTCATAAATTCTTTTTAACACATAACCCAGGGTTTTTCTGGGAATAGTCCCGTCAATACAATAGTAATCAGGAGACAATCTACCTACCGCAGGAAAAGCGGCTTTTCTGCCAGCCCAAAACTTGAGCCTTTGGGCTTCATCTTGTGAATAACGTAACTCGAGCGCACCTGAGGCCTCAAGAATGGCTTTCATTCTTGTCATTTCATCTGCCACTTCCTCAGGAGTTCCATCAGACTCACAAATTAGGACAGCTTCAGCATCTACAGGGTAATTGGCATGAACAAAAGCTTCAGCTGCTCTTGTGGCGGGCCCATCCATCATCTCCAAACCTGCTGGAATAATACCTGCTGCAATAATGTTAGCCACTGCCGCACTGGCTTTTTCAACATCATCGAACGCCGCCAAAATGGCTTGCGCCAATTGTGGCTTGGGAAGCAATTTAACAGTCACTTCAGTTACCACACCCAATAAGCCCTCGCTGCCAGTTATCAAGGCCATCAGATCATACCCTGCGGCATCCAATGCCTCACTGCCTAACTCCAACACCTCGCCTTCCATACTTACAGCTCTGACTTTTAAAAGATTATGAACGGTCAAACCATATTTTAAACAATGGACGCCGCCAGAGTTTTCAGCCACATTCCCCCCTATGCTGCAGGCAATTTGGGATGACGGATCTGGGGCGTAATATAAGCCTAAGGGAGCTGCAGCTTCTGAAACGGCTAAATTTCTAACCCCAGGCTGCACCACAGCAGTTCTAGAGAGCGCATCAATGGAGAGAATTTTAGTGAATTTAGACAAGGACAGCAGAACCCCATTTTCAACTGGAAGCGCACCACCAGATAAACCTGTCCCAGAACCCCTTGCCACCACAGGGATATGATGTTGATGGCACACCTTCAATATCGCTTGAACTTGGCTCTCTTCCGTGGGTAAAACAACTATCCAAGGTAATTGTTTATAAGCAGACAAGCCATCTGTTTCGAAGGGTTTAACATCCTCAGTTTCGGTTAGGATGGATTCTCGAGGCAAACATTGACTCAATAAGCTGACTAAATGATTTCTGTCCATAAGAGAAATTGATTATTTAAATAAGATAATCTTTTATTTTACTCAATTTAGGAATTTTTGCTCATTTATTCCACTTTTATTAAAAAAAAGCCCGGGGGAGCCGGGCTATCAACACATCAAGGGAGGTCACTACCGAATAATCGATAGTTAAACTCATTCTAAAGGGTTTAATAATTACAGACCAATTGAATTAATTTATCTTTTTGATAATAAAAGTTGATGTAATTTTGGGGAACTTTTATGGAATTTTACTTTTTTGGTGCGGCCTCGTGTTCCAGACACAATTTCAATCTTACTTTTAGGTATTTCAAGAGAATTAGCTAGGAAGTTAATTAGCGCTTCATTGGCTTGATTCTCCTGGGGCTGCGCTTGTAAACGAACTTTTATGTTATCTCCATGCATACCTGAAAACTCAGTGGATGAGGCTCCGGGCTGTACATACACCACCAAAAAATAAGGCTCATCTATGCTCATCAAGCATCAAGATTTAATTTTTTTAACAAGGCAGGAATTTCTTGCGGTTTTTTGGGAACTGCAGTCAGGTAAGAGGGCTTGCTGATGGTTGAGCTTGCCATGGTTTTTTCAGGTGAACTTTTTGCTGGTTTAAAGAGTATAGACTCACCAGATTTAAGCTCATAATGGTTGGTAGTGAGTTTTTCTATTGCTGTAACCAAGCGTCTATCACTTTCTGTGACAAAGGATATGGCTTGACCAACACTGCCTGCCCTCCCCGTCCTCCCAATACGATGGATATAGTCCTCAGCAACACTAGGAAGATCATAGTTAAAGACCAGCGGTAATGCTTCAATGTCCAATCCTCTAGCTGCCACATCTGTTGCAATTAGTAGGTCAATTTGTCCATTTTTAAACTTATCAAGAATTTCAATACGTTCTCGTTGGCTTCTGTCTCCATGTAAGGCGTCACATTTTATTCCCTCACGCAGGACAGATTGTGACAGTCTTGACGCATCAATTTTGGTATTGGTAAATACAATGGCTTGTGTCAGTTTGGATTGTAAAAACAGTTCAACCAATAGTTCTTTTTTTCGATGCTCTGAAATCAAATAAAAGGATTCAGTGACAGAGGCGGCTGTTGTGTTTCTTTGCGCGGACTGAAGTTGGACTGCGTTATTCAGTATCCCCTTGGCCAAGCGATTAATCTCATCTGAAAAGGTCGCTGAAAACATCAAGTTTTGTCTTTGCTGAGGTAGAAGAGAAACGATTTTTTTGATATCTGGGATAAATCCCATATCTAACATTCTGTCAGCTTCATCTAACACAAAGTGTGAAACCTGGGAGAGTTGAATGGTTTTTTGCCCAACATGATCCATTAAACGACCAGGTGTCGCGATCACAATTTCTACACCCGACTGAAGTAATTTGATTTGCTCTTGAATATTGACCCCACCATAAATGGCACAGGATCTCAAAGACAAATACTTATTGTAGTTTTTAACACTTTCTTCGACTTGTATCACCAGCTCTCTCGTAGGAGCTAGAACTAACGCTCTTACTGGATGCTTTGCCGGAGACATACCCGTATTGGCAAAACGTGATAAATGTTGCAATAAGGGAAGTGTGAATCCAGCTGTCTTTCCTGTCCCGGTTTGGGCCATAGCTTGGACATCCTGTCCTGAAAGAATAGCTGGAATGGCAAGATTTTGTATTGGAGTGGGTTCAGAGTACCCCATCTCCTCTACCGCTTTTAATAAGGGTTCAATAAGCCCAAGGTCTTGAAATGTAGTCATATCCTCCTAATATAGCATTAAACCGTGACTTTTGACCTATTACATAGGATAATTAAAAGGTACTGGGGGCGACCTGGCTTCGACGGGGGTTGCAAAACAGTTCAGTGCATATCGAGGACCAGTGAACCTCGTAAATCCATCTGGAAAACTTATAGTTGCCAACGACGACAACTACGCCCTAGCCGCTTAAGGCTAGGCTCCGCACCAATTGTTCTCTGGGTTGGAGCTTGGGCAACCAAGTGGCGGAGTCATATACAGAGAATCGTTCTTCAGGGGGTCACCTCCTGCTGAACTAAATTTATGGTGAATCGTCATTAATCCGTTTGTCCATTGACGTATTAATGATTAAATTCAACAATGAGACTAAATATGTAGAACTGACTGCAGAGGACTTTCGGACGCGGGTTCGATTCCCGCCGCCTCCACCATTTTGTCAAGTAGATTATGGGTCTATAGGCCCTTATCTCCTTTTTCCCCACAGACATCAATCTTAAAGCCGGCTGTACCCAATTAACGGGGGATGAGTATTCATTAAACTCTATTAAACATTCCATTCCAACCGCAGTGCGTTAGTACTCTTAGTCTGTAGTTTTCAAAGTTTCTGAATCCAAATGCTCGTCGTGACATCATTTCCATTTTAGTATGGAATCCCTCTGTAATACCATTTGATTTAGACATGATTGTGGTTTTGGCTATCAAAATCTAATACCTTGCCAGCTGTTAAAATGCGTCCTAAGGACGCATTTTAACAGCTGGCATATTACAAAGCAAACACGGCAATCTCCCCTGTTCCTATTAGACTAAATTAGATACACAAATTAATTCCTTGACATTTATACCATTTATTGTTAACCTTTGTCCTAAGGACAAAGGTTAACAATAAATGAATAACACAATACGCGTTACGGACGCTCAAGTTGGAAGCGTTGTTCAAGCGCTAGCTTCTACAGGACTTCCTGCCGTGTCAGCCTATGACGTTGGCAAGGCTTTTTTTTTAAAAACTACGCGTACCTTATCCAACAATCCGAAACACCTCTTTTTTAGTCTTGTGGAGCAGCTTCAATCCGTCAAGCTACTCACAAAACTACCGCTCAACAATGGCAAACATGCCTATCTATTATTTGGGCACTCAAGTGCAACTGCCCAGGAAATTGCCTGTAGCTTGGACCCGTTTGCATACGTGTCTCATCTAAGCGCCATGGAATACCATGGTCTAACCGATCGATTCCCAAAGATTGTTCTTATGTCGACCCCTCCTTCGTCTGACTGGCGTAAACAGGCCTTGGAGAAAATGCATAGGGATCTTGATGGCCGATTTGATGAATACATCGCTAACGGCTTGCCAAAGTTAACGAAACTGAACCTGCTCAAGATCGGTAAAACTTCTATTCAGTTCCATGAGCGCTCGCAACTAGGCGCATTCAGGAACGTGGCCAATTCACCCTTGAGAATTGCTACAATTGGCAGGGTATTCCTGGATATGGTGCGCGAACCGCAACTGTGCGGGGGAATTCAGCACGTCATAGACGTTTTCCTTTCAGAAGCCAAGCGGCACCTTCGCTACATCATCGATGAGGTTGAGCAGCATGGCACGCCAATCGACAAGGTTCGTTCGGGTTTTCTTCTAGAAGAAGTCTGCAACCTCAGTGACCCTGCCATCGAAAAGTGGGTTGCTTATGCCCAGCGAGGTGGCTCCAGAAAGCTGGATCCTGAAGGTGAATATTTCCCCCATTTCTCAGATCGATGGAAACTGTCTATTAACGTTCCATCTTTGACAGGAAGAGGGAATGACATCGATGAGTGACAAATACGTTAAAGAGCTCGCTCTTACTGATTGGGTCAATGATGCACCACCTAGTCAAAGAAACTTTCGGGAGGCAGTCCATATCGTTCTAAGCGCCATTAGCACGTCCGCATCCCTTCGCCACAAGATGGTGATGAAGGGTGGGCAACTCATGGCGATTCGTTATGACAGCACTAGGTTCACTAGAGATGTAGATTTTTCTACACGTGACAAATACACCAAAGCCGATCATGACAGCCTTCTTTCGGAGCTTGACGCGCAAATCCAATCGGCAAACGATCAATTACCCTATGACACGATGTGTCGCCGTCAAGCCACCAAACTTGAGCCATCCCGTGATGACGCAAGCTTTCCCACCTTGTCAGTCAGTATTGGCTTCGCCCCAAGAAGCAAACCACTCCAGCTTGCCAAACTGAAGGCCGGTCAGTCTCCTACAGTCGTCCAGATCGATTACAGCTATAACGAGGCTGTTTACGACATAGAAACTTTGTCGTTACTGGGTGGTGACGAGCTACTGGCATACAGCCTCAATAATCTGCTTGCTGAAAAACTTAGATCATTATTACAGCAGCCAGTTCGGAAAAGGAATCGTAGGCAGGATGTTTATGATCTTCACATGTTGCTTACTCAATGCAAACCGTTATCGGCGGAAGAACTACTCCAGGTGAAAACGCATCTGGTTCTCTCCTGCAAGACACGACATATAGATGCCGTAAGAACTTCAATCTCCGACCCGCGGGTCAGGCAAATGGCCGCCAAGGAGTATGAAAGTCTTGCCGACGAAATCGAAGAAGAACTTCCTGGTTTTGATGCGGCTTTTGAAATCGTTCAGCGCTTCTATGAGGCATTACCTTGGTAAGAACGCCTGACAAGCATCCTCTTCAGGATACTCTCCACCCGAAGAGTACCGCCAAAGCAGCAGCCTAGCATCACGATATGCATGTTGAACTTCACCCGCTTTACTAGACGAATTTCAGATTTACTGGACTTCCCACAGATTGGTGGACAGCTAGCCTTGTTTGCGCCAATGAACCCACCTGATTCAGGTCGACTATCCATATCTATTGATGCTTGCCGCCAAGGCGGCAAGTAGACTATTCTCCCTCTAAAATCAAGCCTGATGGAGAAGATCGAGAACTCATCAAGCATAAACTAGGCAGCATTGAAGATAATTTTTTAGTTTGGGATTGTAAGGATTCCCCGATCTTTTCGTTTAATGGCTGGGATCAAAAAATTCCTGATTTATTCAACATGTGAAAGGAGAATCAAAATGTCGTTAATGTACAAAATGAGTGAACAGTGTTCTGCTTGATGATGTGCCACGGTTGCAGGGGCTTTACGCACCAAATGAAAATTCTTGGGTAAAGCGGGGAATCGGTTTGAACAGCATTCCAGAAAACTACGCTTGTCGACAGTAGCAAAAGAAAGGATTGCCAAAGTCTTGCGTGATCTCAACGGTTCAGGAAGAAATGGTGACTAATAACAGTTCGCTCCTGACTTGTCCCCTGGAATTCCAGCGCGGACCTACTATCGTAATCAGCCGGGTTCACAGTTCAGGTGATCATATGTACTGCCGCTATTGTGGATCCTAAGCTGAAGTGAAGCGCGAAGGGGCTTCTATTTTAATCAAGCCCAATGGCCGACGAGGGAGTGTTCGTGATCTTGAGATTAATGTTGATAACAATCTTCTTCAGGATCTGATTCAGTAAAGCGGTCGGCTCCTGGTCAACTTATCGCCCCGACCAGTCTTTTCCTCTCGCGTTGTTATGACGCGATATACTGTTGCAACAATTGCTTCATTTCTTCCTCTTTGACCTTGCCGAGTTTCTTATAAACAATCGAACCTGAAGGTGAGACAACCATGGTAAAGGGTATTCCCTGTTGCTCGTTACCCAACGCTCTTGTCATTTCTAATGTACTGTCATTACCCACAAAAATGGGATAACTGATTTGCCTTGTTTGCAGCCAAGCTTTAAGGTCCTTGGGGTCATCGACACCGATGCCGATAAATTGAACCTGCTTGCTGCGGAAGTTATTTTGCAACTGACTGAGCATTGGCATTTCTTCTTTACAAGGTTCACACCAGGTAGCCCAGAAGTTGATCACCAAGGTTTTGCCTGGCCATTGACTTAATGCTTGTGGATGCTCTTTTAAATCCTGTAAGGTCAGTTTTAAAAAGGGAGCGGCACTCGGTGTGGATTCCAATTGGCTATGAGTTTTAGGACCCCAGTAATTAAGGCTCCGGTATATGGAGATACCCTCAACTACCACCCCAATGATGATAGCAACGACAATGATTTTAATCACAGATATTTTCATGTAAATCCCTTATTTAGCAGCCCAGATAACTCTAACATGTTAAACTATTAAGGTTATGGCGTGTTTTTTGGATAGATCCCAATCAACACCAATTAGTTCACACAATAATCTGAGCCACTAGCTCTTGAGGAGGAAATTATCTATGGCCGTCGAGGTTAAAGTTCCAGACATTGGAGATTTCAAAAATATTCCCGTCATCGAATTAATGGTTAAAGTCGGTGATACCGTTAAAAAAGACGATCCCTTAGTAACCCTAGAATCAGATAAAGCCACCATGGAAGTTCCTGCAAGCGCCAGTGGTCAAGTCACTGCGGTGCATGTAAAGCTCGGCGACCGCGTTTCTGAGGGCAGCGTGATTTTAACGCTAGAAGAAAACAATGCTGTGAGCACACCCAGTGCCGCGCCAACCTCTCAGGATAAAACTCCCTCTGTTGCTCAATCTGTTGCGTCCAGTCAGGTAGAGAAAGCCTCTCCTGCAGCAGTGAGTGTCAAGGAAGTGCCTGTAACAAGCAGTGAAGAGATCACGATTACCGTGCCTGATATTGGTAACTTTGACAATATTCCAATCATTGAAATCATGGTTAAAGAGGGGGATACAGTTGAAGCCAATGCCCCACTGATCACCCTTGAATCTGACAAGGCCACCATGGAAGTGCCAGCTCCGCAAGCGGGGGTGATTACTGGCATAAAAGTTAAGCTTGGCGATAAAGTCTCTCAAGGTCATGCTATTGCCACATTACGCAGTGCAGTAAACGTCAGTGCTCCTCAAGCGGCCCCTGTTAGTCAAACTCCTGCGCCACAACAAAATGTTGTTCAAGCTGCACAGTCTCAAGACAGTGAAACCAAAAAGACTACGGCCGCTACCAATAGTGCGCCAGAGCAGCTACCTGTCGTTGACCAAGTGGCATTTACCAAAGCACACGCCAGCCCCAGTGTTAGGCAGTTTGCCCGAGAATTGGGTGTAGATTTAAGTAAGGTCAAAGGCAGTGGCCCCAAGGGCAGAATATTGAAAGAAGATGTTCAAGGTTTTGTTAAAACAGCGCTGAGTGCTGTAGTGGAAAGTGCTGCGCCAGGGGTATCGGCGGGATTGGGCTTAGGTCTCCTACCTTGGCCACAAGTTGATTTCGCTAAATTTGGTCCTATTGAGGTCCAACCCTTGAGCCGCATTAAAAAAATCTCAGGAGCCAACTTACACCGTAACTGGGTAATGATTCCTCACGTCACCAACAATGATGATGCAGACATTACCGAGTTAGAGGCCTTTCGTGTACAACTGAATTCCGAGAATAAACAAGCGGATATTAAAGTGACTATGTTGGCTTTTTTAATCAAGGCAGTTTGCAATGCCTTACGTAAATTCCCCCAGTTTAATGCTTCTCTTGATGGGGACAACCTTGTTGTTAAACATTATTACCATATCGGCTTTGCCGCTGACACCCCCAATGGGTTAGTGGTCCCAGTGATTAAAGATGCCGATAAGAAAGGGGTATTACAAATTGCCGATGAGGCGGCGAAACTGGCTAAGAAAGCGCGAGAGGGAAAACTCTCTCCCAGTGATATGCAAGGTGGAACCTTCTCTATTTCCAGTTTAGGTGGAATTGGTGGTACTTACTTTACCCCAATTATTAATGCACCTGAGGTGGCGATCTTGGGAGTATGTCGCTCTACGATAAAACCAGTTTGGAAGGACAATCAGTTTCAACCAAGATTGATCTTGCCGCTGTCCTTATCCTATGACCATCGAGTTATAGATGGCGCATTGGCAGCACGCTTTAACGCTTATTTGGTGGAACTACTCGCTGATTTAAGACGAGCCACCCTCTAGGAGAATAATCATATGGCAGAAACCGCAACATTAGAATGTGAAGTCTTAGTTTTAGGCGCAGGCCCTGGTGGATACTCTGCCGCCTTTAGAAGTGCTGATTTAGGACAAAAAACTATCCTGGTTGAACGCTATAGCACCTTAGGTGGGGTGTGTCTTAATGTGGGTTGTATTCCCTCTAAGGCTTTACTGCATGTAGCCTCAGTGACGGAAGAGGCCATGGCCTTAGCCAAACACGGTGTAAAGTTTGGCACGCCAGAGATTGATTTAGAGGGACTTCGTCAGTGGAAGGCCTCTGTCGTGGGTAAGCTCACCGGTGGCCTTGCCATGATGGCAAAGGCCCGTAAAGTACAAGTGGTACAAGGTACTGGACAATTTATCGATGCTCATCATTTGTCTGTGGTTCTCGCCAATGGGGATAAGCAAATTATTCGCTTTAATAAAGCAATTATTGCGGCGGGATCACAGCCAGTTAAGTTGCCCTTTGCTCCGCAAGATCCGCGTATTATTGATTCAACGGGGGCCCTTGAGCTCTCCCATGTTCCGCAAAAAATGTTGGTTGTAGGCGGGGGAATCATTGGTCTTGAAATGGCGACAGTTTATTCGGTGTTAGGCAGTCGTCTTGATGTGGTGGAAATGCAATCAGGACTGATGATGGGTGCTGATCGAGATTTGGTTAAGGTATGGGAAAAAAGAAACTTAAAACGTTTTGATAAGGTCATGCTCAATACCAAAACCACAAAAATGGAAGCCACTGAACAGGGTATTGTGGTCTATTTTGAAGGACCGCAGGGAACCCCTGATAAAGAGACCTATGATGTGGTTCTGGTCGCCGTCGGTAGACGACCTAACGGTAAACTCATTGGCGCTGAACAAGCTGGTGTAACGGTTGATGAGCGTGGCTTTATTCCTGTTGATCGTCAAAACAGAACCAATATTCCTCATATTTTTGCCATTGGTGATATTGTGGGTCAACCTATGCTAGCCCATAAAGCCGTTCATGAAGGCCATGTGGCGGCAGAGGCGGCTGAGGGCTTACGAAGTTACTTTGATGCGCGGCAAATTCCCTCTGTGGCTTACACTGATCCTGAGGTTGCTTGGGCTGGAATCACCGAAGAGCAGGCCAAGGAGCAGGGCATTGCCGTTGAGAAAGCGGTGTTTCCCTGGGCGGCCTCCGGGCGAGCTATTGCCAATGGTCGCGATGAGGGGTTCACTAAATTACTCTTTGATGCGAAGACCCATCAATTGGTGGGTGGGGCCATTGTGGGTACACAGGCGGGTGACATGATTGGCGAGATTTGTTTGGCCATAGAAATGGGATGCGACCCTGCAGATATTGGTAAAACCATTCATCCGCATCCGACTTTAGGTGAATCCATTGGCATGGCCGCAGAGTGGCTAGAGGGTGTTTGTACAGATTTACCACCCAAAAAATAAGGGTATTTAGGTTTGCATTATGCGTATTTTAATGAGTAATGATGATGGCTACTTTTCTCAAGGGATTCAGGTCCTCTATGAGCACTTAAAAGACATCGCTGAGGTGACAGTGGTGGCGCCGGATGCCGAAAGAAGTGGGGCCAGTAACTCATTAACCCTTGATCGGCCGCTGATTGTTAAGAGAGCTCCTAATGGCTTTTATCATGTCAATGGCACCCCCACTGACTGCGTTCATATGGCGGTGACGGGACTGTTGGAGCAAGTGCCAGATATTATTGTCTCCGGTATCAATCATGGTGCCAATATGGGGGATGACACGGTCTATTCAGGCACGGTGGCTGCCGCCACAGAGGGCTTTTTGTTGGGTATTCCGGCGATCGCGGTCTCGCTGGTTAACGAAACGGGTAAGGGACACTATGAGTGCGCAGCTCAAGTGGTGGTCAACTTAGTACGACAAATGCAAGCTAAGCGCTTAACAGAACCCACACTGCTTAATGTCAATGTTCCTGATTGTCCATTTGCTGAACTCAAGGGCATGAAAGTCACGCGCCTTGGCAAACGACATAAAGCTGAACCTGTTATTAAAGCCAGCAACCCACGCGGACAAACTGTTTACTGGGTCGGCGCTGCAGGTCCTGCTGCGGACGCTGGAGAGGGAACGGATTTTGATGCCCTACGTCAAGGCTATGTTTCTATCACGCCATTACAAATGGATTTAACCCACTATCAGCAACTAAATACGATTAGCGCTTGGTTATCTACATGATCGGTTCTGTGGAAAAAGGAAATGGCATGACCTCTGAGCGTACACGCCAGAGAATGGTAGAGCGTTTACGTCAGGCCGGTATTACGGATCAAGCGGTATTAAAAGCCATGGGCAGTGTCCCCCGTCACGCTTTTGTGGATGAGGCTATTGCCTCCCGCGCTTATGAGGACAGTGCATTACCCATAGGCCATGGCCAGACCATCTCGGCGCCTTACATTGTGGCGCGGATGATAGAGCTTTTAAGACAAGCCTCTCGTCCTCTTGAGAAAGTGCTTGAGGTGGGAACGGGTTGTGGCTATCAGGCAGCGGTACTCTCTAAACTCTTTAAAGAGGTCTATTCCGTTGAGCGGATTGGTCAGCTGCTAGAGAAAACCCGATCACGGGTGTGGTCGATGAGAATTCATAACCTACGTTTGAAGCATACAGATGGGACCTATGGCCTTGCTGAGGCGCAGCCCTTTGATGGTATTATTGTGGCTGCGGCGCCGCAAGCGATTCCCGATTCACTGTTAGAGCAGCTCGCTGTAGGTGGACGTTTGGTGATTCCCGTGGGTGGCACTAAGCAGCAATTGATGGTGGTGGATCGACTGGAAGAGGGGTTTAGTCAACAGATGATTGAAGCCGTGAAGTTCGTACCATTGAGGGAAGGTAGTGTGCAATGAAAAAACTCAATTGTGTTCTTATAACTGGTATGTTGTTCCTAAGCGCTTGCTCCTCCACACTAACGCCTGCACCCGTTTCAGATCAAAGTATCTCAGGCCAAAGAGTAGGCCAAAACACTGAGACCCCTCCCAATTCAGCGAAACCTAAAAGCAAAAGAAAAAAACATACCCAAGCTCAAGCCAAAGAGGACGTGACCGCCATCCCTGCAGAGGTATTGGCCATTCAATGGTCAATGCCAGTTAAACACTATAAAACCGCACTCTATCACCATGAACATAAGGGACTCGATATTGAAGTAATAGAGCCCCAAAATGTCCTGGCAGCTGCTAATGGCGTGGTGAGCTATGTGGGAGACTCCTTAAAAAGCTACGGCCATATGATTGTGGTTAAACACAATGCAGATGTACTTAGTGTGTATGCAGACAATCAAAAAACCTTAGTTAAAGAAGGTGAACAGGTAAAAAAAGGGCAAGTGATTGGTCGCATTGAACCCAGTGAAGCAACACGCTCCGCCATCATGCACTTTGAAATTCGTTACCGTGGCAAACCCCTCAATCCTAGCCAAATACTGCCTAAGTAGTTTCTTCTGTTAGTAAGCTCACATAGTGGTTAAGATCAAGACTGACCGCTCTTAAGCTTGGCTCCTCAATGACGATGTGACTCGTAAAACCCAATTTATGCATCAGGTGCATCATGGCAGCGTTGTTGCCCAATACTTCTCCGCTCATAAAGGTTAATTGTCTATTTTTAGCACACAGGATGAGTTCATTCATGAGGATGGATCCGAGCCCTTGATTTTGCCATTGATCGCCAATCACCAATGCAAATTCACAGGATATGCCATCGGGATTGGTGGTGTAACGGGCAACACCAATTTGAACAGTCTCACCATTTACCTCGGTGGTGGCAATGAGCGCCATCTCTGTGGCGTAATCCAGTTGAGTAAAACGAACCAAGAGTGAGCGGGGTAATTCTTTCAGGGCATCTAAAAACCGAAAATACCGGCTGTCCTCAGAGAGGTTTTTAATAAAATGTTGTTCCATCTCAGCATCTTCTGGACGAATGGGCCTGATTTGTACAGGTAGTTGATTTTTTAAAGTCACTTGTTTGACTAAGTCAGAGGGATAGGGATGAATCGCTAAATGACGGTAATCATAGGGAATCAGAGGATCCTGATTGAGGGTGATGTGGGCATTTAAGATTTCGACATAGGAATCATTTTGCTGCCATAAACTGAGCTCTAAATGTTCAATGGCCGCGAGTTCACAACACATTTCAGATAAACGCAACAGAATATTAATTAAGGCAGGGTGTTGCTGAATGGGTAGATGGGAATCAACATGGGTTAAGTGAGCCAATTGACTGCGACCAATAAACTCCTCCGCTAAAAATGGGTTCAGGGGAGGAAGGGCATAGGTTATTGTGTGGGGTAAATGGGCCGCGAGTCCCCCTGGACTGATATACAGACTCGGACCTAAGGTGGGGTCACGCACCACACCAAGATTAATCAATAAGCGCGGATTTTTACTGGTATTAGGGGGCATCGGCATGTTGTCTCGGTAAGACAAGCCAAAGCAGGATAAGAGTTTTTCTGTTTCCAGGCCATTTAAGTGAAAGTGCTGCTGTGCCACTTGCTCTTCGATCAAATGACGGGCACGCTCCAAGTTTGGCGCACTTTCAATCACTCTCGAGCTTGGGGTTTGAAACAACATTTGTTGGTTGTGTAAATACTGATTGATATAGCGAATAGCATCCACCGCCGACTCGGGGGTTCTAAAGTTAGGCACACGGTGGGCGCTAAAGAGTCGCCTTGCGGGCACCACACTCTGATCACCCATCCAGCAGGCCATAATGGGCTTTGTGGATTGTTTAGCGAGCTCAGCAATTTCATAGGCCGTGAGATCGATTTCAGAGCCGTGTTGTGGGCAGAGAATAATCAATAAACTGTCCACCTCAGGCGCTGCCAATAAGATTTGAGTAATACGTTTGTAATCCACAGCTTTTGCCCCCCCTCCCAGATCCAAGGGGTTAGCTATGGGAGTGGTAATCACGTTAGCGAGCTTCACTGTGGTGTCCTCTGACAACCGTGACATGGGAATGTAATTGTCTAAGGCACGGTCTGTAGCCAGGGCTGCTGGACCCTCGCCATTGGATAGAATGGCTAAATTTGGCCCACTTTTGCGATAGCGTAGAGAGCAGGCTCTGGCCGCAGCAAAGAGCTGAGTCATAGTACGAACTCTGACGATACCAACGCGCCGTAAGGCGGCATTAAAAATCCCATCACTTTGTTGATAGGCTTGTTCTGACAGGATATCCCCCGTTCTCAAGAGTGCGTGTTTGTCCGCTTTTAAAACGATGGTGGGTTTGACCCGGGCAGCTTCGCGCAGAGCACTCATTAACTGCCTTGGTTGCAGCACCTCTTCCAGAAAAATCAGAATACTTTGGGTTTGGTGGTCAGAGACCAGAAAATCCACAATATCCGCGAAGTCCACATCAATCGAGCCATTGACTGATACCACCGCAGAAAAACCCAGGGCATTACCACTTGCCCAATCTAATACGCCACTCGTTAAGGCGGTGGATTGAGAAATCATCCCCAGTGAGCCTTTTTGCAGCAAACTGGAACTCATCCCAATGTGAGGCCGCATCACCCCAGAGCAGTTAGGTCCCATGACCCTGATACCCTTAGCTTTGACAAAGGCGCGCCATTGATCCTTGTAGTGATCAAGACGGGATTTTTCAAGTTGCGTGACATTGGTTAATAGCACAATATGCTTAATGCTTAATTGAGCAGACAATTCAAGATAACTTTGTACCTTGTCACAGGGGACATCAAGGAGCAATAAATCTGGTGTTTGAGGCAGACTGTGTAAATCAGGGTAAAAGCTGCTGTTCATCCGCGAGGGGGAGAGGGTATCAACAGCATAGAGTTGACCTTGATAGTGATTTAAGCTGAGATTGTCGTATACTGATCTTGGTAGTGAATCAGAGCGTGAGAGGGGCCCCACAATAACAACTGATTGCGGCATAAAAAAGGGGGTCAGGTAGTGGGGTCTCATCACAGTTCTCACAATAGGTTAGAGAATTATTATAATGATAAATACGGCTTACATTACGCATTCATTTTGTGGATTACACAATATGGGTGAACACCATCCCGAAAGTCCCTATCGTCTTGCCGCCATTAACGATCGTCTTATTGCTTCCGGTTTAATGAATTTCCTCATGCCTCATGAGGCTTTACAGGTTGATCGTAAACATCTTCAAAGGGTTCACTCCAAAGAGTACATTGAGAGTATTTTTGATGCATCGCCACAATTGGGATTACACCATATTGATGATGACACTGTGATGAATCAACACTCCTTAGAGGCTACCTTGCGTGGGGCAGGAGCGGGGGTGATGGCCATTGATCTTGTTATGAAACAAAAAGCCAATAACGCCTTTTGCGCCATTCGACCCCCAGGACATCACGCTGAGCATCACCGTGCTATGGGTTTTTGTTTTTTTAATAATATCGCTGTGGCCGCAGCCTACGCCTTAGACGAGTATAAACTTGAGCGTATCGCCATTGTGGATTTTGATGTTCACCATGGTAATGGAACGGAGGATATTTTTAAGGCTGATGAACGAGTATTGTATTGTTCTACTTTTCAGCATCCTTTTTACCCCTACAGTGGCATTGAGAGCCACAATGAGCACATTTTAAATTACCCACTGCCAGCTGGCAGTGATGGGCAATTCATGCAAGCCATAATGATTGAGCGAGCCCTGCCCATTATTGATGAGTTTGCGCCACAGTTAATTTTGATCTCAGCGGGCTTTGATGCACATAAAGATGATCCCCTTGCCCATTTACGTTGGGTGGAATCGGATTATGTGTGGTTAACCCAACGCTTACAACAGATCGCCGCTAAACACAGTCAAGGACGCATTGTTTCCATGTTGGAGGGAGGCTATGATCTTGATGCCTTGGGGCGCAGTGCCACTGCCCATATCCGCGCCTTGTTTGAGGCCTAACTAGACAATTAACGCGGCTAACACCTGACGGTTTTCGCTGACTAAAATAGCATAGGTCCGGCAAGCTGCCTGAGTATCCATAATCTCAACCCCCATTTGTGCTTCAATCAAAGGGCGTAATACCTCAGCCTTAGGGAAAATCAGTTTTGTCCCCGTGCCAATTAGAATTATTTGTGGTCGCCAGGCGAGAAGCTGTTGGCAATCCTCTGCCTTCAGCTCATCGATGTGTGCCACCCAATGTTGTTGCAGTTGAGAGGGGCTAACAACAATACTGTGTTCATAGCGATCTTTATTGACAGCCACAAATCCTGGTCCATGGCCAGTGATATTAAAGTTTGCCTCAGGCAAATGATTGATAAGTTTCATAGGATCCGCCAATTAAGGTAAAATTAGCCCTTTTGCAGCTAGAATAGACTATACATCATGTCAGAGTTCCCAAGGATAAAGCGCTTACCCCCTTACGTATTTAATATTACCGGTGAACTAAAGTCAGCAGCCCGTCGACGCGGTGAGGACATTATTGACTTTAGCATGGGCAACCCTGATCAGCCCACCCCACAACATATTGTAGACAAATTGGTGGAGGCAGCACAACGCAATGATACCCATGGCTATTCCTTATCAAAGGGGATTCCAAGGGTCCGTAAGGCGATTTGCAATTGGTACCAACGTCGCTTTAACGTGGAGTTGGACCCTGAGACAGAGGCTATCTTCACCATAGGTTCTAAGGAGGGCATTGCTCATTTAATGCTCGCCATGCTGGATTCTGGTGATATGGTGTTGGTGCCAAACCCGAGTTACCCCATTCATATTTATGGACCAGTCATCGCAGGGGCTGATATTCGTCACATCAGTATGACCCCTGGAGTAGATTTCTTTGATGAGTTAGAAAAGGGTTTACGCGGTTCTTACCCCAGACCTAAGCTATTAATTTTGAATTTTCCAAGTAACCCTACTACACAATGCGTGGATCTCGCTTTCTTTGAACGGGTCATTAATATTGCCAAAGAGTATGGTATTTATGTAGTGCATGACTTGGCGTATGCCGACATTGTCTACGACGGTTATCAGTCACCTTCTATTATGCAAGTGCCAGGCGCTAAGGATGTGGCGGTGGAGTTTTTTACTCTGTCAAAAAGCTACAGCATGGCCGGTTGGCGCGTAGGCTTTATGGTGGGCAATCCAACCTTAGTGGCGGCCCTTGGCAGAATGAAAAGCTACCATGACTATGGTACCTTCACCCCCATTCAAGTGGCCTCCATTGTGGCCCTCGAGGGACCACAAGAGTGCGTGGAAGAGATTCGCATGACCTATCAAAAACGCCGTGATGTCCTGGTTCAAGGATTGCATCAATTGGAGTGGATGGTTGAGAACCCCAAGGCCACCATGTTTGTCTGGGGGAAGATTCCCGATCAATACAAAGCCATGGGGTCACTGGAATTTTCTAAGAAATTATTGGCTGAGGCCAAAGTGGCTGTGTCACCTGGTATAGGTTTTGGTGAGCTTGGCGATGACCACATTCGTTTTTCATTAATTGAAAATGAAGAGCGTACGCGTCAGGCTCTACGAGGGATTAAAGATATGTTTAGGAAGGATGGATTACTATGACAGCATTGAGAGTAGGCTTACTTGGCTTGGGAGTGGTAGGTGGTGGCACCTTTGATATTCTCAAGCGAAATGGCCAAGAGATTGCGAGAAGAGCAGGTAAAGAAATTGTTGTGACCTGCGCCGCCGTTAGAGAAAAAGACTTGGCTCACGTCTCACAAAAAGTTGGAGGCAGTATACAGCTTCATACCAATCCTGAGGCAGTGGTTGAGTCCCCAAACGTGGATATCGTCATTGAGGTGATGGGTGGCATACATCCTGCAAAAGAGCTTGTGCTAAAAGCCATCAGTCTTGGCAAACATGTGGTGACGGCCAACAAAGCGCTATTGGCGATGCATGGCAATGAAATTTTTAAGGCAGCTCACGATAAAGGAGTAATGATTGGTTTTGAGGCAGCAGTGGCTGGCGGTATTCCAATTATTAAAGCACTCAGAGAGGGGTTAAGCGCTAACCGCATTCAATGGGTCGCCGGTATTATTAACGGCACCAGTAATTTTATTTTAACCAATATGCGTGAACGGGGTATTAGCTTTGCCGAGGCTTTGAAAGAAGCGCAAGCCTTGGGCTATGCGGAGGCTGATCCCACCTTTGATGTGGAAGGGGTGGATGCTGCGCATAAGCTCACCTTGCTCTCTGCCATTGCCTTTGGGATTCCAATTCAATTTGATAAAGCCTATACCGAGGGCATCAGTCAATTAACTGCCAAAGACATTACCTATGCGGAAGAGTTTGGTTATCGCATCAAATTATTGGGGATCACCAAACGCACGGAGCAGGGTATTGAATTACGTGTTCACCCCACCTTGATTCCTGAAAAAAGACTCATTGCCAATGTTGAAGGGGTGATGAATGCAATTTTAGTATCAGGCGATGCGGTGGGTAGCACGTTGTATTACGGCCCAGGAGCAGGCGCTGAACCCACGGGCTCAGCGGTGATTGCTGATTTGGTTGATGTTGCCAGGATGGCCGATGCCGCGCCTCATCAACGGGTTCCTTATTTGGCTTTCCAAGCGGACTGTCTTACCGATGACCCGGTATTATCCATTGAGCAAGTTAAAACCTCCTACTATTTGAGAATGAGTGCGTTAGATCGCCCAGGCGTATTGGCTGATGTCACACGGATCTTAGCGCAACTTAATATTTCCATTGAAGCCATGCTGCAACGAGAACCCTCAGCGGGGGAGGAACGTGTGGATGTCATTATTCTGACACACGTGGCTTTAGAGAGAGATGTGAACAAAGCTATCGAGGCCATCGAAAAACTCGACACCATTTCAGGACCGGTGGTACGTATCCGTCTTGAAACATTAGCCTCGTAATCGAACAGGGAGAGAATATGAGCCACTACCAGGGATTAATTCATCGTTATCGTCACCGTTTACCCGTGACAGCCTCCACCCCCATCGTTTCCTTAAACGAGGGAAACACCCCTTTAATTGAGCTTCATCATTTGCCCCGTCAATGGGGCTTTGATGGCCGCATTCTGGTTAAGTTTGAGGGGCTCAATCCCACTGGCTCTTTCAAAGACCGTGGTATGACAATGGCGGTGACCAAGGCCGTGGAAGCTGGTGCTAAAGCCATTATTTGTGCAAGTACCGGTAACACCTCCGCCGCTGCTGCAGCCTACGCTGCACGCGCTGGCATTCAATCCTTTGTGCTGATACCCGATGGCAAAATAGCTCTAGGTAAACTTGCGCAAGCCATGATGCACGGCTCCACGGTGTTACAAATTCAGGGTAATTTTGATGATGGTATGCAACTTGTTCAAGAGCTTGCTCAAGATCTTCCTGTGGCCTTGGTCAATTCAGTGAATCCCTACCGTCTTCAAGGACAAAAAACCATTGCCTTTGAAATTATTGAAGCCTTAGGTCGCGCACCTGATTACCATGTTCTACCTGTGGGCAATGCGGGCAACATCAGTGCTCACTGGATGGGCTATAGTGAGGCCACTTGCCAGCAAACGGCAGCCTGTGGTTTATGTCAGGGACTATGCCCTTACCACACTGATAGGTTGTGTGATAATCGACCAATTATGGTGGGGTATCAAGCAGCAGGAGCCGCTCCCTTCCTGCGCGGCAGTGCGGTTAAAAATCCAGAGACCATTGCTACAGCAATACGAATTGGCAACCCCATGTCTTGGGATTTGGCTTGGGCGGCGGTGAAAGAATCAGAGGGCTGGTTTGATGAGTGTAGCGATGCGGAAATCTTGGCAACACAAAAAGAGCTGGCACGCTTTGAGGGAGTCTTTTGTGAACCCTCCTCAGCGACTTCACTTGCGGGTCTTAAAAAAGACCTTAAACGCGGTAAAATTAAAGCAGGATCTGTGATTGTTGCAACGCTAACTGGGCATGGATTAAAGGATCCTGATACGGCGATTATGCAAAGTGATCAGCCCCATCAAATTGCGGCTGAAAAAGGAGCAATTAGTCGATTAATGGAAAAATATATTCGTTAAAGATTAATATAAAAAAGGGGGACGTTATGGAAATGATTGCTGTGACCAATCAACAGGGTGAAGTTATCCGTCAAGATTTGTTAATTCAAGCTGAGAGCTTACACCGAAGCTTGCGTCCTTCAATCCCTAACCCTTATCTTGAGGCCATGAGAGCGGTGTTCAATTCCGGTGCGGAAATGTCAGTTGCCATGGAAGGCGATCAACTCTGTGGTCTCGTGGTCTATCGGATTACCACCAACACCATGGTAGGAAAAAAAATCTACAGCGAGGATTTGGTCGCCGACCCTAAAGCTCCCGTTAAGGGTGTGGGTCATTTGATGATGGATTATTTAAAAGAAGTGGGCAAACAAAGAGGTTGTGTCAGCCTTGAGTTAGAATCAGGAACGCAGAGAGATCAAGCCCATCGTTTTTATTTCAAGGAAGGCTTTGTTATCAAAGCCTTTGGCTTTAAACAGTCTCTGATCGATTAATTTTACTCATCATCCTCTTTACTGCGCGGTGGATGACCATCGTAAATAAGGTTACGCCGACGCTGTAAATACGCATCACGAACAAAGGTATAAGGATCCAGAGCAGCAGTTTGTAGGACATTTGATGCCGCTAATAATCCAGCTCGTGTATTGACCACCTCCAACGCCCCAATTTCCGTTAAATGAGTACTGTTGGCATGGCTGTTGGCATAAAAGCTAAAGGGGTAGGCAGCCAGTGTCCCTAGTCCATCTCTGATGGTGGAAGGGCCCAATAGTGGCAGTACCAAGTAGGGGCTGTCCTCCCAACCCCAAACCGCTAAGGTTTGGCCAAAATCCTCATTGTGTTTTTCTAGGCCAATATGTTTTGCAACATCAATAAAGCCTAAGATACCCACCGTGGTATTGACGGCAAAGCGTCCAGCATCCTGTGCTCCTTGACTCACTTTACCTTGTAAGAGGTCATTTAAAAAAACCGTGATATCACCGATATTGCTAAAAAAGTTACTGATTCCATCGCGCATCACATTGGGGGTAACGGCCTTATAGCCCTTCGCCACCGGTTTGATAACGTAACTATCTAAAGAGTCGTTAATGGAATACATGGTCCGGTTATAACTTTGTAGAGGATCCTTGGCATCCTCTTGGCCTGGGGGAACGCTGACACAACCTGTTAAAAAGAATAAGGTTAAACCAGTAAACAAAAGGAGATGAACGCGCTGAAAAACCATAGAGTAAACCTCTAAAAACCATAGTGACTTATTAGTTTGTATCCTAACATAAAATCACTTTTTGCCCTTGTTTTTATCAAAATACCCCCCATTTATTAGTTAACTTCATTACACAGAGATTAAAGGATAGGCCATGCGATTTGATAAATTGACTAGTCGTTTCCAAGAGGCGTTTGCCGATGCTCAGTCCCTTGCCGTAGGTCATGAAAACGGCTTTATTGAACCCCAGCATTTATTATTGGCCTTGATTAATCAAGCCGATGGTACAACTGCATCGCTGCTAACTCGCTCTGATATACAGGTTAAGCCACTCAAGCAAGCCCTAGAGGAAGCACTTACCCGTTTACCAAAAGTGCAAGGCACTGCAGGGGAAATTAATGTATCGAGGGATCTTGCCAATCTGTTAAATATTACTGACCGTGAGGCACAAAAAAGACAAGATCAATTTATTGCCTCAGAATTGTTTTTGTTGGCACTACTTGAAGATAAGGGTGAAACAGGACGCTTATTTAAGGCTCATGGCGCACAGCGAAACAGAATTGAGGCTTCAATCTCATTACTGCGTGGCGGTGAATCTGTCAACAATCAAGCCGCCGAGTCACAAAGAGAGGCATTGAAAAAATACACGCTAGACTTAACAGAACGGGCACAGATCGGAAAACTCGATCCTGTCATCGGTCGTGATGACGAAATTCGCCGTGTCATTCAAATTCTACAACGTCGCACTAAAAATAATCCCGTTTTAATTGGTGAGCCTGGAGTAGGAAAAACAGCCATCGTTGAAGGTCTTGCCCAACGCATCGTCAATAATGAAGTTCCTGAGTCCTTAAAAAATAAACGTGTTCTCTCCCTAGACATGGCTGCGCTCTTAGCGGGCGCTAAGTATCGCGGTGAATTTGAAGAGCGTCTTAAGTCAGTGTTAAAAGAGTTGGCGCAGGATGAGGGTCAAACCATTGTCTTTATTGATGAGCTTCATACCATGGTCGGAGCTGGTAAAGCTGAAGGGGCCATGGATGCAGGAAATATGCTCAAGCCCGCCCTAGCACGCGGTGAACTTCATTGCATTGGGGCCACCACCTTAGATGAGTATCGTCAATACATCGAAAAAGATGCTGCCCTTGAAAGACGCTTTCAAAAAGTGCTGGTGGGAGAACCCAGTGTGGAAGACACCATTGCTATTTTGCGTGGCTTACAGGAAAAGTATGAAATTCACCACGGAGTGGAAATTACTGATCCTGCCATTGTGGCGGCGGCTGAATTGTCACAGCGATACATTACCGATCGCTTTTTACCAGATAAAGCCATTGATTTAATTGATGAGGCGGCAGCCAGAATCAAAATGGAAATTGATTCAAAACCTGAAGCCATGGATAAACTTTTTAGACGCTTAATTCAACTCAAAATTGAGCGCGAAGCGGTGAGAAAAGAAACTGACGAAGCATCGCAAAAAAGAATGCAATTGTTGGAGGAAGAAATTGCCAAGCTTGAGGTGGAATACGCCGATTTAGAGGAAATCTGGAAAAGCGAAAAAGCCCAATTGCAAGGTACCCAACATGTGAAAGAAGAATTAGACCGTGTGCGAGCTGAAATGGAGGCCGCCCAGCGCAGTGGAGACTTACAAAAAGCCTCAGAGCTTAAATACGGAAAAATTCCTGAATTGGAAGCGAAACTCGCACTCACCGGACAAACGCAGGAAATTAAAGAGCATCAACTGTTACGTACCCAAGTGGGCGCAGAGGAAATTGCTGAGGTGGTATCGCGGGCGACAGGTATCCCTGTGTCCAAAATGATGCAAGGGGAAAGAGAAAAACTGTTGCAGATGGAATCCTATTTAAGAGAGCGGGTGGTGGGTCAAGAGGAAGCCGTTGAAATTGTCTCTAACGCTATTCGTCGTTCTCGCTCTGGATTAAGCGATCCGAATAAACCCTATGGCTCTTTCTTGTTTTTAGGACCGACCGGGGTGGGTAAAACTGAACTGTGTAAAACCTTGGCACAGTTCTTATTTGATTCTGAGGAGCATTTAATCCGTGTGGATATGTCTGAGTTTATGGAAAAACACAGTGTGGCAAGACTCATTGGCGCGCCACCGGGCTATGTGGGCTATGAGGAGGGCGGTTATTTAACAGAAGCGGTGCGTCGTAAACCCTATAGTGTGATTTTGCTTGATGAGGTGGAAAAAGCCCATCCTGATGTGTTTAACGTGTTACTGCAAGTGCTCGATGATGGGCGCCTCACGGATGGACAAGGGAGAACCGTGGACTTTAAGAACACAGTGATTGTGATGACCTCCAACCTTGGCTCGCAAATGATTCAACAAATGGAGGGAGATGACAGTGCAGTCATTAAACTGGCCGTTTTAGGTGAAGTGAAAACCCATTTTAGACCTGAGTTTGTTAACCGTTTAGATGAGATCGTGGTCTTTAATACCTTAGGACAAAAGCAAGTTCGTGCAATCACCGCGATTCAGTTACAAGCCTTGAGAAGTCGTCTTACTAAAATGGAACTCTCGCTTGAGGTTACCGATTCAGCCCTAGACCAATTAGCAGAGGTGGGCTTTGATCCGGTTTATGGGGCGAGACCGCTCAAAAGGGCTATTCAAAATGAGCTTGAGAACCCCCTTGCTGTAAAAATTCTTGATGGCTCCTTTGGGCCTAAGGAAGTGATCAAAGTGGATGTAAACAAGCAGGGTAAATTTACTTTTACTAAAGCTTAAGTGACTTGGGCCTCATCTCATCTTTAAAAGGTGAGATAAGGCCTAAAAAAGGTTGACAGGGTAAGGCTTGCAGAGGACAATTGCTTTTTTTTGTTGGGAGTAAATCCATCTTGGATTGTGCTACTGAAATACGATTAATTTTGTCTTTTTTGCCTTAGAATCCGTCCCTGTCATCATCTTGTAATGTTCATGTGACTCAATTCTAAGGTTAAAGAATTGAGGGACTATGGACTACATCAACCAACTATTATCGCGCTTTAATCCTCGCCAGCCGACTACCCCTGCCTCCAGTCAACGGGTGCAACGAATTTTACTTGATGTGGCAAGCTCCGATGTGGATATTGCCCTGCGCCGCCTTGATACCTCAATGGAGGGATTATTAGACCGTGAGGTGGAGGAGCGATTACAGCAATTTGGTCCTAACGCCATTGTTCATGAGAAGCATCAGGGCCCAATTAAACAGTTGTTGTCCTACTTTAAAAATCCTTTAAATATTTTGCTGCTTATATTGGCTGCTATTTCCTTTTATTTGGGCGACAAGGAAGCATCCTTAATTATCGTTATTATGGTGGCGGTGAGTATTGTGCTCACCTTTGTCCAAGAGTACCGCTCCAGTAACGCCGCTGAGCGTTTACGTGCCATGGTGAGTACCACGGCGACGGTATTGAGGAAAGATCGTCGTAGCGGTGTGCCTGATGAAGTGAATCGCTACTTTAATATTCATCTTTCCCCATCAGGACCACAACGCCGTGAGGTCCCTTTAGATACCTTGGTGCCAGGAGACATTATTCAGCTCTCAGCCGGCGACATGATTCCTGCGGACGTGCGTTTACTTACCACCAAAGATTTGTTCGTTAATCAATCCTCTTTAACTGGGGAAGCTTTACCAGTAGAGAAGTTTGCCAGTACTGAACAGGTGGAGGGTAAGGATCCTCTGCAGTTTAGCAACATCTGCTTTATGGGCACCAACGTGGTCAGTGGAACAGCCACAGCGGTCATTGCTCAGACGGGCTCACAAACCTATTTTGGTAGTCTTGCGCAAATGGTTGGTCAAGCTCGACAGCTGACAAGTTTTGATAGAGGCATTAACCAATTCACTTGGCTCATGATTCGTTTCATTATGATCATGACGCCTCTTGTCTTTATCATCAACGGCTTCACAAAGGGCGATTGGATGGAGGCTTTTCTGTTCTCCGTGGCGGTTGCTGTGGGATTAACCCCTGAAATGCTGCCCATGATTGTGACCGTGAATCTGGGCAAGGGAGCGCTTGCCATGTCACGCAAAAAAGTGATCGTTAAGCGCTTAAATTCAATTCAGAATTTTGGTGCCATGGATGTGCTCTGTACCGATAAAACAGGCACCTTAACACAGGACAAAATCATTTTAGAAAAACATGTGGATATTTATGGTCAAGAAAATGAGGATGTTCTTGAATATGCTTATCTCAACAGTTTTCATCAATCCGGTTTAAAGAATTTGTTGGATGTGGCCGTCCTTGAGTATGCGGGATTAAATGAGCAATTGCGTACAGGGGCCAATTACCGCAAGGTTGACGAAATTCCCTTTGATTTTCAGCGTCGCCGTATGTCGGTGGTGGTGGAAGGTAAGGGGCGTCATTTATTGATTTGTAAGGGTGCGGTGGAGGAGATTTTTTCTTGCTGTAGTAAAGCAGAAGTCAACGGTGAACCTATTCCCTTAAACCAAGAGGATTTAACTAAGCTCTTAGATGTCACCCGTGAGTTAAACGAGGATGGCTTTAGAGTGATTGCCATAGCTTACAAAGAAACGCCGGCAACGCCGCAAACCTATTCGGTGAAGGATGAATCAGATTTAACTCTGGTGGGGTATATTGCCTTTCTTGATCCGCCTAAGGACAGTGCCAGAGAAGCGATTGCGGCACTCAATCGCCATGGTGTGGCGGTTAAAATTTTAACGGGTGACAATGATGTGGTGACCAGGAAAGTCTGTCGTGAGGTGGGCTTACAGGTGGATAAAATTCTCCTTGGTAATGATTTGGAGAACATGAGCGATGAGGAGCTCGCTGAAGCGGCTGAGACAGTATCAGTGTTTGCCAAACTCTCTCCCGCACAAAAAGCGCGGGTTATTAAAGCCTTACATATGCGAGATCATGTGGTGGGATTCATGGGTGACGGGATTAATGACGGGCCTGCACTCAAAGCGGCTGATGTGGGTATCTCTGTTGATACGGCAGTGGACATTGCTAAAGAATCCGCTGACATTATTTTGCTGGAAAAGAGCTTGATGGTCTTAGAAGAAGGGGTGATTGAGGGACGTCGAGTGTTCGGTAATATTGTTAAGTACATTAAGATGGGTGCCAGCTCTAATTTCGGTAATATGTTTAGTGTCCTGGGCGCTTCTGCTTGGTTGCCTTTCTTGCCCATGCAGGCCATTCAAGTATTAACCAACAACTTGCTCTATGATTTTTCACAAACTGCGATTCCAACTGATAATGTGGATGATGAATATATTGCCAAACCCCGCCGCTGGGATATTACCAACATCACTCGCTTTATGGTAATGGTCGGACCGATTAGCTCCATTTTTGACTATGCAACCTTTGCCACCCTGTATTTCGTGTTTAAGGCCAATACCGTCGCTGGAGCGTCATTATTTCAAACCGGTTGGTTTGTAGAGTCCTTATTGTCGCAGACCTTGATTATTCATATTATTCGAACAGGCCGAATCCCGTTCTTACAAAGCCGGGCGAGTTTACCCATGTTCATCACCAGCGTACTCATTTGTACTGTGGGGATTTGGTTGCCTTACTCACCCTTTGCTCATGCCTTGGGCTTCACGCCTTTACCTTTGGCTTATTGGGGCTATCTGGTGGTGATTTTATTGGGCTATTTACTCCTCGCCCATTTCATGAAAACCTGGTTTATCCGTCGTTACGGGTTAAACTAATGGGATGAATGATATAGAGTATTGGCTTAATGAACAGGGTCCTCTGGCCCAATCACTTGAGGGTTTTCGTGTACGAGAACAGCAGCTTGCCATGGCCTCTGCCATTGACAAAGCCATCACTGAAAAGGAAGTGGTAATTGTTGAGGCAGGCACTGGCACTGGTAAAACCTACGCCTATCTTGTGCCCGCCTTGCTTTCGGCGGGTAAAGTGATCGTCTCCACAGGGACTAAAACCCTACAGGATCAGCTGTTTCACCGCGATGTGCCTTTCTTACGTGAAGTGATGAAATTGCCCATCACTGTTTCCTTGCTAAAAGGCCGTGCAAACTATTTGTGTCATTACTATCTCGAACACACCCTTCAAGAGGGGCGGTTACGGGATCGTGTGCAGGTGGAGCAACTTGCCAGCATTAAACAATTTGCAGGCATTACTCAAACAGGCGACAAGAGTGAGTGTCAGGGAGTGCCTGAGAATGCGCCCATTTGGTCACAGGTGACTTCCACACGAGACAATTGTTTAGGTCAGGATTGTCCCCATCAAAATCAGTGCTATGTTCTTAATGCCAGAAAGAAAGCTGCCGCCGCTGATCTTGTGGTGGTGAATCATCATTTATTTTTTGCCGACATCATGCTTCGCGATGAGGGCGCCGCAGAACTTCTGCCTAATGCAGGGACCGTCATTTTGGATGAGGCGCATCACTTACCTGATGTGGCAACATTATTTTTTGGGCAAAGCCAATCCACCTCTCAATGGCTTGATATGGCGAGGCAAACGGTGGTGGAGGGCAGTACGCTACAACTCGATCGAGAAAAGTTAGACCATCTGTTAATCCCCATGGAAAAGAGTTGTCGGGATTTACGATTACTCTTTGCGCAACGTGAAGGAAAACTCAATTATCAAAGTACCCAATCGATAAAAGGGTTTCAAGAAACGGGTCGGGCGATTGAACAACAACTTAAGGAATTAATTGATTATCTTGTGTCTTTTGTGGGACGCGATGAGGGATTTGATACGCTGATCAACCAATGGCAAAAGGCACAGCAGTTCTTATCCCTCTGGCTTAACCCTGAGGCAGACGACAGTGAAGCCATTCGATGGCTAGACTGTTTTAGTCAATCCATACAATTTCACTATACTCCCTTGTCCATTGCTGCGATTTTTAAAGAGGAAATAAAGAAACAACACAAGGCCTGGATCTTCACCTCAGCCACTCTTTCTCTAAAAGGAGACTTTTCGCATTTTCAGAGAGACATGGGATTGGATGAGGCCTTGACCTATTGTTGGGATAGTCCCTTTAATTATCCTCAACACAGTTTGTTGTATGTCCCCCAATCTCTTCCCCAACCTCAGGAGAGTCATTTTACTGAGGCGGTAATTGAGGCGGCTAAACCTATTTTATTGGCCAGTCGTGGCCGTGCCTTTTTATTGTTTACTACTCATCGAGCCATGCAGGGGGGTGGGCAGTTAATAAGAGACTGGCTAGCAGAGGAGCACCATGATTTCACCTGCTTTATTCAGGGTGAACAAACAAAAATGGAGCTACTCGAGCAGTTTCGTCTGTCAAACAAGGGTATTTTATGTGCCACACACTCCTTCTGGGAGGGAGTGGATGTGAAGGGTGAAGCCCTGTCAGTGGTGGTCATCGATAAACTGCCTTTTAGCCCTCCAGATGATCCCATTACTGCAGCACGCATTGACGCCATTAACCGCTCAGGGGGAAATGCGTTTATGCAATATCAACTACCAAAGGCGGTGATAACGCTCAAACAGGGCGCAGGTCGCTTAATTCGTGATGAGGAGGATCGTGGGGTATTAATGATTTGTGATCCGCGACTGATTGATAAGGCGTATGGTAGGCGCATTTGGATGAGTTTACCCGCCATGAAAAGAACCCGTAATCAAGAGGACGCTGTTGGGTTTTTACTCAACTTGGGAACCGGCGTGAGGCGCTAAGGGAAGGGCAACTCGCACTTCAAAATGGCTGTTGGGAGATTGATTAAATTGCAGTTGTCCTTTGTGCAATTTCACAATTTTATCAATAATGGCCAAACCCAACCCCGTGCCTGGAATGCCAGTTCGAGAATGGTTTTTACGGGTGAAAGGCTTCAGCAAATGATTGGCTTCCTCAGCGTTTAATCCCTCACCATGATCTATAACGGATAAATACAGAAAGTGCTCGTCCTTAAAGGTTTGAATGATAATGGGCGCTTTACCATAGCGTCTTGCATTCTCAACAAGATTGATAATGACTCGCTCAATGGCTTTAGGATTAAGCGATGCATCAGGCAAAGAATCTGCTAACTGTAAGGTTAAGGGGTAACCCCGCGAGAGTAACAATTGGCCAACTTTATTAACAATAAAGTTTAAATTAACTTTAGTGAGCCAATGTTCATTTTGTATACGAGCATAATCAAGAAATTGGTTCAGCGTACTGTCAATTTCCTCTAAATCTTGGATCATGTACTCTGTGTTTTTATCATCGCCAAAGTGAGAGAGTTCTATGGCAAGTCGCAAACGTGAGAGAGGTGTTCTAAGATCATGAGAGACGCCGGCTAACATCACGGCCCGGTTACTTTCCACTTCCTCAAGAGAATCCTGCATTTTATTAAAAATTCGACAGAGAGTTTTAATTTCCTCAGGTCCTAAATGTTCAGGGACGGGATCGTTGAGTTTTCCCCTGGCGATAGCCTGAGCTGCCCTAATTAAACGGTTGATGGGCTGTATTAACTGACGCACCCCATAATATAGACCGATTAAGGACGACAGAACCAAGAAAAAGAGGGCTAATAACCAACGAACAGGAAAATCCGCGTCAAAGGGCATGCGTTCAGTGATATACCAAAAGTTGCCATTTTTTGTTACCAGGTAAATCCAAATCTTTGGAATGGTGTGTCTGTCTGAAATAGCTATCTTAGAATCCGGTGAAATCTCTTTTTTTAGTCGCTCTTCTAAAAAAATGAGTCTGTCTTGATTTGGCGAAATAGCTTCTGGGGGCGGGGAGATTAGCTTTTCTGAGAGTATGGTTGCATGCTCATTAAGCTTGATATTTTCAATAAAACTGGGACGCTGATCATCGTTTAATAACGCCAGAGAGTTAACCAGGGTTTTAATTTGATTTACCCGGTCGTCAATCAGGCGATTTTGTAGTGGCTGGGTATAAAAGCGTTGGACAACAAAGGTGGTGGCAAGCTGGGTTAAGAGAACGAGAAAGATAACGAATAATGCAGTTCGACCAAGCAGGGATCGAGGTAAGAAGTTCATTAATTGCTATCAGGTACAAACACGTAACCAAACCCCCAAACCGTCTGAATATAACGGGGTTTGCTTGAGTCGACTTCCACAAGACGGCGCAATCTTGAGATTTGTACGTCAATACTGCGATCAAACACCTCATGCTCTCGGCCTCTGGCCATGTCCATCAGTTTTTCTCGTGATAAAGGTTCACGAGGATGGGTGACTAAGACACGAAGTAATGCGTACTCACCACTGGTTAAATTGACGTCGATCCCCTCTTTGAACAATGTTCTGTTATTCATATTAAATTCAAAGGGGCCAAATCGGATGAGATGCTCACCCTCTGGCAAAACTGTGGGTGCAGCAGGAATACCAGTGGTAGGTTGACGTCTTAATACAGCATGTATACGGGCTAGTAACTCGCGCGGATTGAAAGGTTTTGATAAATAATCATCGGCGCCCATTTCAAGCCCCACAATACGGTCAACATCCTCACCCATGGCAGTTAGCATAATAATGGGAATTGGATTGTTGTTACTGCGCAATTGTCGGCAAACGGATAAACCGTCTTGGCCTGGCAGCATTAAATCCAGAACCAACAGATCGAACCGTTCTCGTGATAAAGAGCGTTCCAAAGCATTGGCATCGGCCACCGCCTCAACAGAAAAACCTTGCTCAGAGAGGTAGCGCTTTAATAATTCTCGAAGACGCATGTCATCATCGAGTACAATAATTTTAGAAGGCTTTTTTTCCATAGCCGTTATCCTAACCTTTTTTTTATAATTCTATATATCAATTTGTAACATTTACAAGACCATCATGACATCTCATCTCTCTGAACCTATTTTATTGGCCATCGATACCTCCACAGAGCAAGGCTCTGTCTGTTTGTCCATACATGATCAGACATACTCTAGTGAATGGCTTGGCGCAGAGAAACATGTTGAATCAATACTCTTTCACATTAAAGAGATTCTCCTGCAGAGTAATACATCCATTGAGGCAATTAGTGCCATTGCCTTTGCTCAAGGGCCTGGTTCCTTTACCGGTTTACGGGCGGGTTGTGGTGTGACCCAAGGCTTGTCTTTAGCGCATGATATTCCAGTGATTGCAGTGCCCACATTGCTCATGTTGGCTGAACAGGTCTCGAAGGAACGCGTAAGTGTTTTACTTGATGCCAGAATGGGTCAAGTGTATGGAGCCTGTTATAGGAGAACCCCTCAGGGTTGGCAAGAGATAAGCGCTTGCGCATTGTATCAGCCAGACCAATTGGATGAAGCAGTGCTGACAACAGAGGTGATGGTCGGCAGTGGTGTGGATCTCTATCAAGATACCTTAAGCACCAGCTCAGCAAATACTTTACCTCCTGCGCTCTTAGGTATTAAACCCCATGCGAGGTGGTTAATTGCTCTGGCTAAGGACAAATGGTTGCGCGGCGAGCTATTGTCTGGCCATGAGGCGATACCTGTTTATGTCCGTGATAAGGTTGCTTTAACGACCCTTGAAAGATCGCAAAAGTCATGACATTTCGTTTTGAAAAGATGTCTGAGCAACATCTTCCCATTGTAATGAGTATTGAGAAGCTCGCCTTTACTCATCCATGGTCTGTACAGAATTTCAAAGACTCATTGCGCTCCGGTTCGATTGGATTTTTGTTGGGTGTTGCAGGTCAGTGGGTAGGCTATACTGTATTAATGCCTGTTATCGATGAGTTACATATTCTAAATTTTGCTATTGATCCAAAGGAACAACACAAAGGGTTAGGTAAAAGATTGTTATCATTGGTGATTGAATTTGCTGTTGATAGACACTTTAAAGATATCTATCTTGAGGTAAGACAAAGTAACGTTATTGCCAGTGGTTTATATCAAACACAGGGATTTGTTGAAATTGGTCGAAGAAAGGGGTACTACCCAGTGGTGGGTGGAAGAGAGGATGCCATAGTCATGAGAAAAAACTTATGAATCGCGATGAGGCTTTACTACGTGAACTGGGCTTGTGGCCAACAGTAAGTTTACTTGAGACTAAGATTTTGATTGAGGGACAGGATGCCTTTGCTCGCCCTCATGCAGTCAAAGTGACTCCTCCTAGCACTCAGCCCGTGTCTCACGGGCAATCGATTAAGCCCTTGGACGCCAAAGAAGAGAGAGTCAAAGAGACAAAACCTGAAGAGTCAGTAAAAAGTACTGGCCAGTTGACTCTCCAAGAACGTGTGTTAAGTTGTGCTGCCTGCGCTTTGCATGCCACAAGGCAGCATGCCTTAGTGGGTAAGGGTAATGCACAAGCAGATTGGTTGGTTATTGCTGAGTCCCCCAGTACAGAGGAAGATTTACATAATCAAGTTGCCATAGGCAGTGCTGGGGAGATGCTGGCTAATTTACTCAACGCGGTGGGTGCTACAGCCTTTGAGAATACTTATCACACCTACTTAGTAAAATGCCGTCCTGTTCATAATCGTCCGCCCTCACAGGAGGAGAGTCGTGCCTGCCGTCATCATCTTCTGGAAGAGATCAGTCACTTACAACCCAAAGTTATCGTCTTATTAGGCCGTACGGTGGCAAAATTGTTTCTTGAGTTAGATTTGCCACTGACTCAGATGAGACAAAAAAGTTATGATTTTCGAGGAGTTGGCGTTGTCGTAACCCAAGACATGGGAGCACTGTTAAGGCAGCCTAGTGAAAAAGCACAGGCCTGGCGAGATTTTATTTTTGCTAAAAAGATACTTAATCAATGTACTCAACGTGTCGGTAGCGACGATACAACCAATACATGACCCCACTAATAAACAAAGCCAATAAAATCACACTGGTATAAAAAGCCGATTCACTGGGTATTAAGAGGGCTGCCTTGAAATATTCCACACCCATGAGTCTATATAATTGGCTAAGTGGCTGATCAGCCCGAATGACGATGGCATAGACACCCATCATCAACAAGATACTAATATTCTCATTAAAATTTTGTACAGCGATACTGTGTCCCGCACCCATTAACTGGTGCCCACGATGTTGAAGGAGTGCATTCATGGGTACCACAAAAAATCCACCCATGGCCCCCGCAAGAATAAGTAATACGATGGCCTTGTGCCAGTCGTGAATAAATAACATACCAAATATGGCAAGACCCATGGCAATGCCAACGGGTAAGACTTTTAGAGAGTTCTCTAATTTAACAAATTTAGCCGCAGCAATGGCGCCAAGTGCAATACCAATAGCAGAAACCGCTGTAATTTGTGTGGCTCTTTCTAAGGAAAAATGTAGCTGAAGGCTAGCCCAAACCAATACAATTAATCTCAGTGTTGAACCCACCCCCCAAAATAAAGTAGTCACAGCCAGAGACACTTTCCCTAAGGGATCTTGCCAGAGCATTTTAAAGGAGCGGGCAAAATCCATAATTATAAAAAAAGGATTGTTATGTTTGAGTTTATGATCAAGCTTAACTTTAGGTATTTTGAGATTGAACAAAGCCGCTAGGACATACAGTACAAGCACAATCAATATGGAAAATTGAGGGCTGTTTATCTCTGGAAAAGACAGAGAGTGAAGCAGGTGATTGAGGGACTGGTAAGCCCAAAAGTGCTCATTTAAAATGACGCCACCTAAAACCGCTCCCAGAATGATGGCTAATACTGTAAGTCCCTCCATCCAACTATTGGCTACGACCAAGAGATCAGAGGACAAATACTCCGTGAGAATACCGTACTTCGCAGGAGAGTAGGCGGCCGCCCCTAATCCCACTAAAGCATAGGAATAGAGGGGGTTTACGCCAAAGAGCATAGCAACGCAGCCAAAGAGTTTGATGAGGTTGCTGATAAACATGACTTGGCCCTTAGGTAGCGCGTCAGAAAAAGCGCCGACAAAAGGGGCAAGAACAATGTATGACACCACAAAGAACTGTTGCAGTATTGGCACGTACTCAGGAGGCGCTGATAGAATTTTTAGCAAGGCAATCGCTGCAAAAAGTAACGTATTATCTGCCAGAGCAGATAAAAATTGAGCCATTAAAATCGTATAAAAACCGATATTCATGAAGCTTAAAGAACTTCTGCAGCGTAATCAGCGAGTCTTGAACGTTCACCTCTTTGTAAGGTGACGTGTCCACTGTGTCGCCAACCTTTAAATCGGTCAACCACATAGGTTAAGCCCGAGCTCCCCTCTGTTAAATAAGGGGTATCAATCTGGGCAATATTACCCAAGCAAACCACCTTGGTGCCAGGACCTGCCCGAGTAATCAGCGTTTTCATTTGTTTGGGTGTTAAGTTCTGGGCTTCATCAATAATTAAGTATTTATTGAGAAAGGTTCTACCGCGCATAAAGTTCAGAGATTTAATTTTAATGCGCGAGCGAATTAAGTCTCGTGTTGCGGCCCGTCCCCAATCACCAGCTTCGTCATCATTTTTATTCAATACATCAAGGTTGTCTTCAAGTGCACCCATCCAAGGGGTCATTTTTTCTTCTTCGGTGCCTGGTAAGAAACCAATATCCTCACCAACAGGAACAGTTACCCGGGTCATGATGATTTCAGAATAGGTTTGATGCTCCAAGGTTTGCATTAATCCTGCAGCTAAAGTGAGCAGCGTTTTACCGGTTCCAGCTTGTCCCAGTAAAGTCACAAAATCAATATCAGGATCCATTAATAAATTGAGAGCAAAGTTTTGTTCTCGATTGGCCGCATTAATGCCCCAAATGTTGTTTTTATGTGAAGTGTAATCACGTATGGTTTGAAGCACAGCAAATTGATTATTTTTTTCCTTAACGAAGGCGTAAAAAGGCGTCTCTCCCTCATCTTGATAAACAAACTCATTGAGTAAAAAGGTACTGACCATCGGTCCTTTAATACGGTAGAGCGTTTTGCCTTGCTCTTGCCAAGACTCTATGTCTTTACCGTGACTGTCCCAAAAATCAGAGGCAAGCTCACGGGTGCCGGTATAGAGTAAATCACTGTCCTCTAACACCTTGTCGTTGAAGTAATCCTCTGCTTCAACCCCAAGGGCACGCGCTTTAATGCGCATATTAATGTCTTTACTCACTAATATGATAGGGCGATTAGGTTGCGTGCGTTGTAATTCGAGGGCAACCGCAAGAATTTGGTTGTCACCTTTCTCATGGTTAAGTGGAAGTGGAAGTACGCTGCCTGTTAAAGTTTGTAAAAACAAGGAGCCAGTCACATTTTTTTCGCCTTCTCGCGCTAAGGGAATGCCTCTTGCGATATCTCCCTTATCCTTGGTGATGATCTCATCAAGAAAACGGCTAACTTGTCTTGCATTACGGGCAACTTCAGTCATGCCTTTTTTGTTGTTATCTAACTCCTCAAGAATAACCATGGGCAGATAAACATCATGTTCTTCAAATTGGAACAGAGAAGTCGGGTCGTGTAACAAAACATTCGTATCAAGGACAAAAAGTTTTTTCTCTTCCACCTGTTTTTTAACCATGTGCTGGCGTTCCCTTGTAAGTGTAATTGTCAGTTTTATAGAGTTTTAATGAAGTCTAAAACAGCCTGCGCGTGTCCGGGAACACTGACACCTCGCCATTCTTTTCTTAATTTACCTTCTTTATCAATAACAAAGGTACTGCGTTGAATGCCTCTTACTTGTTTTCCGTACATATTTTTCATTTTAATCACATCAAACAGGTTACAGGCAATTTCGTCAGCATCACTGAGTAAAGGGAAGGGGTAGTCAAATTTGCTTTTAAAACGCTCATGAGAGGCTACGCTGTCTCTTGAAATACCTAGTACGCTACATTTTAATCCCTTAAATTCCTCATATAAGCTTTTAAACTGAAGTCCCTCATCAGTGCAGCCTGGGGTATCGTCTTTTGGATAAAAATACAGCACCAACGGGGCACCCTTCATGGCGCTAAGTTGAAAGGTCATTCCGCCGGTGGCAGGCAGGGTAAAGTCGGGTACAGTCGTCATTAATTCCATCATAGCAGTCCTTTAAATACAATGAGTTAGTGTGTTATTTTTTGGCACATCAGTTGTCCTGAGCGTCCAGGTACCTCTGCCCATTCAATCTCACAATAGGGTAGAAGACCTTTGTTTTGAAGAGCATAATCTGTCATTGTGACAAAATTATACTTTTGTTTCTTCCAACCTTGAATTAGTTGGTTTAATACATCAAGAAGTTTCATCCCCTCTAATTCCGCATGTAAAGTAAATACCTGCAAGGCTAAAGGCTGTCCTGCCGTTAATGAAAGAAGATGATCAGCAACATTATTGGCTGACAGATTATTCATGCCGATTAACTCATCTAGTGTGGGTAAAGTGGTCGGTAACTGCGGACAGTTGAGTTGACGGCCATCAATAATAGGTAAAAAAGGGAACTGCCCGCGACAATCAGAAGAGGCTTTAAAATGTTTTGAGTCTAGCCATTGATAGGCAAAGTTATTCATTTGCCAGCCCGCTGCACCATGAATTTCACAGGCCTTACCTAGGATATCTTGAAAGCGATCAAAGGCTTTATCCATAAGGTTCTTTGTCCAGTTTGGTTGGGCTGTTTTAACACCATCCTGCCAAGCGATGTGGTCCCAAGTATGAATGCCCACATCAAAACCCTGATTGGCCGTATTTTGAATAACAGAGCGAGCTTTGATTCCAATATCAGGACCAGGCAAGAGAGTACCGTAGAGCAGGGTTTTTAAGCCGTAGTGATCCAACACGGAAGTCCGAGAAACCTTATTTAGAAAACCAGGCCGAAAAACCCTTTTGATGGCTCGTCCCGTATGGTCAGGGCCTAAACTGAATAAAAAAGTTGCTGGGACTTGGTGTGAATTGAAGCACCGAATCAGGTTTGGAACGCCCTTTAGTGTGCCCCGTAGGGTATCAACATCAATTTTTAATATTATTTGTGCTGTCATAGTTAAGACTATGGCTAATTTTTCTCGGTTAAGCAACCCCCGACACATGATAGAATAGAGGGCTATATATTATTGGATCTACTTATTATGGCACGACAACTTCGTAATATCGCAATTATCGCTCACGTTGACCACGGTAAAACCACCCTTGTTGACAAGCTTTTGCAGCAATCAGGCACCTTTGCCGCCCACCAATCTGTCTCCGAACGTGTGATGGACAGCAACGATCTTGAAAAAGAGCGTGGTATTACGATTTTGGCCAAAAACTGTGCTGTTGAGTATGAAGGAACCCACATCAATATCGTGGATACCCCAGGACACGCAGATTTTGGTGGAGAGGTAGAACGGGTATTATCGATGGTCGATGGTGTACTGTTACTGGTCGATGCGGTAGAGGGCCCCATGCCACAAACCCGATTTGTTACCCGCAAAGCTTTAGCTCAAGGTTTAAAACCAATTGTTGTGGTGAATAAAATTGACCGTCCCGGTGCCAGACCTGATTGGGTGGTTAATCATACTTTTGATCTTTTTGACAAACTCGGTGCCACCGAGGAGCAATTGGATTTTCCGGTGGTCTATGCCTCAGCCTTGCAAGGCTATGCCACGCTCGATCCAGATAATCCTGGGACAGACATGCGAGCCTTGTTTGATGCCATCGTGAAATTTGTCCCTGAGCGTCCCGGTAATCCTGACGGACCCCTGCAACTTCAGATTATCTCCCTTGATTATTCCAGTTTTGTCGGAAGAATAGGTATTGGTCGAATTCGTCGTGGTCGTATTAAGCCCAATCAAGAGGTTATGGTTATGCGTGGCCCGGACTCTACTCCTAAAAAAGCCAAAATCAACCAAGTGTTGGGTTTTAAAGGCCTTGAAAGAGTTCAGTTTGAAGTGGCAGAAGCGGGAGACATTGTTTTAATTAATGGTATTGAAGATATTGGTATTGGTGTGACGATCACCGATGTCAACCAACCTGAAGCACTGCCAATGCTGGCCGTTGATGAGCCCACTTTAACCATGAGTTTTCAGGTGAATACTTCGCCTTTCGCTGGTCAGGAAGGTAAATTTGTAACAAGTCGACAGTTGCGTGAACGCTTAGATCGTGAGTTGTTAAGTAACGTTGCGCTTCGTGTTGAGGATACCGATGATACGGATGTCTTTTTGGTCTCAGGTCGAGGCGAGTTGCATTTGACGATTTTATTAGAAAACATGCGCCGTGAGGGATATGAGCTGGCTGTTTCACGCCCTCGCGTTTTACTTAAAGAAATTAACGGTCAAAAATGTGAACCATTTGAGATGCTCACCGTTGATGTTGAAGAAAGTCACCAAGGTCCTGTTATGCAGGCGTTAGGGGAAAGACGGGGTGATTTGCAGGACATGCAATCAGATGGCCGTGGACGAGTGAGATTAGATTACAGAATCCCCGCCCGAGGCTTGATTGGTTTTCAATCTGAGTTTTTAACGCTCACCCGAGGTACTGGATTAATCAGCCATGTGTTTGATGATTATGATGTGATGAAACCAGATATTCCAGCAAGGCACAATGGTGTTTTAATTTCTGCAGAGCAAGGTGAGGCAGTGGCCTACGCCTTGTGGAAACTGCAAGACAGAGGTCGTATGTTTGTGGTTCCAGGTGACAGAGTCTACGAGGGCATGATCATTGGTATACACAGTCGTGATAATGACCTGGTTGTTAATCCGGTTAAAACGAAACAATTAACCAATATTAGAGCTGCTGGTAAAGATGAGGCAGTTGTTCTTAATGCTCCAGTGGTTCTGACTCTTGAGTCAGCCATTGAGTTTATTGCCGATGATGAATTGGTTGAAATTACACCAGAGAGCATTCGCCTCAGGAAACGTCATTTACAAGAACATGAACGTAAGAAGGCTGCACGGGGATCTGAATAAACCCTATGGCTAAAATCATTGGCTTTGCCGGCTACTCAGGGTCAGGAAAAACCACTCTTATCGAAAAGGTGATTCCTTTACTCGCCCAACGTGGTTTAAGGGTGTCCGTGATAAAACATGCCCATCACCGCTTTGATATTGATGTTCCCGGCAAAGACTCTTGGCGTCATCGTGAGGCGGGGGCCTCCGAGGTATTGGTTTCATCTAGCCATCGCTGGGTCTTAATGCATGAATTACGCAATGAAGCTGAACCCGATCTTAATCAGTTAATCGCAAAATTAACGGATCCTGATATTATTATTGTGGAAGGTTTTAAGACCCATCCCATTAAAAAGATTGAAGTATGGAGAAAAGCAACTAACCATCCACGTATTGCACCAGAGGACCCTTTTGTGGTGGCTGTTGCCAGCGATTTGCCCACGAGTGATGAGTTGGTTCAGCTCAATATCAATAGCCCCGAGCAGATCGTTGAATTTATCTTACAATTACCTTAATACAAAAAAGGACAGTTTTTGTATGAACGTAACAATAAAGTACTTTGCCTCATTGCGCGAAAAACTGAATCTGACTGAAGAGAAAATTGATTTGCCAATGGGCATCTACAACGGTGAACAATTAAAGCAATTCCTGTCTTCACGAGGCGAAGTTTGGCAACAGGTTTTTAATTCAACGCAGACAATACAAATCGCTATTAATCAGTTAAGAGCATCTTGGCAGGATGATTTTTCAGAAAATGATGAAATAGCACTTTTCCCACCGGTCACTGGGGGGTAAACTATGGCAGTAAGGATCCAAACTATCTCGTTTGATCTTGGTCAGGAAATCAATCACCTTAAAACCAGTTCGCCGCAGGTGGGAGCCACGGTGGCTTTTGTGGGCTCAGTGAGAGAAGAGGGTTCCTTAGGTCAACTCACTCATTTAGAAGTAGAACACTATGAGGGTATGACAGAGAAGTCGATGCAAGAACTTGAGACTCAAGCCAGGAATAATTGGTCGGTGATAGATACTCTGATTATTCACCGCATCGGTCGTTTATCTGTCCAAGAGGATATTGTTTGCGTGATTGTATTAAGTGAGCATCGACGAGATGCGTTTGAGGCGGCACAATTTTTAATGGATTCATTGAAGTCTACCGTCCCATTTTGGAAAAAAGAAATTTATATGGATCAAGAGAAATGGGTGGAAGCCAAAATCAGTGATCACGAGGCTTTTTTACGTTGGGATAAACACAAATAAATGCGTCTTCTGTTACTTTCACTTTTTTTTGGATTATTACTTAGCGGGTGTGCAGTAGGGCCTGATTTTAAAAGCCCTGCAGCCCCCTCTGTGACGTCCTATACTAAAGGTAGTAATCCCTCAGAGATTACAGCTAACGCGAAAGACACCCATGGTGCTACACAACATTTAATTGCTAAGGAGCTTCCCCATAACTGGTGGACAATGTTCGGTAGTGAACCATTAAATCAGATGGTGGAGTTGGCCCTTAAAAATAATCCTAATCTTGAGTCACTTCAACAAACGTTATTGAGTGCTCAACAAAGTGCCTATGCGCAAGAGCAATCACTGACTATCCCAAGCATTGACGCCAGTGTTAAAGAGACAAAGCAGCGATTTAATCCAGCGGCCTTTGGTCAGCCAAGTCCTCCTAGTATTTTTAGTCTGACTAACGCCTCAGTGAATATCGCTTATAACTTAGACATTTTTGGTGGTATCCGTCGTCAGATTGAAGCCGCCTATGCCCAAGCTGATGCACAGGCGTTTACTTATGAGGCAGCAAGAATTACTTTAGAGGCGAACGTGGTGACTACAGCAATTAAGCGTGCTGCCGTTAAAACGCAAATAGATCTTACACAAAAAATTATTCAACAGCAGGAAGAGCTTTTTCACATAACAGAGCTACGCTATCAGCTTGGCGCGGTGTCCCAGGCAGATGTTGCTGTAGCCAAAGAGTCGCTTGCTAAAATAAAAAATACACTCCCTGATCTAGACAATCAATATTTACGACTGGATCATCAGTTAGCTGTTTACTTAGGTCAACTCCCATCTCAAAGTAATGTGGCTTCTCTTAATTTGGCTGAGATAAAACTCCCACAAGACTTACCGTTATCTGTCCCCTCTGAATTAGTCCATCAAAGACCAGACATACTGGTATCGGAGGCTCAGTTACATGCTGCCACAGCTCAAGTGGGCGTTGCACTGTCTGGTGAATACCCGGCCATTTCGATTAACGCGTCCTACGGTACGTTGTCAGCCAATCCCAGTACCGTTTTTTCAAGAAATTCTGCGGTTTGGAGTTTGTCCTCTGGCATCGTTCAGCCTTTATTTCATGGTGGTGCCCTGAAAGCGCAAACAGAGGCTGCTCAAGCGCTATTAAAAAGTGCTGCACTCCAATATCAGCAAACAGTACTAAATGCCTTTCAAAATGTTGCTGACAGTATCTCAACATTAGAAACAGACGGGCAATATTTAAACCAGTCCTATCAAACTTACGATGCAACCTCTGAGCAAATGAACTTAATTCAACAGCAATTTGACACAGGTTCAATGAGTTATATGCAACTGATTAGTGCGCAACTGCATCAGGAACAATCAGCAATAGCTTTAAGCCAAGCGAAGGCAAATCGTTTGAATGATACGGCTGCATTTTTTTTGGCGTTAGGTGGAGGATGGAGCGAAGAGGCTCATCATCCTAAAAACAACCCTATTGAGAAATGAGATAAACAATGGATAGCGAGAAGGCAAACAATCAATCATTGACTAAAAAACGCATGATCATCATGTTGATTGTCGTAGCGTTATTAATGGGTGCGATAGTTGGTTTTAATATCTTTAAACAGTACGCCATTAAAAAATACATGAGCGGAATGGGCATTCCTGCGCAAACAGTGACAACCATCATTGCTCACTACAGTGAGTGGACTCCCACCATTGATGAAGTGGCCACCCTCAGAGCAGTTAGAGGGGTCAGCATTAGTACAGAGTCAGCAGGTCTTGTTAAAAAAGTGTTATTCCATTCAGGCGATAAGGTTAAAGCCAATCAAGTTTTACTTGTACTCAACAAGGATACTGAGGAAGCACAACTTAAGGTATTAAAAGCGTCGCTTAAACTTGCCAAACTGACACTTGAACGTGATCGAAAACAATATCAAGTAAAAGCAATAAGTCTCATGCAATTACAAAATGATGAGGCTGATTATCAGAGTAAATTGGCGCAAGTAGAAGCACAAAAAGCCTTAGTGGAAAAAAAGATTGTACGTGCTCCCTTTTCAGGGAAGGTGGGCATAACAACCATTAACCCGGGACAATATATTAATGTTGGCGACAAGATAGTTAGCTTGCAACAAACTACCCCTATTTTGGCTGATTTTAATGTCCCCCAGTCCTTGTTTAGCGTGCTGAAGGTTAAACAACCCATTACGCTAACCTCAGAGGTTTGGCCCAAGATAACGTTTAAAGGTGAGATTGGGGCGGTAAGCGCTGATGTTGACCAAGCCACCAGAAATATTGCTATTCAAGCTATTGTTCAAAATGATCAGCAACATTTGTTACCAGGTATGTTTGTCATGGCCCATTGGCAATATGGACAACCTCAACAGTTCTTAACCTTGCCACAATCTGCCATTACCTTTAATCCCTATGGTGCGACAGTTTTTGTTGTAAAAAATACTGCAAATGGAAAACCTCCGACGGCCCAGCAGGTATTTATCACCACAGGTGCAACCCGAGGTGACCAGATTGCTATTTTGTCTGGCATTAAAGAGGGTGATGAGGTAGTCACCAGCGGACAGTTAAAGCTTAAAACAGGTATTCCTGTGTCTGTCAGTCATCTTGTTGAGCCGGCAAACAATCCTGCTCCTACGCCACAAGAACATTAAAGAAGGGACTGACAATGTCTTTTACAGATATCTTTATTCGTAGGCCTGTTTTATCGATAGTGGTGAGTCTGTTTATCTTGGTTTTAGGTTTACGATCAATCTTTGGTCTACCAGTTAATCAATATCCACGAACACAAAACGCTGTTGTCACTATCACAACGAATTATTTTGGTGCTGATGCCAGAACTGTGGCAGGTTTTATTACTCAACCTTTAGAATCTGCTATCGCACAAGCACAGGGCATTGATTATCTCTCGTCCAATAGTCTTCTTGGTACGTCGATTATTACAGCAACACTTCGCTTAAACTACGACCCTAATAAAGCGTTAACTGAAATCAATACCCAGGTGAACACAGTACTGAATCAATTGCCAACAGGGACTCAACAACCTGTCTTGTCTGTTAAGGTGGGCGAGACCATTGATTCTATGTATATGGGTTTTTATAGTGATGTGCTACCCACCAATAACGTAACAGACTTTCTTTTGCGTGAAGTAAAACCTCAATTAGATTCTATCGAGGGCGTACAAACAGCAGAAATCTTAGGTGCCCGTAATTTTGCGCTTAGAGCTTGGTTAATTGACCAAAAAATGGCCGCCCTTGGTGTCAGTGCCCAGGACGTATCGGCAGCGCTGGCAGCCAATAATTATCTTGCAGCAATAGGGTCAAGTAAAGGGCAGGCAGTGAGTATTGACCTTACTGCAAATACGGATTTACATAGCGTTGATGAGTTTAAAAAATTGATTGTTAAACAGTCAGGCAATGTGACTGTTCGTCTTCAAGATGTGGCCAAAGTGGTGTTAGGCGCAGATAACTATGATTTTAACGTTGCCTTTGATGGCCAAAAATCGGTATTTATTGGTATCAAAGTCGCACCTAATGCCAACGTATTAGAAGTAGCACAGCGCGTCAGGAATGTCTTTCCCTCTATTAAAGCCAAGCTCCCCACGGGTCTGACTGGCAATATTGTGTACGACTCTACTCAATACATCACGACCTCTATTCATGAAGTTGCCAAAACGCTTGTTGAAGCATTAGTTATTGTGACTTTAGTCATTTTTCTGTTTTTAGGTAATGTTCGAGCAGTGGTGATTCCTGTGGTCGCCATGCCCTTATCGTTAATTGGTACTTTTCTGATTATGCTCGTGTTGGGTTACTCAATTAACTTATTAACTCTGTTGGCATTAGTTTTGGCTATTGGTCTTGTTGTGGACGATGCAATTATCGTTGTTGAAAATGTCGATCGTCATATGCATGAAGAGGGTAAATCAGCCTGGGATGCGGCTATTCTTGCTGCTCGAGAGTTAGGCGGTCCAATATTGGCCATGACGGTGGTCTTAATCGCCGTGTATATTCCTATCGGATTTCAAGGTGGACTGACGGGAGCATTATTTACTGAGTTTGCATTTACCTTAGCGGGAGCTGTGACCGTCTCTGGGGTTATTGCTCTCACTTTGTCACCCATGATGTGCTCTAAATTCTTTAAACTCAGTAATCAAGGTAATCAGTTTTCGCATTGGATTGACAGACAGTTCGAAAAAATACACACAAAGTATCAAAAACTTCTTACTAACTTACTAAAAACACAGTCTGTATTGGCCGTAATGGGTATATTGCTGTTGCTTGGCGCTGTTTATTTATTTGTTACATCAGCCAAAGAGTTAGCCCCAACGGAGGATCAAGGTATTGTGCTCTACTCCATGACAGGACCTCCTAATCCTTCCTCTGATCAAATGCAAAGTTACGCTGATGAGTTGTATAAAATTGCCAAAACTGAACCTGAATATATGCAAATGTTTCAGATTACGGGCTCCCCGGTCATGAACCAAGGTATTGGTGGTGTTGTGTTTAAACCTTGGGACCAACGTCAAAGAAATGCTGAAACATTACAAAAAGACCTACAAGTGAAATGGGGTCAATTGCCTGGTGCACGGGTTGCTGCTTTTCAGTTTCCACCCTTACCTGGAACCCAAGGTCTGCCTGTACAGTTTGTTATTAATACGACAGATTCCTTCAGTAACTTAAACGATGTGGCTGAAAAGGTGGTTGATGATGCCAGAAAAAGTGGCATGTTTTTCTTTATAGACAAAGACCTGAAGATTGACAAACCACAAGCTACTTTTGTGGTTGATAAGAATATAGCGAGCAATCTGGGTTTATCACAAAAGGATATTGCAACCACGCTAAATAGTGCCTTAGGGGCCGGTTACATAAACTACTTCTCCATAGATGGACGCTCTTATAAAGTGATCCCCCAGGTTGAGCAAGTTGATCGACTCAATCCAGAACAAATTCTAAACCTGCACTTTAAAACAGCCAGCGGACAGATGATTAGCGCACGCTCCATAGGGCAGATCAAAGAAGAGGTGGTACCTGAGGTGGTGAGTCACTTTCAGCAACTCAATGCCACAACCATTGCCGGGGTAGCCACACCATTTGTCACTCAAGAGGAGGTTTTGGCTTTTCTGAAAAAAGCGACATTAAAATACGCTCCCTCAGGATACAACGTTGATTACTCAGGCGCCTCTAGACAATTTGTGAAGGAGTCGGGCAGCTTTGTGGTTACTTTGTTGTTTGCTATATTGATGGTCTACTTGGTTTTGGCGGCGTTATTTGAAAGCTTTAGAGACCCTGTAGTGATACTCTTTTCTGTGCCGATGGCGCTCTTTGGCGCACTCATCTTTATCAACTTAGGCTTTACCACACTGAATATTTATACCCAAGTGGGTTTGGTCACGTTGATGGGTTTAATCAGTAAGCATGGCATTTTGATCGTACAATTTGCCAATCAAAAACAAAAAGAAGGGCAATCAAAATTAGAGGCTGTCATTGAAGCTTCCTCCATTCGTTTGCGGCCTATCTTAATGACAACCGCAGCGATGGTGTTGGGTGTGTTACCTTTAGTGATTGCGAGTGGTGCAGGTGCGGCAGGGCGACGTGCTATGGGTATTGTGATCTTCTCAGGTTTGTCGATTGGGACTTTATTTACATTGTTTGTGGTGCCAGCCGTCTATCTGGTTTTGGCCCAATCACATAAAACAGGAAAAGCGGAATAATATTATTTCTCTACAAACGCCCGTTCGATTACATAATCTCCAGGTTCACCAACACCTTCAGAGATTTTAAATCCGCGTTCGTCAAGCAGTGAAGAAATGTCTTTGAGCATGCCTGGGCTGCCACAAATCATCGCTCTATCCACTTTAGGGTCTAAAGGTGGTAAGCCGATATCCTTAAACAGTTGTCCTGTCTCAATTAAGGTGGTCACTCTTCCTGTGGTTTCAAATTCTTCACGGGTGACAGTGGGGTAGTAAATCAGTTTTTGTTTTACTTCTTCACCAAAGAATTCATTATTGGGTAGCTCATGTTTAATAAAATCACGATAAGCGAGTTCAGAAACCTGTCTTACCCCATGCACAAGAATCACTTTTTCAAATCGCTCATAGGTTTCTGGATCTTTGATAATACTCATGAATGGTGCTAAACCCGTCCCCGTGGCAAAGAGATACACATGTTTACCCGGTAATAAATCATGAATGACCAGTGTTCCCACGGGTTTTTTGCTCACTAAAACATCATCACCCACTTGGATGTGTTGTAATCGGGAAGTCAGTGGACCATTGGGTACTTTGATACTTAAAAATTCTAGATATTCTTCATAGTTAGCACTGGCAATACTGTAGGCTCGGGTTAAAGGTTTTCCATCAACCTCAAGACCAATCATGACAAAGTGGCCATTTTCAAAACGCAGTCCTGGATCACGAGTGGTCGTGAAACTAAATAAGGTGTCGTTCCAATGATGCACTGAGAGAACTTTTTCTGTACCGAAAGCTGCCATAATGTTAAATAACTGAATAATTAAAAAGAATAATTCATTATTATAATAGTAAATAATGATCCATTAAAGAACGATTCCTTATATTTATATGCATGATTTGTTTAAAGAACAGCTAGATAACTGGAAAAACAAAGGGCTTTGGCGTGAGCGTAGGGTGATTTCTACACCACAAAAACCCCATTTATTGGTTGATAATAAACCTTTGGTATCCTTTGCCAGTAATGACTACTTAGGTTTTGCAAGCCATCCTAAAGTTGTTGAGGCCATGCAAGAGGCACTTTCTTTATATGGTGCGGGTGCTGGGTCTTCCGCAATGGTTAGTGGTCACCATGTGCTGTTTCACGAGCTAGAAAACCGATTTGCCCAGTTGCAACATCACAAAAAAGCAATACATTTTTCAACTGGCTATATGGCAAACATGGGAGTTCTCAATGCCATTACCTTGAACAACACTGCTATTTTCTCGGATGCATTAAATCATGCCAGTTTGATTGATGGCATAAGGCTTAGCAAGGCAGAGGAAATTTGTATCTATCCGCACCTTGATATTAATTATTTAGAGCAAGCATTAAGCCAATCAACGAAGACAAACAAATGGATTGTCACAGATGGGGTCTTTAGTATGGATGGAGACATCGCCCCCTTAAGACAATTATTGGAGTTGGCAGAGCGCTATGATGCTTATATTTATCTTGATGATGCGCATGGTTTTGGGGTACTTGGTTCAACAGGACGTGGAATTCTAGAGCATTTTGCCATTAACTCTTGTCGGATTGTCTACATGGCAACCCTTGGAAAAGCCATGGGTGTGTTTGGGGCTCTCGTCTCTGGGGATGAGATGCTGATTGATTGGATTTTACAAAAATCAAGAAGTTATATTTTTACTACTGGAAGCCCACCTGTACTAGCAGCTGGTGTATTGGCTGCTATATCCCTACTTCAAACAGACCTTAGCTACCATACAAGATTAAAGGAATTAATTGCCTACCTCAGCCAACACCTCCATTCAATGCAAAGTGATTCTGTACTGTCTGAGACGGCGATTCACCCTATAATACTAGGAGACAATCAGCGCGTTATGTATTGCATGAGTAAGTTATTAGAAGAGAATATTTGGGTACCTGCCATTCGTCCTCCCACCGTGCCAGTAGGCAGTGCAAGACTAAGAATTAGTTTGTGCGCAAATCACGAATTATCAGATATAGACCGTTTAATGGATGTGTTATCTAAGGTATTGTGAGTATGCCTATGAGCTGGGGTATTAGAAGTTTTAACGCTGTGTGGCATCCTTGTACACAAATGAGATTTCATGAGGATCTCCCGCCTATCGTCATTAAAGAAGCGAAGGGCGTTATGCTCTTTGATGAATTGGGAAATAGCTATATTGATGCCATTAGTTCCTGGTGGGTCAATTTATTTGGACACCAGAACGAACGTATAAAAAATGCGCTTATAGAACAGCTCAATCAGCTAGAGCATGTTATGTTGGCGGGCTTTAGTCATCCACCTGTAATTGAACTCTCTGAACGGCTAGCAGCCAAAACAAACCATCAATTAGGTCACGCCTTTTATGCATCAGATGGGGCTTCAGCCACAGAGATCGCCCTTAAGATGAGTGCGCATTATTGGCGGAATAAGGGTTTTTCTGATAAAAATCAATTTTTAGCTTTAAGCAACAGTTATCATGGAGAAACCATAGGAGCGCTGGGCGTTACTGATATCGCCTTATTTAAAGATGCCTATCAAGATCTGATACGTATTTCTCCATTGTTGCCTGTGCCATACAGTGATAACAACGATGAGATTCAACGCTGTCTTGGTTTTGCTCAGGAATACCTTGAGAAACACCATCAACAGTTGTCATCTATTATTGTAGAGCCTTTAATTCAGGCAGCAGCTGGCATGCTTTTTTATCCTAAAGGTTATCTTGAAGGACTTTCAAGGTTAGCCAAGAAACACCAAATACATTTGATTATCGATGAGATCGCCATGGGGTTTGGTCGCACAGGAAGTTTTTTTGCTTACCAACAAACCGACGTTATTCCTGATTTCATCTGCTTATCCAAAGGGATTACAGGTGGGTTTCTTCCTTTATCTGCAGTGTTAACAACAGATGATATTTTTGCTGCCTTTTATAAAAACAACCTCGCACAGGGTTTCTTACATTCACATTCATACACGGGAAACCCCTTGGCCTGTCGTGCGGCTATTGAAGTTCTCAATATTTTTGATGAAGACAACATCATTGAAAAGAACCATAGTAGACAGCCACTGTTTGATCAACTGCTATTACCTTTAATTAACCATAACAGTGTTAAATCCTATCGTCATATGGGCATGATTTGGGCCTTTGATATTGATACTAAGAAGCCTCAATTTTCAAGGGAATGCTATCGACTGGGATTAAAACACGGTATTTTGGTGAGACCTATCGGAAATCAATTGTATTTTATGCCACCTTATACGATTACTGAACATGAGTTTGGTCAATTGGTTCATGCCACGCTTAAGGTATTAAATGAGGTGTCATTGTGACAAAGGGATGGTTTGTAACGGGGACAGATACGGAAATAGGGAAAACCACTTTTAGTACCTTATTATTGGATTATTTGGTAAAAAAAGACTATTTGGTAACCGGCTTTAAACCAGTGGCATCAGGAGCCTCTTGGCAAAACAATGAGTTGGTCAATCAGGACGTCCAAGAACTTCAGCGTCATTCCAATGCGAACTTAAAGTTAAGTCAAATTAATCCCTATTGTTTTGAGCCCGCTATAGCCCCTCACATCGCAGCCATGGGGTCTCATACGGTTATTCATCTTGATCATATTAAAAGGGTGTATGAAGAAGCCGCAAAACAAGTTGATTACGTGGTCGTTGAAGGAGCAGGGGGCATTTTAGTGCCACTTCATGAGGATCTTCTGACCTTAGACCTGTGTGCAACGCTGTCATTACCGGTCATCATTGTGGTTGGTATGCGCCTTGGGTGTATCAATCACGCACTTCTTACGGAAAAAGTGATTCTTTCATCAGGTTTAACAGTGTTGGGATGGGTTGCCAATCAAATCAATCCTGAGATGCCCTATTATCAAGAAAATATCACCACGCTTAATAGATTAATGACATCACCAATGCTTGCAGAAATTCCCTATCAAGATAGTGAAAAGAAAGAAATCCTTTGGATAAAAGAGCAGAGTATTTTTGATATTTAAAATCATCTTTAGGCTAAAAGAGAATTAACAAATTACTCAAAACAGTCCTTAAATTGCCAAATTAACTTGTATCCAACCTCTAAGAGAATTAATCAGCCAGAGAGTATCTGCATTAATCACATCATCGAAATACAATACTTTTTCTTTGATGAGGGTGTTTTCTAATAGATGGCTACGAAGTACGCCAGGTAAGAGCCCCGACTGTTGTGGTGGAGTTAATAATTCGCCATTGATGTCTATGACTATATTCCCTTTAGTGAACTCAGTGATTTCCTCTCTCTCATTCCATAAGATCACATCAAACAGTTGACCATCCTTGTCCAACAGTTCAT
>JAGXAW010000031.1 GCA_018971415.1 Betaproteobacteria bacterium
ATCTCTAATACCTCTAATGTGGGAATAGTGCGTAACTTCTTATCTTGTCCCCCGTGAATGAGTTGGAACACTTGAGCGATAAATTCAATCTCTCGGATTCCCCCAGGCCCGAGTTTGATGTCGGTACCGCGATAGGTTTGTTTGATTTCAGTAAGCTTTGCCTCTTCTCGAATTAAGCGATGAATAGTGCGCAGTGCACTCATCGCTGAAAAGTCTAAATGACGGCGATACACAAACGGAGTTACTTTTTCAATTAAAGCCTGCGTGCCTCGTTGAACATGGGGGTTATCAGGATTGGATATTACTCGCGCTTTAATCCAAGCATAGCGTTCCCAATCACGTCCTTGAATAGTGAAATAGTCTTCCAGCATCGCAAGATTAACGACCAATGGTCCTGCTGTCCCATTAGGTCTTAATCTTAAATCCACACGAAAAACAAAACCCTCTTCAGTGATATCCGACAACAGCTTGTTTAACTGTTGACCAAGACGGTAAAAAAAATCTTGATTAGAAATGCTGCGTTGTTGTGGTGAGGAGGGCTGAGTTTCCCCTTCCTCTTCATAGGCAAAAATTAAATCGATGTCAGAGGATACATTAAGCTCTCTGCCACCTAGTTTCCCCATGGCAATAACCAACAACTCTTGTGGTAATAAAGTTTCTCGTCCGAGGGGGACACCGTAACTCGCAATCAACTCGTCCATTAGCACCTGTTGAGCTTGTTGAACACAAAACTCAGCGAGATCACTCATTTGCTGAGTGACTTCGTTAACACTGGCAAGTCCCTTCAGATCCTTAATAATGAGATGACTGTAAACCCGTTGTCTTAGCCGTCTTAATCCAATGGTCAGGCGCTGACTGATTGGCCCCTCTTGAGGAGCGAGTTGCGTTAAGGTTTCGGCAAAAGAAAAACGCGTCCATTGAGTATCAAGGGACGCGTTAATGAGTGCTGGTGAGACTTTATTAGATTGCAGTAGTCTCGTTAAATAATGCGAATATTGCCAAGGATCAAACAAGGTTTAGTTGTTTTCGATTTTGGCTTTGCTGTGCAACTCTTCTACCATTTTAGCAAAAGCTTCTTGCTCTTTTGCTTGGCGAATTCGGTCTTTAACTTCATCAAAGGATGGAGCTTTTAAAGCACGGACATCCAACAAACGAATGACATGATAACCAAATTGCGTTTGAACGGGGGTCTCGGTAGTCTGACCTTTTTTGAGTTTAACCATGGCATCGGCAAACCCTTTAACAAAGGTTGAAGGAGCTGCCCAACCTAACTTACCACCATTAGCACCTGATCCGGTATCGATACTTTTTTCTTTGGCTAACTTTTCGAAGTTTTCGCCTTTCTTGAGTGCAGCAATAATTTGTTTGGCTTCGGCTTCGGTTTTAACTAAGATGTGTTCAGCAGAGTACTCTTTGCTACCTACTTCACTTTTCATCTTGTTGTATTCTTCTTTTAAAGCACTCTCAGAAATGGGATGCTCTTTGGCAAAGCGTGTTTGTAATGCATGGGCCAAGATTTGTTGTCTTGTTAAGTCAATTTGCGCGGCATTAGCAGGATCTTTATCTAATCCTTCTTTTTCTGCTTCTTGAGAGATGAGCAGTAGCGCAATAAGATTATCTTTTACGGCTCTCTCAAGTTGTGCTCCAGCTGGGCGACCTTGAGCTTCTTGTGAGCGCAATACCACATCAATTTTTTCATTTGAAATGGGGGTGCCATTGACTACAATTTCTTTCCCGTTGCTGCTTGTTCCGTTAGAAGGTTGCTTGGTTTGATCGGCATAAACAATAGTCAACGCCAATAACCCCCCCACTAAGGACAAGGATATAAGTGTTTGTTTCAATTTCATAATAATGTGGTCCTTGATTAAAAATAGCTGTTACCGGTTAAGAAGGCTGATTCTTAACGCATGAATTCTGTTAGGAAACAAATCTCCTAACGCATTATAAATCAGTCTATGACAAGATAGGATATCTTTACCTTTGAATTGTTCACTGTCTATGGTTAATTTAAAGTGGCCTGCCCCCAAACTTTCGTGATGCCCCTCATGGAGTCTTGTGTCATCACGTATGGTTAACTGACTAGGCTTTAAACTGGCCAAGCGCTCTTCCATTAATTGAATTAAATTATCGTTATTAATCATTGGGTTGGTTGATATGTTTGGCTAGGAGAATGCCCTGCGCCACAATGAATACAATCATCAATGCCAAAAGACCAAATAATTTAAATTTAACCCATACAGGTTCAGGGTAGTGAAACGCGACATATAAGTTAAGCGCCCCCAGAAAAGTAAAGAAAATAGCCCAAGCTAAATTGACTTTACCCCAGAGCGTCTCAGGTAAATGTAATTCTTTACCCAGCAGACCTCGCATGGGATTTTTTTGGAGAAGCAAAGGACCTAAAAACAAGATCGCTGCAAATATCCAATAGAGAACAGTGGGTTTCCAACGAATAAATACAGTGGGGTTGATGCCTTCCATGGGGTGGACTTTAGTCCACAGCGTTAATCCACCAAAGAGAACAATAACCACGAGTCCAATCCAGGCTGCTGGCTCAACTCTTTTTTTGAAAAGTAACAAAAAAACGATTTGTAGAATACTTGAAACGATGGCTACTGCAGTTGCCCAGTAAATACCATGCCATTGGTATGCAATAAAAAACAAGACAACTGGGAATAAATCGAAAAATATCTTCATAGACGCTTATTTTCCTTGAAATAGGGTGATCTTGTCCATGACAAAATAGAAACGAGGTGTATCGGTGAACCACAAGATTTGTTATCATATAACAATTGATTTTATAAAAACCTCATGGAAAACATTGACTTACATAATCACTCCCGGGTTTCAGACGGTCTTTTAAGCCCCACTGAGTTAGTTAGGCTAGCTGCATCTAATGGCGTTACTACCTTGTCTCTTACAGATCATGACGATATTGAAGGCTTAGCTGAAGCAAAAGCAGCTGCTGATGAGGCGGGAATCCGTTTTATTAATGGAGTGGAAATCTCTGTCACTTGGGGAAGTCATACTATCCATGTGGTAGGGCTCAATATTGATCCCCAGCAAAGTAAGCTTGTTCAAGGCTTACATCAAATTCGTCAAGGACGACTTGCTCGAGCAAAACTGATTGGTGATGAGTTGGCTAAGGTAGGTATTTCTGGGGCATTTGAAGGAGCTTTGAGGTTTGCACAAAACCCTAACATTATTGCTCGCCCCCATTTTGCTCGTTACATTGTGGAACAGGGTCATGCGAAAAACGTTGGTCAAGTCTTTAAACGATTTTTGATTAAAGGTAAGCCTGGTTATGTGAGACATCGCTGGGCGGAACTCTCTGACGCATTAAGTTGGATTAGGGCGGCCAATGGTATTCCAGTGTTAGCTCACCCTGGGCGCTATGAGATGGGTAAGGCGCAGATGGAAACGCTCATTGATGAGTTTATGGACCATGGTGGACAAGCTCTTGAGGTGGTTACCTCAAACCATAACAAAGAAGAAGTTGAGATTTTCGCCCAGCATGCCAGAAAAAGAAATTTAATGGCATCAAGAGGATCTGATTTTCATGGGCCTGGAGAGAGTTTTTGTGAACCCGGAAAATTGCCTGAATTACCTTATGGTTGTAGACCAGTCTGGCAAATGTGGTCATCCCCATCAACCCATTAAATTAGGAGTGAATCATGTACCCTGATCGTGTGCTATCTGGCATGCGCCCAACGGGCTCTATGCACCTTGGTCATTACCATGGTGTGCTAAAAAACTGGATTAAACTCCAACACGAACATGAGTGTCTCTTCATGGTGGCCGACTGGCACGCCTTAACAACCCATTACGATGATCCAAGTCATATGGAAACGCATGTTTGGGATATGGTGATTGACTGGTTAGCAGCAGGCGTTGATCCCAATCAAGCTACTTTATTTATTCAGTCCCGTGTGCCAGAGCATGCTGAGTTACATTTGATTTTATCGATGATGACCCCTCTTGGCTGGTTAGAGAGAGTTCCAACTTATAAGGAACAACAGGAAAAGCTTACCGATAAAGACTTATCTACTTATGGTTTTCTTGGCTATCCCCTATTGCAAGCTGCTGATATTTTGATTTACCGTGCTAATCAAGTGCCGGTTGGAGAAGACCAAATCCCACACATTGAATTTACTCGAGAAGTGGCGCGACGTTTTAATCATTTATATGGTAGAGAGCCAGGTTTTAATGAAAAGGCATTGTCTGCAGTTAAGAAATTAGGGACAAAAAAAGCAAAACTTTATTTGGATCTAAGAAACCGTTATCAAGAGCAGGGCGATGATGATGCGCTGGAGCAGGCGAGAGAGATTATCTCTGAAACACAGAATTTAACGGTGGCTGATCGTGAGCGGGTATTTGGTTACCTTGAGGGTAGCGGGAAAATGATTTTGGTTGAACCGCAATCGATTTTAACTGAGGAATCACGCCTACTTGGTTTGGACGGACAGAAAATGTCCAAGTCTTACAATAACGCGATTTCCTTGAGAGATGACGAAGAAACTGTGACCAAGAAGATTCGTACTATGCCAACGGATCCCGCGCGGGTTCGACGGACTGATCCTGGCGATCCTAATCGTTGTCCAGTATTTTCTTTTCATCGTACGTACAGTGATGAAAAAACCTGCGACTGGGTAGTGCAGGGGTGTAAGTCCGCGGCTATTGGTTGCTTGGAATGTAAGCAGCCTGTCATTGATAAAGTGAATGCGGAGTTAAAACCCATGCAAGAAAAAGCAGCACTTTATACCAGCGACCCTACACTGGTTAAAAATATCATTGCAGATGGTTGTGAGAAGGCCAAAAAAATTGCCAATGACACATTACGTGATGTCAGAGAAGCCACAGGATTGTCCTACTCATGAGCGAAGCTGACATCCTCGAAATACCTGTAACTCAACCCATCGCAAAGGTAAATGGTGAACCCATTTCGTCGTTACCTACGGACTTGTATATTCCTCCAGAAGCACTAGAAGTATTTTTAGAAAGCTTTGAAGGGCCATTGGACTTGTTGTTGTATCTCATTAGAAAAAACTCTTTGGATATACTCGATATTCCCATGGCTGAGTTGACACGTCAGTACATGACTTATGTAGAAGCCATGAGGCATGGTCGATTAGAGTTGGCGGCTGAGTATCTCGTGATGGCGGCTGTTCTGATTGAAATTAAATCAAGAATGTTATTGCCCGTTCCGCCAGCCAATACCGAAGAGGAAGAGATTGACCCACGCGCTGCCTTGATGAGACGTCTTTTAGAATATGAAAGAATCAAAATGGCTGCCCATGAATTAGAAGAAATGCCTCGTGAGGGCAGAGAGTTTAAACGCGCTCATGCATGGGTAGATGATACCTTGGTTGAGCGATTGCCTGAGGTATCACTAAGAGACCTACAAGATGCCTGGGTATTGGTTTTATCTCGTATTAAAATGAATAAACATCACCGAATTAGCCGTGAGCAATTGTCTGTAAGGGAGTACATGGCCAAAATTCTTAAACGATTAAATGAGCATCAATTCGTGGCTTTTATGGATTTATTTGATGAAGGGATGAGTGTTCCTGTGGCTGTCGTTAATTTTATTGCTATCCTTGAGCTGGTTAAAGAGCGTATGGTGAACGTGTCTCAAACCGAGGCCTATGCCCCCCTGTACGTCAGTCTTGGAGGAGAACCTGTGGAGTTGGCATCATGAGTGTAGATCAATCAGTAGCCCAAGAAGCAAAAAAACTAATAGAAGCCTCTATTTTGGTTGCCGAAGAGCCGGTAAATATGGCTTTTTTAAAGAAACTGTTTGTCGGTCAATTTGAACAAAAACAAATTCAGCAGTGGCTAGAAGAATTACAAGAAGACTGGCGAGGGCGTGGTATTGAGCTCGTTGAAGTGGCTTCAGGTTGGCGTTTTCAGAGTAAGGCTGATGTGCAAGACAAAATTAATGCAGTCAATCCAGAAAAACCGCCTAGATACTCAAGATCTGTCATGGAAACTTTAGCTATTATTGCCTATCGTCAACCCGTTACTCGAGGTGATATCGAGGAAATTCGTGGGGTAGCTGTGGCCTCCAATGTGATTCGAACCCTTGAGGCTCGAGGTTGGGTGGAAGTACTAGGTTACCGTGAAGTGCCTGGTAAGCCCGCCTTATATGGGACAACAAAACAATTCTTAGATGATTTAAATATCCATAGTTTGTCTGACTTACCTCCTTTAATGGATCTACAAGACAATCCCAACGAAGTGGCTTTAACGCTTCCCCTAGAGGAAACCATAGGTGGTGAGTTAGAGTTGATTGAATCAAATGAAACCCATTTAAATGACACTACACTCAGCTCAGAAACTACATAAAATTCTTGCTCAGTCAGGACTTGGTTCCCGACGGGATATGGAAAAACTCATTGAAGAAGGCCGTGTCTCTGTTAACGGTGTTCTGGCAACAATAGGTAGTAGGATCACGCCCTCAGATACGGTTAAGGTGGATCGGCGCATTATTAAGTTAAATTTTTCTGAAGATATGCCGAGGGTATTACTGTACTACAAACCTGAAGGGGAGATTGTTAGCCGAGACGATCCGCAAGGAAGAGACTCTGTGTTTAGTGCGTTGCCGCGCATTCGAGGCGGTAAGTGGATTAATGTAGGCCGTTTGGATTTTAATACCAGCGGTTTATTGGTGTTCACCAATAACGGCGACCTCGCTAACCGATTGATGCATCCGAGTTTTGAAATTGAGCGTGAGTATGCGGTACGTATTGTCGGGGAAATGGCAGAGGAAGATCTAAAGCGCTGCTGCCAGGAAATTATGCTCGATGACGGTCCTGCACGATTCGAATGGATTCGTGATATGGGTGGCGAGGGCACCAATCATTGGTATCAGGTAGGCATCAAAGAAGGCAGAAATAGGGAAGTGAGGCGGATGTTTGAAGCTATGAATTTAATGGTTAGTCGCTTACTCAGAACCCGTTATGGCATGATGCAATTGCCCTCTCGCCTTAAGCGTGGCCAGTTCATAGAATTAAAACCTGAGCAAGTTAAACAAGTGGTTGAGTGGGTAGGTATCACAAAGTCCATGAGAATAAAACAACGAGCCCCTTCTCCAAGAGATAAAAGTTTTACCCCAGGACGCATTCGTAGTAAACGTCCTGCCCGTGAATTGTCTTCTCAAACCAATTCTTCACGACGTAAGACAAAAACGTAATCATCTCCCCCAGGCAGAGACAAAAACAAAAAGGGGAGTTCAGGAAAGGCATTCTCTAGAGCTGCTCGGTTGTGTCCAATTTCAACCAGTAACAGTCCATCTTTAGCTAGATGCTGAGGTGCTTCCTGAATCAGACGTCTAATATGATCTAAACCATCCTCGCCACTGGCAAGAGCAAGAGTGGGTTCGGCCCGGTATTCATCAGGTAAAGTGGCCATGGCTGAGGCATCCACATAGGGTGGATTAGAAATAATGAGTGAGTAATGTCTCTTTGCAGGTAGAGCGCTAAATAAATCACCTTGGTGAAGATGAATTTGTTTTTCTAAACCATATTGCGTGACATTAATTTTAGCAACTTCTAGCGCATCCTTAGAAATATCAACTGCGTCAACGGTGGCTTGGGGAAATAACAAAGCCAACAGTACAGCCAAAGAGCCACCACCCGTACATAAGTCTGCCACGTACTTAATCTTGTCAGGATCGCTAAACCAGTTATCAAAGTCGTTAAATAATGCATCAGCGATAAAGGAGCGTGGAACAATGGTTCTTTCATCTACGTAAAAGCGATAGTCACCGAGCCAGGCCTCATGAGTGAGGTATGCTACGGGCAATTTTTCAGTGACTCGTCGGTTGATTAGACTAAAAAGTTTCTCTTTCTCAGCCACAGTAAGGCTTGCATCAAGCCATAAGTCTCGTTGATCAAATGGCAAATGAAGGGTACTTAAAATTAAATAATTGGCTTCTTCTTGAGCACTTGGAAAACCATGACCAAAGTGGAGTCCTGCTTCGTTATAGAGGGTTACTGTATAGCGTAGTAAGTCTCTGATGGTGACAATTTCTTCTGGCAAATGGGCTTCTTTATCCATCATAGTGGTCCTAGGAGAACAGTAATTTAGTTAAAAGTGACTGATAAATTTTGGATAGATTTTCAAGATCACTAACTCTCACTGATTCATTTCGCTGGTGAATAGTCGCGTTAGAGGGACCTATTTCCACTAACTCTTTACAAACATCAATAATAAATCGTCCATCTGAGGTCCCCCCTGTGGTAGAGACTTCTGGATAAATCCCCACAACTTCGTGAATCGCTTCTTTTGCGCAGTCCACCAGTTTACCCTTTTGAGTAATGAAAGGTTTTGCCCCTAATTGCCAGTCAAGGACAAAGTTAAGCTGATATTTTTTAAGGATCGCCTCAGTACGTTCTTTAATTGATGCATCACTGCTTTCTGTTGAGAAGCGCAGGTTAAACCAAATGTGAACTTCACCTGGAATAACATTGCTGGCTCCCGTACCTCCTTGAATATTGGATATTTGAAAGGTGGTTTCCGGAAAGTATTCGTTGCCTTTATCCCATGTTGTAGCGGCAAGTTCAGCCAATGCTGCTGCGCATCGATGAATTGGGTTATCGGCCAAGTGAGGATAGGCCACATGACCTTGTTTACCAATCACAGTGAGTTTTCCTGATAGCGACCCACGACGACCATTTTTAATGGTATCCCCCAGCTGAGTTACTGCAGTGGGCTCACCAATGACGCAGTAGTCTATCGTAGTCTGTTGCGTCTTTAACCATTCAACCACTTTTATCGTACCATCCGTTGCTGGTCCTTCCTCATCAGAGGTTAATAATAACGCAATAGAACCAGGATGGTTCGGATGCTCAGCAATAAAGGTCTCAATGGCTGTAACAAACGCTGCCAGTGAGGATTTCATGTCCGAAGCGCCTCTACCATAGAGTAAATCGTTGATGACAGTGGGTTCAAAGGGTGGGCTTAACCACTTGTCCTCAGGGCCTGTTGGTACCACATCGGTGTGGCCGGCAAATACAACCAAAGGGGCATCATGACCACGCCTTAACCAGCTGTTGGTGACTCCGTTACTGACAATTGAATGATGGGTAAACCCAAATGATTTGAGGCGCTCAAAAATAAGTGCTTGGCATCCTAGGTCATCAGGAGTCACTGAGGCGCGTTGAATCAGTTCTTTCGCAAGTTCTAATGTGCTATTCATATTAGTTAATTATTGTCCTTATGGTTTACAACGCGACATGTATCGCCTTCAAAAATACCATTTATGCCATATTGTTTCTCAAAAAAAAGAAAATCACCAGATTGATTAGCAATCACGATGGAGGATGCACGTGTTCCGTAGTCGTCCGATTTGATAAATGCAGCTGAAAGACGGCGCTCAAGATCAATGGGGAGCCCCGTACTGGGTAGGGACGAATCAGGGTAAATATGGTCGTTAGCCAAAATCTTTATTAAGGGATCTAGTGATTCAATGTTATTTTCTATATCTTGAAGTGTGCGGTAATGGGATCCCCAATCTTTAAGACTCTGGCTTAGCTCATGTTTACCAAGGACAACCTTAGGCCATGGTGTATCAAGAAAGTGGTTACTTAGTCCATAAATACCAGGATTTAAAGAGTGGGTTTTTTTGGTTTTACTCTCAAAGCACACCAGTGTTCGCTCTTCAAACAGGACTAAATTAAAGTCATTATATCGATCTACCTGTAGTTCAACTTCAGACAGATAGTGATCAAGCGCAGAGTGGTTATTTAAAAAGGCGCTGGTTAGTTGCCCTCTTGAGACCACATTCGTTTTCAATCGACTTGGATCACGGTAATTGGTGACGGCGGCAAGTCTTTTAGAGCGATTTACACCTAACCATGTTCCCTCTGCCTGTAAGTCTCGACCAGCATAAACATTTTGTTGGTCCACCCAGAAATGAGGAATCTGAGTGGGTCTTTGGTAGAACTCATCGCGATTGGACAACAGTATCAGCGGAAAATCAGGATGCTGTTGCCAGGCGATCAGGATTAGGCACATAACCAATTAGTCGCCACGTAGTAGCTCGTTAATGCTGGTTTTGGCGCGTGTTTTAGCGTCTACTTTTTTAACAATCACAGCACAGTAGAGACTGTATTTTCCATCCTGAGATGGCAGGTTGCCGGAGACCACAACTGAGCCTGGAGGGATTTTTCCATAGCTAACCGTATTGGTTTCACGATCATAAATTTTAGTACTTTGTCCGATGTATACCCCCATCGAAATGACTGATCCCTCTCCGACAATCACGCCTTCAACCACCTCTGAACGGGCGCCGATGAAACAATTGTCTTCAATAATGGTGGGATTCGCTTGCACTGGTTCAAGTACGCCACCGATGCCTACCCCTCCTGAAAGATGGACATTCTTACCAATTTGGGCGCAGGAGCCTACCGTTGCCCAAGTGTCCACCATGGTTCCTTCATCGACATAGGCGCCAATATTGACGTAGGAGGGCATTAAGACCACGTTTTTAGCTATAAAGCTTCCTCGGCGAGCGCTGGCAGGCGGTACCACACGAAAACCACCTTTCTCAAAATCCTGTGCTTGGTAAGTGCTAAATTTGCTGTCGACCTTATCCCAATAACGTGTAAAGGCCCCTTCGGTAAGGGTGTTATCACGCAATCTAAACGATAACAGTACAGCTTTTTTGATCCATTGATGTGTCACCCACTCTTGGTTGATTTTCTCAGCTACCCTGAGCGTACCGTTATCTAAAGAATGTAAAACTTCTTCAATTGCCTGTTTTAAATCAGTGGGGGCATTATTAGGAGAAAACTCTGCGCGTTTTTCAAATGCTTCTTCAATCAGTCGTTGCAAATTCATGGTTAGATTTCCTAAAGTTGTGTAACAAATTCTTTAATACGTTGCGCAGCTTCCCGTGTTTCTTCCATACTACCCACTAGTGCCACGCGAACACGTTGATAACCCGGATTGATGGAAGCATGCTGGCGAGCTAATACACTGCCTGGCAAGACCTGTATGTGATAGTTAGCAAAAAGCTGTTGAGTGAATAACACATCGTCGATAGGGGTTTTGATCCAATAATAAAATCCAGCTTCAGGCTTTTCTAAAGCAAGACTATCATTAACAATATCATAAAAGACAGTGAATTTTTCACGATAAAGACGACGGTTTTCAATGACATGTTGTTCGTCTTGCCAAGCTAACTCGCTGACCTTTTGAATGACTGGATTCATGGCGCTACCATGGTATGTTCGGTAGAGTAAGAATGATTTAATAATCACTGCATCACCCGCGGCAAAGGCTGAGCGCATCCCGGGAACATTGGATCTTTTAGATAAACTGCTCATCACAACCAAACGATCAAATCGATCTCGTCCTAGTAACTGACAGGCACTTAGAGCCCCCATTGGAGGGTTAGATTCCTCTGGATAGATTTCTGAATAACACTCATCACTCACAATCGTAAATTGGTATTGGTCTGATAATTCAAATAATGTTTTCCATTCAGACAAGTTCATCACTTTTCCGGTGGGGTTGCCTGGGGAGCAGACAAACACAACGGCAGTTTTCTGTAATACCGTCTGATCAATGCTTGAGTAATCCACTTGATGACTGACAGGATCAGCATTAACAAAGTAGGGTGTTGCTCCCGCCAATAAGGCAGCTCCTTCGTAAATTTGATAGAAGGGATTGGGGCAAATAACGAACTTTTTGTCTGTTTCCGAGTTAATTAAAACTTGAATAACTGAGAACAGTGCCTCACGACTCCCTAAAGTGGGAATAATGTTTGCGTTTGGGTCAATATGACTCACTGAGAAACGCTTTTTAATCCATTGGCTAATGCTGGCGCGCAGTGATTCGCTACCCTGTGTAGTTGGGTAGTGAGATAGTCCTTGCACCTGTTGATGCCACTCATCTTGTATAAATTTGGGTGTCGGGTGACGTGGCTCGCCAACCGAAAGTGAAATAGGCGCTAACGCACTATTTCCTGTTACTCCTTGCATTAGGCCGCGGAGTTTCTCAAATGGATAAGGCTGAAGTAGCTCTAAACGGGGATTCATGTTTAACCGAAAGTATGGGTTAATGGGGTTTCTTTGCTAAAGGTGAGTTCAGGTAAGGTGATTTGGGGCGTCCAGCCTGGTTGAGTATGTTCCACCACCACATGAGTATAAATTCCTCCGCGTACATACCATCTCGCTAACAGGCGCATAAATCTTGGTTGGCAAGCCGCCACAAGGTCCGATAGGATTCTATTGGTGACAGCCTCGTGAAAAGCGCCCTCATTGCGATATGACCACATGTATAATTTAAGACTCTTTAATTCAACGTTTTTTTGATTAGGGATGTAATCAAGGGTAAACCAAGCAAAATCGGGTTGTCCGGTTTTGGGGCATAAGCAAGTAAATTCAGGTATTTCCATGTGAATGAGATAATCTCTTTCAGGGGACGGATTAACAAAGGTTTCTAATTGTTTACTAGGTTCGGTCACCATAGCTGTTGTCCTATACGTGGGATGAGGTAAAATCGTTATTTTAAACCCCTTTTTTAGTGGCTGGCGTTAAATTGCATTTAAAACATATAAAATTAGCTGGATTTAAGTCTTTTGCAGAACCCACACAAATTCCTGTCCCCGGCCAATTGGTCGGTATTGTAGGGCCAAATGGCTGTGGCAAATCAAACGTTATTGATGCGGTGCGTTGGGTATTAGGCGAATCACAAGCCAAGCAACTGCGCGGTGAGACACTGCAGGATGTGATCTTTGGTGGGACCACTAACCGTAAACCCCAGGGTAGGGCGAGTGTGGAGCTGGTATTTGATAATTCAGATGGCAGAGCGCCTGGTCAATGGTCGCAATATGCGGAAATCTCTGTTCGCCGTGTATTAGCCCGTGATGGGGTTTCCAACTATTACATCAATAATACCCATGTGAGACGAAAAGACGTTCAAGACGTGTTTATGGGGACAGGGCTGGGTCCGCGGGCCTACGCTATTATTGAGCAAGGCATGATCTCGCGTATTGTTGAATCAAAACCTGAAGAAATTAGGGTATTTCTTGAGGAAGCTGCGGGTATTTCAAGATATAAAGAACGTCGCCGAGAGACGGAGTTGCGTTTAAATGATGCTCGCAGTCATTTATCTCGAACTGAGGATATTTCAAGGGAGCTTGAGGGGCAAATTAGTAAACTTGAAAGTCAAGCTGTTGTGGCTGAAAAATACAAAGAACTCCAAGCGGATTTATCGAACTTACAAAATTTACTGCTTTACTCAAGAAAACGTGATGCTGAAAATGCACGTCAACGGGCGCAGCGAGAATTGGAGAAAGTTCAAAATGAGCTTGATGAGCAGATTGCCAACCTAAGGGAAACGGAGAAGCGCTTAGAACAAGTCAGGCAAGTTCATTATGAAAAAACAGACGCCGTTAACTTAGCTCAAGGACAGGTTTTTCAGGCCAACAGTGAAGTATCAAGAATTGAAAGTGAGCTTAACAACTTACGTAATGAGAAAAAACGTTTAGAGACGGAAATTGAGCGCCTACAAAAGGAAATTAATGAGGCAAAACTACGCATTGAACAAGATGAACAGTCTCTTAAACTCCACCAAGAAGAATTGGCTAAAGCCGATCAGTTAACTCAAGTTGCTAAATTACGAGTCAGTGAAGTACAAACCCAGCTTCCTCAAGCCCAAGAGCAGGCAAGAGAGACCAGGGAAGCATTGAATCGTGTTCGAGAAGAGCAAAATAGAGTTGATAACGCTTTGACTAAAGCTCGCTCTGATTACAACGCAGCTTTACGCTTGTTGCAGCAATATGAAGAGCGTCAACTGCGTTTAGAAAAAGAACTCTCTACACTAGCCCCTCCTGACTTATCTGAGCTCAATCGATTAAAGAGTGAAGTTAGGGAAAGGGAAGTACGAATTAGTATTTTAAATGCGACGGTAAGCTCTCTTGATCTAAGAGTTAAGCGTTGTGAGAAGCAGGTTCGTTCTGCAAATGAAGCTCTACAACAGCATCAAAAGCATATCAGCAATATTGAAGCACAATTAAAAGCTTTACTTGGCTTACAAGAAAAAATTGCCGTCTCTATCAATGCCAATGAGTTAGTTAAGGAACATGGCCTTGATAAATTACCTCTCCTATGGCAATTGTTGGATGTAAAAGCAGGTTTTGAAACAGCGCTTGAAGCTGTCTTGAAACAACGCTTGCGTGCTGTAGAAGTTAAAGACCTTAAACAGATCACCAGCTGGGGAGAGAATCGTCTGCCACTTGGCTTTAGTTTGTTTAGAAGTTCAGACAAGCCGTTTTCTTCACAATATTCCAACGATGAGCAATGGGGTAACTCATTACTTTCAAAGGTTACCGTTAAGTCGAGCTCTCTTCAGGCTTTAATTGAACAATGGCTTGATGGGGTTTATGTGGTGTCATCGCTCGCGCAGGCTCTTAACCTCATGGAGCAACTGCCCTATGGTATTAGTCTCATAACAGTTGACGGGCACTGTGTAACTCACTCGACTGTGGAGTTTTTTGCGCCACAAATTGAAGTTCACGGCGCCATAACAAGGGCTCGCGAAATTGAAGAATTGTTGGCTGAGAAAGACCAATTACAGCTAATAAGCGCAGATTATGAGAGGGCTGTAGTGTTAGCTGAGGAGACGTTAATTGATTTGAGAAACCAATTAACAGAGAATGCTGACAAATTACGAAACGAGAATAATAAAATTCGAAATATTGAAGTTGAGAGCTCTCGTTTGCAGGCTGAGCAACAGCGTTATGAACAACGAAGCCAACAATTACATAATGAAATTAATGAAATTGGTGGTAAACGTGCTGAGGAGCAAACTCTGCTTGATCGTCTTGTGAAAGAAACGCAAGCCAATGAGGGGGTTTTAGAGAGCATTAAAAAACAATTTTTAGATTGTGATACAAGGTGGAAGGAAGCTGAGCAGCATTTAGAAGTATGCAGGAAAGCATTGCAGGCTGCTTTGGGTAGTGAGCAAGAGTCGACCTATTTGTATAAAACAGCACAATCTAAAATTGAACTGATTAATAACAACCATAAAAATATCGTTGATGATTTAAGTCAAAAAGAACCTCGTTTAACTGAGTTGCAGCTGCAATATGAAACAATTTCAATTGAAGCTACTGAGGAAAGCTTACAGCAAGCACTTCAGGCCAGAGAACAGGTTGAGCAAACGCTCAAGCAAATGCGTATTGACCTAGATAATTGTTCGGCACAGATGCGTGAAACCGAAGAGAGCCGATTACGTCTTGAGCAACAACTTGACCCCTTGCGAGAAAAGTTAAGCGATCTTCGCCTGAAAGAGCAAGAGGCGCGCTTAGGGGTTGAGCAAGCCTCTCTTACTTTGGTTGCCAATCATGCTGATGAGGCCTTGCTGGCAACCCAAATGGAGCGAGGCGTTAAAACCTCTTCGTTGCAATCAGACATTACTAAAGTTCAAAAAGACATTGAAGCGCTAGGACCTGTCAATTTGGCAGCATTGGTTGAGCTTGAGTCTTCAAGAGAGCGGAAAACCTATTTGGATTCGCAACAAGCCGACTTACAAGAGGCCGTTGAGACGCTGGAAAATGCGATGAAGAAAATTGATCGCGAGACCAGGGAACAGTTAAATGCCACGTTTAATCAAGTGAATGAAAGCTTCAGTACTTTATTCCCCTCTTTATTTGCTGGTGGCTATGCGCGAATTGAAATGACTGGTGATGAGATACTGGATGCAGGTATTCAAATTATTGCGCAGCCTCCAGGCAAGAAAACCACTTCCATTCACTTGCTCTCAGGCGGCGAAAAAGCCTTAACCGCACTTGCACTGGTGTTTTCTTTGTTCCAACTAAACCCAGCTCCTTTTTGTATTCTCGATGAGGTGGATGCCCCTCTTGATGACACCAACACCGAGCGGTTTGTGAAATTGGTCACCAAAATGTCAGAGTATACTCAGTTCTTATTTATTACCCATAACAAGATTGCTATGGAAATGGCTCAGCAATTAGTGGGTATTACTATGGCTGAATCTGGTGTTTCAAGGATGGTGGCGGTTGATGTGGATGAGGCGATTCGTTTAACAGAAACATTGTCTGTTTAGAAAAAAGGATTAAGTATGACCAGCTTACAGATTTATTTAATCATTGTTGGAGTCGCGCTGGTCGTCGTTTTTCTCTTTGCAGGGCGAATACAAGAATACCGTCACCGTAAAAAATTATTAAAGGATGAGGTCAGTCAATCTGAAGGCCTATCTCAATACGACGACAATGAAGGTGAACCAGTCATACGATTTTCCGCCCATGATGAAGACCGTCAGAATATGGTTGATCGTAAAAATCAGGATGCGCCTAGTGTTAACAATGACGAAGACTTGGATTCAAGGTTTGAATGGTCTGTTTTATTTTCTTCGGATGAGGATCTTCAGTATAGACCCTTAATGGATGCCATAGCGTCCTTAAAAGGGCTCTATGGTAAAGTCAGTTGGCAAGTGTATGAGACCGATTCAGAATTATGGATTGATATAGCAAAATTTGATGCGTCCCAAACCTATCGCTACTTGAGGGCGATTATGCCTATCTCGAGTCGATCAGGACCTTTAACCGAAACCAAATGGCAAGAGGTTATCGCCGTACTCACTCGTTTTGCCAGTAATTTAAATTTAACGATTCGCTCTTACCGGGAAAAAGAGCTCTTTGAGCGAGCTAAAACAATTGAGGACTTCTGCGCAAAAGTCGATATTATGATTGGTATTAATATTCTCTTTAGCGACAATGCCTCTGTTGCCATGCAAAGTGTTAAGGATTTTATTTCTGAAAAAGGCTTAATTCTGGGTGATGATGGCTTATTTCATGCCTATAACGCTGCTTCACGCGAATTGTATAGTTTAGGCGATAAAGATCAGCGACCTATTCTCAATATTGATAATGATCCCTCCCTTATTAAGGGTTTAACCATTATTATCGATATCCCTCAAATATCTGATGTGTCTGAAGCCATGACCGATGCGTTTACCTGTGCTAACGAATTGGTGGCCAACTTTGGTGGGGTAGTGGTAGATGATAATCTTAAGCCCTTGGGAATTAAACAGATTGAGAGTATCCGAAAACAAATGGATCAAGTCCACTTAGAGATGAGAGAGTTTGGTATTCATCCTGGTGATGCCATAGCTAAAAAACTTTTTTCAATGTGATGGCTGATTCAATCGAAAAAAGAATACAAGAGCTGAAGAAGTCTATTGATTGGCATAATTATCAGTATTATGTCTTGGATCAACCCTCCATTCCTGATGCAGAGTTTGACCGCTTATTCAGAGAGTTGTCTGAGTTAGAGCACGCTCATCCACAATTTCTTACATCAGATTCACCCACTCAGCGAGTAGGTGCTAGCCCTAAAGAGGGTTTTATTGAGGTGGTTCATCGTCTGCCCAT
>JAGXAW010000032.1 GCA_018971415.1 Betaproteobacteria bacterium
TTATTTATTCACCTTAATGGGTATTGATCCTTTTTTATCCTTACCCTTGGTCATGATCATGTTGTTTGTATTGGGCTTTGTCTTGCAGCGTTATGTGTTAAGTCTCATAGCCCGCTCTCCCATGTTTAATACCTTACTTATTACCTTTGGTTTAGATGTGATTTTTATGGTGCTGGCTCAGCTCCTCTTTACCGCAGATTTTAGAACCATTAATCCTTCCTATGCCGGAAGTCACGTCACTTGGGCAGGCTTAACCTTCCCTCAGGTGCAACTGTATTCCTTTGCGGTAGCGCTTTTATTAACCGTCGGTCTGTGGCTTTTACTGCTGCACACAAGAATTGGCCGAGCCATTCGCGCAACCGCCCAGAACCTCTCTGCTGCACGTCTTTATGGCGTCAACCCAAAACACATTTACGCCCTGACCTTTGGTATAGGCTCAGCCTTAGCAGGTGCGGCAGGGGATCTTTATGGTGTGGTCTCACAAATCACACCATATATTGGCGCCACACTCACAGCAAAATGCTTTGCCATTGCCATCATCGGTGGATTAGAAAATCCCTTAGGGGTGATTGTAGGTGGCGTGTTATTGGCGCTAATAGAATCGCTTACTGCCCTCTATATTGGCCCCACCTTTATTGACGTGGCCAGTTTTGGGGTGTTGGTTCTGGTCTTGATTATTCGCCCACAGGGGCTTCTTGGAAAAACAGCAAAATGAAGCGTTTGTTACCCGTTTTACTTATTGGTGTGGTGGGTGTGTTAATCGCTCTGCCATGGATTGCAGGACCCACCTTAATTCAGTTTGCTATAAATGCGCTGATGCTGGCCACCTTAGCCCAAGGGTGGAATATTATTGGCGGTTTTGCCGGTTATGCCTCCTTTGGTAATTCCATCTTTTTTGGTTTAGGCAGTTATGGTGTGGCCATTGCCATGGTGCAATGGAATCTGCCTTTTGGCGTTGGGTTGGCGGTGGGAGTGGTGTTCTCCGTGGTATTTGCACTTGCCATGGGCGTGCCTGTATTGCGATTGCGTGGGCATTATTTTGCCATTGCCACTTTGGCCTTATCACAGGTCATGAGCGCCATCTTCTCCAACTTAGATATCGCTGGAAGAAATATTGGTCTTGTCTTACCGCTACTGCGCAGTGATACTTTATTTTATGAGCTGTCACTGGCACTACTTATCGTGGCGACCTTGATTGTATTTTGGTTATCCCGCAGTCGCTTTGGTTTTGGTTTGATTGCCATTCGAGAAAACGAAGACGCTGCCCAATCCATGGGAGTGAATACCACGCGCTACAAGGTATTGGCCTTTACCTTGGCGGGCATATTAAGTTCACTCGCTGGAGGCATTCATGCCTATTGGATTACCTTTATCGATCCTAACAGCGCCTTTGATTTAAGTTTAAATGTGAAAATGATTATCATGGCGGTTTTTGGTGGACCAGGCTCTGTGTTGGGACCTGTGATTGGTGCTGCTCTGTTGTCGGGTGTATCAGAGTTATTGTCTTCGACACTCTCCAGTGTGGCCAGCCTGTTTTTTGGTCTCGTCATCGTCATTGCTGTCATACTCATGCCGAAGGGTTTAACAGATTGTTGGTTAAAGTTTCCGGTGAGCAGATGGCACTACTTTATTCATAACATTCGTCAGTACCGTCTATGACAACACCTATTCTTTCTTTAAAAAATATTTCCAAACGCTTTGGCGGCTTATTGGCTGTCAACGGTGTTCACGTTGACATCATGCCGGGCGAAACCGTGGGTTTAATTGGTCCGAATGGGGCAGGGAAAACCACACTAGTGAGCTTAATTAGTGGCACCTTAACACCCACCACAGGGGACATTCTCTTTCAAGGAAAAAACATTACTGCATTACCCGCTTTTGAGCGAGCACGTCTTGGTATTGGCCGTACCTTTCAAATCATGAAACCCTTTCCTGGATTGTCTGTATTAGACAATGTGGCGGTGGGTGCCTTGTACGGTACCACCACTACCAATAAAAGTTTATCGCAGGCCCGTGATGAGGCCATGGAGTGGTTGCGTCGCATGGATTTACATCTTAAGGCAGAGCAACGGGCCGATGAGTTGGGTGGCCCTGATCGTAAGCGCTTGGAACTTGCCAAAGCGATGGCCATGAAACCCACCCTTTTACTCTTGGATGAGGTGATGGCAGGGCTTAATTTGGTGGAAATTGATGAGGTCATTGATGCCATTAAAGTGGTGCGTGAGACGGGTATTTCTATTTTAGTGATTGAACACATGATGAAGGTGATTCAGTCACTCTCTGATCGCCTGTTGGTCTTGCACCATGGTCAGCAGATTATGGCCGGTACGCCACAGGAAGTTTTAAACGATCCACGGGTCATTGAGGCCTATTTAGGAAAACGACGGGTATGAGTCAAGTCTTACTACAACTGAATAACTGGTGTGCAGGCTACGCAGGCGTAGATGTACTCAATAGCATTGATTTGTCTGTTAACCAATGCGAGATTGTGGCGTTGGTGGGCAGTAATGGGGCTGGGAAAACCACCTTACTGCGCTCTTTATCGCGAACCATTAAGGGGCACGGAGAGATGCGCTTTGCTGGGCGATCAATCTATGAGGACACACCCGAGAAAGTATTTGAAAATGGCCTCGTTCAGGTACCTGAAGGAAGGATGCTGTTCGATCAAATGAGTGTGCAAGAGAATCTGCTCATGGGGGCCTATCGCCGTGCGGATAAAGCCGCCATTAAACACTCCCTTGAGCATGTGTATGAGCTCTTTCCTAAAATGTTTGAGAGACGTCATCAACGCTCGGGCAGCATGTCAGGTGGTGAGCAGCAGATGTGTGCGATGGGCCGCGCTTTAATGGCCAATCCTAAGCTTCTGTTGGTGGATGAAATGAGCCTTGGATTGGCGCCCGTCATTGTGGATCAGTTACTGGAGATTTTAACCACCATTCGTCAACAAGGCATTACGGTGCTCCTCGTGGAGCAAGACATTTACGCTGCCCTTGAAATTGCTGATCGTGGTTATGTGATGGTGACAGGCTCAATCACGCAAAGTGGGAGTGCCACAGAGCTTAAAAATGATCCTCATATTCGTGAGGCGTATTTAGGGCTTTAGACTGTTGCTCTGATAACTCTTTTAAAAGGAAGAGTTGTTTTTTTAAATAACGATAAAACAGAAAGTGTTGAGGTGATGATGAACCATTCTCGTTTTACTTTAGCTGTGGCCTCTTTACTCATGTTCTTAGGTGTCTTAATGGGCGCTTTTGGTGCCCATGCCTTAGAGCATCGCCTCAGTGTTGAAGCTCAAGGTTGGTGGCAAACTGCGGTGCATTACCAAATGATCCATGGTTTAGCGCTGTTGGCCCTCGGTGCATCAAGGATTAGTGGCATTGACAGAGCGATCAATGCCTTAGTGCTGGGTATTGTTATTTTTTCAGGATCGCTCTATGCCTTGGCACTCACCAATATTCACTGGTTAGGGGCAATTACCCCCATTGGCGGACTCTTAATGATGGTGGGTTGGTTGATGTTGGTTTTTCAATTTTGGCGTGGTCGCGTTATCTAAGGTGCCGTTAATCCGGCAATAAGGACAGAGAGCGTGGCCACAACAGTGAGACTGACTCTTAAGGGTAAGTACCATTGAGGTAACACATTAAGCTTATTGAGTCGTCTGTCTTGATCAAGATGCAAGATAAAGAAAACGCCTAACAATAGTCCAGCCATAAAGGGTGGGATGAGGAGGGCAAACCATCCTGCGAGGGCAGGAATGACACTCCAAGCATAGCGCTGCTTTTGGGTGAGCTCGTTGAGATCTGGGGCTAGCATGGCAAAAGCCCAATGTAGTGCTCCCACAAAACTTAAAATAATGGAACCGTAAGAGAGGACACTGTCACGCCAGATGCTCGAGCGGAGGGGGTCAAGAAACAGGGCCAGGGTAAAGGCAACAAAAGGGATAATGCCGCCATAGCCTAACCATATAACAGCTTTGGGTAATGGTGTAGTGGAGTTATTCATATGCATTTCTCGATCAATGTGGAACAGTTTAGTAATGCCAGTCTCTAAGAGAGTATTTTAACGAAGGTGGTTCAATGTCAACTTTGCGTCTTATTTTAGGGGATCAACTCAATCCTTGCCACTCTTGGTTTACCGAGCAGGACGACAAGGTCATTTATACCTTAATGGAATGTCGAGAAGAGGCGAGTTATGTGCTTCATCATGGGCAAAAAATACTGGGTATTTTTGCGGCCATGAGAGATTTTGCTCAACGCCTCATTAAAGAGGGGCATCGCGTCCATTATCTGACCATTGATGACGCCACCAATTTGCATCACCTAAAAGACAATCTTCTGCAATTGGCGAAGCTCTATCAATGCCAACGTATTGAGTATCAAGAGCCCGATGAATTTCGTGTGGACCGTTTATTGTCTCAGTTGCATGAGGAGTTTGCCGGGAGCGTGAGCGCCGTGTCTGCGGAGCATTTTTATACCGATCGTTTGGATGGACTTCATTTTTTTAACAAAAAACAATGGCTCATGGAACGCTTTTACCGGCACATGAGAAAAGTCCATGGTGTTTTAATTGACGAAGCGGGACAGCCCACTGAAGGCCAGTGGAACTTTGATGAGCAGAACAGAGAACCTTGGCGCGGTGATGTGCCATTAGATAAGCCCACCTTGATTATGCATGACCATCAAGCGCTCTGGCAAAGTATCCAGGATGCCGGTATCAAAAGCATGGGTTTTGTTGATGCAGAGCATTATATTTGGCCCCTTAACCGCGAGGAGGCGCTGATCTATTTAGAACGCTTTATTGAAGAGCGTTTGAGGCATTTTGGACGTTTTCAAGATGCCATGGTGGCCGATCAACCCTTTATGTTTCACTCGCTGCTCTCTTTTGCACTCAATACAAAAATGTTAACTCCTCGCGAAGTGGTGGAGCGTGCAGTAGTCGCCTATCAACAAGGCGACGCACCGATAGCGGCGGTGGAGGGGTTTATTCGGCAAATTTTAGGCTGGCGTGAGTATGTGCGTTGCTTTTACTGGGCTCATGGCGAGCACTACCAAGACAGTAATTACTTTAATCATCAACGAGAGTTACCAGAGTGGTTTTGGACGGGTAAAACCAACATGCGCTGTCTTTCCCAAGCCATTGGACAATCCTTAGAGCAGGCCTATGCCCATCACATTCATCGTTTAATGATTATTGGGAATGCCGCGCTGTTAATGGGGTTATCGCCACAGGCGGTGAGTCAGTGGTATTTGGGGGTTTACATTGATGCCTTTGAGTGGGTTGAGCAACCTAATACTTTGGGGATGAGTCAGTTTGCCGATGGCGGATTGCTCGCCACCAAACCCTATGTGTCAAGCGCAGCATATGTGAACAGAATGAGTAATTACTGTAAGGGTTGTACCTATCAGTTTAAACTGCGTGAGGAGGAAAATGCCTGTCCTTTAAATGCGCTATACTGGCATTTTCATTATATTCATCGCGATCAGTTAATGAAAAACCACCGCTTATCAATGGTCTATCGACAATGGCAACGCTTTGATGAGGCGCAGCAGCAGGCCATTTTACAGCGTGCGCAAACACTATTAACGAACTTACAAACCTGTTGATTTTTTATGTCCAGAGTGAAGATGATGCGCTATTTATTATTGATGATACTTTGTTTGACTGCAGCAGGCGTTCACGCAGAAGAGTTGATTGTCTCTGCGGCATCAAGTTTAACCAACGCCTTAGGGGATGTGGGAGAGGCTTTTATGAAGGGCAATCCTGAGACCCACATTCGCTTTAACTGGGGAGGCTCGGGCGCTTTAGCTCAGCAAATTAAAATGGGTGCCCCGGCGGATGTATTGGTCAGTGCCTCTGACACGGTAATGGACACATTGCAAGGCGAGTCATTAATTGATGTGGCGTCACGCACAGTGCTTGTCCACAATCAACTGGTGTTGATTGTACCCAAAGCCGTCAATTCAACCATTCATGATTTTACCGATTTGGCCAAGACACAAAAGATCAGTATAGGGGATCCGCGTTTTGTGCCAGCTGGCATGTATGCAACGCAGGTATTAAGGTTTTATGGTTTAGAGAAGAGTGTTAAAAGCAAGCTTATTTTGGCCGCCAATGTAAGGCAGGTTTTAACCTATGTGGCACAACAGGAAGTGGAGGCGGGACTCGTCTATAAAACCGATGCGTTAGCGATCAGTGAGGGGGTCAATATCGTGGCTTTTGCGCCAGAGGACTCCCACGCACCGATTGTTTACCCTGCTGCCTTGATTAAAGACAGTGAACATAAGCTCTTAGCACAACGCTTTTTAACTTTTTGTGGTTCAGCGCAAGCTAAAGCCATCTTTGCGCGTTATGGGTTTCAAGTACCATGACCGACATTAGTCAGATTTTGCTGTTGTCCCTATGGATTGCAGCATGGTCTACCTTATTTGTGGTGATTGTGGGTGTTGCGCTAGCCTACCTTTTTGTCTTTGGTAACCCCCGTCGCTGGCTGTGGCTTGATACCTTGGTTGCCGTTCCCTTGGTGCTTCCTCCCACGGTGGTGGGTTTTCTGTTGATTTATGTATTAGGGCGAACAGGCCCTCTTGGTGGCCTCTTAGATCATTGGTTGGGTATTCGGTTACTCTTTACTTGGCAAGCAGCGGTCCTTGCTGCTTGGGTGGTGTCATTGCCACTCATGATACGGGTCACCCGTTCAGGTTTTCTGGCGGTGGACCTTGAATTGATTCTGGCAAGTCAAAGTTTAGGTAAATCCAGTTGGGTGACATTTCGTCGAATTATTATGCCCTTGTCCCGTAACAGTATTGTGGCCGGCGCTGTGTTGTCCTTTACCCGGGCATTGGGTGAGTTTGGTGCTACGTTGATGGTGGCCGGTAACATTCCAGGTAAAACCGCCACCTTGTCTTTATCGATCTACACTGCCTTTGAGGCGGGAGACACACAGAGTGCTTGGTGGATGGCCTTGTTGTTAACTCTGATTGCGGTAATGGCCATGGTCACAACTTACTTCTTAACGCGGAGTCGTTGGTAATGAGTTTGATGCTAGCCTGTCACAAGCAGTTATCTGATTTTACTTTGTCAGTTAAGCTTCAGTTACCCTCTCAACTCACCGTGATTTTAGGCCCCTCAGGGGCGGGGAAATCCGTTCTGTTAAAAATTCTTGCGGGTTGGTTAAAGCCCGATAAGGGCGAACTTTATTTTAACGACACGGCTTGGTTTGATAGTGCGTTAGACCTTCATCTCGCCGTTCGACAAAGACAGGTAGGGTTTGTTTTTCAGCACGACGCCCTGTTTCCACACATGAGTGCGATGGAGAATATTGTCTATGGTCATCAGCAACCCACATCGGCACAAGCTATTGAACGGGCTCTGGGCTTTGCACAGCGCTATCAATTAACGGAAGTATTGAGCCTATTACCCAAACAGTTATCCGGAGGGCAACGTCAACGTGTTGCCCTGGCCCGCAGTTTAATGAGTACGCCGCAGTTATTGTTACTCGATGAGCCTTTTTCTGCCTTAGATTTTATGACGCGCCGTCATATGCGCCATGAGCTCATAAACCTACAACGACAACTTGATTTACCGATGGTTTTTGTGACCCATGATATTCACGAGGCTTTTTTTATCGCAGATTATTTGGTCTTAATGAATCAAGGTCAAGTGGTTCAAGCGGGCGTCAAAGAGGAGGTATTGGCCTCTCCTTCCAATGATTGGGTAAAGCAGTGGGTAGAGGAAGTCCGTTAGTAGGCTTCAGCCAATTCTTCCCATTGGGTGGTGTAACGCGGCGAGCGTTTTTCAAGGCGCACATCCCAGGGCCGTGTTAAATATTTTAAAGCGCCACTTCCAAAGGCGAGAGTATGACCCCCAAAGCGTTGATTTAAGCTATCGATGGCGTTCATGAGCTGTTCGCTGTGTATAGACGAGGAAGGATTGAAAAGAGATTGTTGCTGTTTGGTTTTATCAGACAGGTTAAGTAGAACAACGCCCGCTTTATGGTAGAGTAAGCCCGCTTTAAAAATACGACGTAATCCTTTAATGGCAGCTGCATTTAACATGCGTGTGTCATCGCTTGCTATCTCTAGCGTTTCAACAGCATGATTACTGTAGGGTATTTGACCTTGGCGAAAGGGATTGGTGCGAATAAATACGCCCACACTGTGGCACAGAGAGCCCTCTTCACGCAGTTGTCCTGCTGCTCGGTGCATATGAAAGATGACAGCTTCCTCCACTGAGGAGTAAGAGAGAATGGGTTGCCCAAAACTGCGGCTACAAATAATTTGTTGGCGTGCAGGAGGCGACTCCTCCCACTCAAGTGCCACCTCTTCGCGTAACTCAGTGATGGTTTTAGAAAGTACCACATTAAAATGAGTACGTATTAATGCTAGAGGAGCTTGGTAGCAATCCCATGCAGTATGGATATTGAGCGCAGCTAAGGCGCGTTCTAACTGACTGCCAATGCCCCATATGGTGGAGCTCGGTAGTGGTGTTAATAGTGCTTGTTTTTCTGCTTCTGTGATGGCGGACCAGACACAGACCCCCGCAAAGGAAGGGTTTTTTTTAGCAAGATGATTGGCTAACTTGGCTAAAGTTTTAGTGGGGCCAATACCCACTCCAACGGGCAAGCCCAACTGTTTAAGTAGCGTTTTACGCAGTGTTTGTCCGAGTTCGTTGAGCGGGCACTTAAGGTCGGTTACATCCAGAAAACATTCGTCAATAGAATAGATTTCTTGGCGAGGGGCAAAGCGTTGCAGTAAACGCATCATGCGCTCGCTCATGTCAGCATATAAGGAAAAATTAGAGCTTAAGGCAACTAAGCCATGACTTTTTTGGAAATGGGCCACTTTAAAAAAAGGAATACCCATGGTGATACCGAGCGCTTTGGCTTCGTTGCTTCTAGAGACCACACAGCCATCGTTATTGGACAGTACCACCACCGGGCGAGAGCGTAGTGAGGGGTTAAACACCCGCTCGCAGGAGACATAAAAATTATTGCCATCAATCAAGGCAATGGAGGGTTTCATGGGCGATGGATAACCCACGTGACCACTCCCCAAATGAGCGAGTCTTCAGCGTCAGTGAGTTTAACTGTATGGTAACGGGGGTCATCGGCCTCAAGATACCCTTCGTGATGGTGGATACGTAAACGACGCACTAAAAACTCATTGCGCAAATAGGCAATCACCACCTGTCCTGAGTGGGGGGTGGCACTGCGGTCAACGATCAATAAATCGTTCTTAAAGATCCCAGAGGCCTCCAGGGCTTGGCTTTGGGCGCGAAAAAAGAACGTACTCTCAGGATGGGGCATGAGGTAGCGTAAAAGGTTGAGTGTGTGCTGCTCCTCTTGAGCAGGAAAAAAGGCTAAATGTTGCGTCATAGCGCTTATAATACTGTATATTTATACAGTTTAAAAGAGGTTGTGAAAACCTTTGAAAATCGCTATATTCAGAGCTACAGGAAATGGCATTTTCCTATTCAACCGCCTTGTTAAGCTCAAGGATGATAATGCCTACAATTTTTCCGCGAGGGAAAAGTGTGGGTGTTTGACCTCATTTTTCTTCCCTTGTTAATGTATAACCTATTCAGTGATGGAGAATCTATGGGTCTGTGGGCTATTGTTTCAGTGAGTATTGGCGCTGCGTTAGGCGCATTACTGCGTTGGTGGTTAAGTTTGGTATTAAATCCGCTATTGCCTACCTTGCCCTTAGGGACTTTGGCTGCGAATTTAATAGGCGGCTATTTGGTGGGGGTGGCAGTGGCTTTTTTTACAGAGCGCGCAGGTTTTCCGCCTGAGTTACGTCTGTTCATTATTACCGGGTTTATGGGTGGATTAACCACTTTCTCGACCTTTTCTGCCGAGGCGATTGCGCTATTATTGCGCTCTGAATATGTCTGGGCCTCATTACATGTTTTTGTTCATTTGGTAGGCTCTCTTGTGATGACTTCCTTAGGCATTGCTACGGTACATTTTCTTGAGAAAGTGAGAGCGATTTAAACGCCTCTGGTCTGTTATAAAACAGGCCAGAGTGTTTTAGACGCGCGCGAGATTATTTTTTGCTGGCTTCAACGCTGATTGATACAGTCACTTCATCGCCCACGTAAGGAGCATATTTACCCATATTAAAGTCGGTACGTTTTAAGGTGGTGGTGGCATCGGCACCGCAAGCCTCTTTTTTGGTCATCGGGTGAGGCATGCATTTGAGGGATGTCACTTTCAGTGTGACAGGTTTGGTGATTCCTTTAAGTGTTAAGTCTCCTTCAACGGCAGAGAGTTTGTCGCCCTCAAAATCAAATTTGGTTGATTTGAAAGTGGCGGTAGGGTATTTCTCTGTGTCTAAAAAGTCCGCATCTTGAATGTGATTGTTAAAAATCTTAGAGCCGGTACTCACTGAGCGGGTATCTACAGTGATGTTGGCTTCACCCGTTTGATTGGCAGGATCAAATTCAACTTTACCTGAGACCGTGTCAAAACGGCTCAATTGTGTGGTGTAGCCAAAGTGGCTATAGGAAAAGCGCACAAAGGTATGGTTGGGGTCTGTGGTGTAGGTGTTATCGGCAGCTAAAACGGATGTGCTGGCCAAGGCGAGTAGGGCGCCAATATATAAAGCTTTCATGCTGTTCTCCTGTTAAATAAAGTATACGATATGCCATAAATAGTACGTATACGTACAAATATACAGATCTTTATCTGAAATTGCAACTACTTAAAGAAAAGTGTTCCATCATGCTGTAACAACCAAGGAGAGTTGGACTTTTCTGTCCTTGCCCGCTATGGGGCGATTGAGGATAGCGCTTTGTGATACATTAAAGAGAGTACACCGGTGATACATAGATGATAAAACATTCCACTAACGCCAAATCCTTATGCGGTTGTTGCATGATCAAGGAGCGCTGCCTACCTGCAGGACTCAATGAGGAAGAGGTCGTGCGACTCGATCAACAAATGGAGCACCGTCTACCGATTAAAAAAGGACAGTTACTGTTTTCACAGGGACAAGCGCTGAGCGCTATTTACGCGATCAGCACTGGGTCCTTTAAAACACGCATCCTGCACGAGGATGGCCGTAGTCAAATCACGGGTTTTCAATTGTCAGGTGAGATGATGGGGCTCGATGCCATCAGTGAAGAGCGATATGCCTGCGATGCCATTGCCTTAGAGGACAGCACCGTGTGCAAAATTGATTATGATTCTCTCGCCAACTTAGAGTCGGAAATCAGTCGCTTACAACGCAGTTTTAATAAAACCCTGTCCGCTGAAATCGTCAGAGATCAAACCATAATGCTCCTGTTAGGCAGCATGAGAGCGGAGGAGAGAGTGGCTGCCTTTTTGGTGAACCTGTCCCAGCGTTTTCATGATCGTCAACAATCAGCCACCGAACTGGTATTAAAGATGACCCGTGAGGACATAGGAAGCTATCTTGGCTTAAAAATCGAGACCGTTAGCCGTGTACTCTCACGCTTTGCCGAGGAGGGATTGATCGCTGTACAAGGTCGCCTGATTGTCATCACCGATATCAACGCACTTCTTTCACTCAATAGCTATTAATTGCTTATTTGAAATAATATTGATCTAAATCAATATTTCATTATTTATTCATCCTTACTATGGTTCTCATGGTGCTTGTCGTAAGCATCTTATTAAAGGAGAACTGATCATGGATTTGTTTACCGATAACCTTATCTCTGTGCTGGCTATTTTGATTTTAGTGGCTGATGTGGTCATGACCTATTCCCATATGGTAGGGCATTAATACCTTATCAGCGTGATGCTTAATCAGACAGCAAGAGAAATTAACAATAAAAAATTAAAAACAAAGTGAAGTCATACCTGGGAGAGGGAAAGTGAAAGGAAAAACAATAAAAACAGTAGTGAGTGTTGTTGTGATGACCATGGGGATTGGTACCGCCTTTGCAGATCAGCAGGGTACGACCCCATGGCTTGTGCGCCTACGTCTGTTAGATATTGCCACACAAAAATCCAATGACAGCGGTCTTAATGGCGGAGCACCCACTGACTCAATGCAAGTAGGTGGACGTTTACAGCCTGATCTGGATATTAGTTACTTTTTTAATCCCCATTGGGCAGCGGAGTTGGTACTCTCTTACCCGGTGAGCCACAGTGTTTCTCTGAGTGGTGGCAATATTGGTAGTTTCCAAGAATTGCCTCCCACGCTAAATGCGCAGTATCGTTTTGATTCTATACAGCGCTGGACTCCCTATGTGGGGGCGGGCCTCACCTATATGAGAACCTTTAACACCCACTTAGTCAGTGGTCTTGGGTTAACACAAAACAATTTTGGTCCAGATATTGAGGTTGGGGTGGATTACGCCATTGACCAACACTGGTCACTTAACGCTGATATCAAACAGGTCTTTATTGATGTGGGCGTTACCAATGGCGCTGGAGGAACATTTAATTTGCATCCTAATCCCACCTTAATAGGTGTGGGAGTGGGTTACCATTTTTAGACAGCGGGCCGCACCACATGCACGCTGCAAGGGGCTTCCTCCACAAGCTGTGTCACGGTAGAGCGGTTAACACGTAAAAAGCTACTGTTACTGTCTTGATTGGCTAACAGGATAATCACATCAACATAGTTGTGCTTTGCAAAATCAATAATTTTTTGCGCACTGTCTGTGGTTTCAATGACGTGAGCACTGCAACGCTCTTTGGGTACATGAAGTTCTCGTAACCAATGTTCCAATAAAATTCTATGCTTATGGTGGCGCTCACTGGCCCCGTTTTGTTGAGCACCCTCCAAGGCCACTTCAATGATATTGAGTGCTGATAAATGGCTATCAGGATGGCGCTCCATGGCCCGCAATACGGCATAGCGTAAAGCCTTGATTCTTTCTGGATGGGTTTCTTCAACATCAATCACTACAGTGATCAAAGGCACATTGGATACCTGTTCGCTGGGAGTGAAGTGTGGCACTTTACTCACCGCAATGGTTGGGCGAAAGCCACGTATTAATCGTTGTAATAATGAATCAGGTCGTGTTCGTTGACCACGTTCTGTAATGGAAATTACGCTTGGGTCAACAAGGGCTCTCGCCAAATGAGCGGTGGATGGGAAACGCTTTTCTGCTAAGGGCTCCAAGCAGGTAAAAATAATCTCTTGGAACCACTCGGGTAAATCGGGTCGCAAATGGCGCAAAGGGATAGGGTGGCGCCAATGACGTTGACGAAGCTCTTTAATGGTCACGGGGACACCAAAGGGTAGTACCCCTGTGGCCAATTGATATAGAGTGACACCAATGGCGAACTGATCGCTTCTAGGATCAGTTCGCACTTGCTCTATTTGTTCAGGAGCCATGTAAGGTGTAGAACCAATGGCTTGACCAGGGTTATCAGAAAACAAATCAGGTAACAGACTGTGGTGAGCAAAACCAAAGTCAACACACACGATGTTATTACTTTCAGTCAGGATAAGGTTATCAGGTTTAATATCAAGATGAATAGTGTCCTGGCGATGCAGACTATGAACGGCGTTAGCAATGGCGGCACCTATCTCTTGCATCTCGCTTAAGGTTAAACCTTGAGGCCTGACTTTTTTAATAAGCGGTATTCCCTTTACTTTCTCCATCACCACATAAGGTTTAATCCCTAAGGGGTTGGCACTCACAAAACGAGGGACATGAGGGCCCTTTAATACCGGCAAAATGGCGCATTCCATCTCAAAACTCACGAGACCAAAGACAGATTGTCCCGGATCCATTTTAGGGATTTTCATGAGAAGTGGCAGAGCACTCTCTTTACTTTCTACATCGTATAAACGAGCCGCACCCTCTGAGTAGAATAATCCCTTGATGATAAATTGATCTATATGAGTTCCTGGTAGAAGCGCGTCCATCAATTACTGCCCCTTGATTAAACGTTCAGCCAGGGCGGGTGGTAAACCACGATGGTAAATTTTATAGATGGTGCGTTCAACATCATAGGGAACACGAAAAAAAGTGAGGGTATTGCTGACATCATCAAAGATGGCATATTGCGAAGCGTTATTGTTATCCCTCGGTTGGCCTAGAGACCCTATGGTGGCAGCCCAGCGACGACGGGTGGATAAGGGAATAGCCTGTCCTGGGGTGGGTTGAAAGGATTGAATGGTTTGCTGTTGATCAGCATAGTAAAGCATCTGATGGTGAACATGCCCCGCAAGCGTAATGGGTTGAGTGCTGGCCTTAAAGCTTAAGGCGATTTCCTCTTCAGTATTTAAATAATGCCAGCGTTCCGGTTCATGGGCGGTGGCGTGGGTTAACAATAATGGTGCCATCTCATGGGTGTAGGGCAGTGATGAGATAAAACTAAAATGCTCTGGTTGTAGGCGCGGGATGGTCCACAGGATTGCATCCTTAGCGTGGTGACTCATCATCTGAGGACCTGTCAGGCAAGCCTCATCATGGTTTCCTAAGAGAACAATGTGACCCTTGTCCTGATACTGCATTAAACGGTCAAGTATACGTTCAGGATCGGGGCCATACCCCACGTGATCCCCCAAAAATGCAAATTGATCTACTTTTTCATGAAGAGCATGCTCTTCGCAGGCTTGAAAAGCCTCAAGATTGGCGTGAATATCAGAAAAGAGAGCAATTCGTGTCATGGTGAATCTATTGTAACCTGTCCTTCACAACTTTGATCTATATCAAGGTTTTTTCTGGGGGAGAACTCATAATGACTCTAACAGTGATAAAAAAGAGATCAGCATGATTGCCTCAAGTCTAATCAAACAGTTTGATGTGCCAGGTCCTCGCTATACCTCCTATCCTACAGCAGACCGTTTTTATCCGGACAAGGAGGGATTGGCATTACAAAAGGGTATTGAATACCGTAGCCACCATCCTAAAGCACTGTCACTTTATATTCATATTCCTTTTTGTGATTCAGTTTGTTATTACTGTGGCTGTAATAAGGTGGTGACAAAAAACCATGGTATGGCTGTGGATTATTTACAAACCCTGGTTAAGGAAATAGATGCTGTGGTGTCTTTACTGGATCATGGAAATGTAAATGATCTTAAGGTAGCGCAACTTCATCTTGGCGTTGGATCCCCTACCTTTTTGTCAGATGAGCAGTTAGCAGAACTCATATCGCATCTTAACTACCGATTTGACTGGTTGGAGTCCTGCGAAAAATCCATTGAGATTGATCCGCGTACCATGAATAAAGAGCGGTTTATTCATTTAAAACAACTGGGCTTTAATCGCTTGAGTTTAGGTATCCAAGACTTTGACCCGGATGTACAGCTTGCTATTCATCGCGTTCAACCCTATCAATCGGTTGTGAGTATGATGAGGATCGCCAGAGAGTTATCCTTTGACTCAATCAATATGGATCTGATTTATGGTTTGCCTAAACAAACCAAAGACTCTTTCTTTCGCACACTCACCGAAGTAGCTGCCTTAAGACCTGAGCGCATTGCGCTCTATGGTTATGCGCATTTGCCTGAGCGTTTTAAACCGCAACGAAGAATTGCAATAGAGGATTTACCTGATGCAGAACAAAAGTGTGCCATGTTAGAGAATGCCGTTGATTACTTTATGGCCCAGGGGTATGAATATATCGGCATGGATCATTTTGCTTTACCTCATGATGAGCTGGCAAGGGTTAAAAAAGTAGGGCAGTTACACCGAAATTTTCAAGGCTACCATACCTTAAAAGATTGTGATTTGGTTGGTTTTGGTGTATCAGCAATTAGTGATATTGGTAATTGCTATAGCCAAAACTTAAAAAATCTTACTGAGTATTCTGCTCAAGCTGCAGCAGGCAAGTTACCCATTGAAAAGGGACTCGTATTAACCGATGAAGACATATTAAGACGTGAAGTCATCATGTCGATCATGTGTCAGGGAAAGATCAATATTATTGAAATAGAAAAACGATTTTTAATTGACTTTAAAGAGCATTTTAGTCAAGCGCTAATACGTTTAAAACCATTTGAAAGGGAGGGCTTAGTTACGATTAGTCCTGAAAGTATTGAGGTGAGTGAAGAGGGTTGGTTCCTCATTCGTCCGATGGCCATGGCTTTTGATCAATATATTTGGCAAGACACTGACCATCGGCGATTCTCTAAAGTGTTGTAGTTGTCTCTTCGTGAAGTGCCCCTTTCCGCCTGGCTTAACCCGGGCGGCTTTTCTTTGCTATTTCCCAAGACTTTCAGCAATTTGATTAATTAATGTTATTATTATTACAACATAAGCAATCAATTATGATATCGGTGAAATAAGTGCAGGGGAATCTATGAAATTAATTACCGCCGTTGTGAAGCCTTTTAAGCTTGATGAAGTACGTGAAGCCTTATCAGAGATTGGTATTTCTGGACTAACTGTGACTGAAGTGAAAGGTTTTGGTCGCCAAAAGGGGCATACCGAGCTGTATCGAGGTGCAGAGTATGTGGTGGATTTTTTACCTAAAGTAAAAATTGAAGTAGTGGTCACTGAGGACATGGAACAAAATGCCATTGACGCCATAATCCGCGCTGCCAGAACCGGTAAGATTGGGGATGGGAAAATATTCGTGACCAATGTAACTCATGTGGTCAGGATTCGTACAGGTGAAACCAATGAGGATGCTGTTTAATTTGTTTTCTCAATAAAAAAAGGAGATGATTTAACATCTCCTTTTTCTTTCTGCAGTAAGATTAAATACCTACTTTAAAGTTTACGTAATAAGCTCTTTCTGGGATTGTATAGTAAAGAGGATTATTATTGAAATCGCCATTGATTGATGTATATACGCCGGTTCTGTTAAATACGTTATCAACTTGTAAACCAATAGAACTGTTCTTGGAAACTAAATTATCTAACTTATAATTCAAAGAAAAGTTGGTCAAAGAATAACCACCAAAATAAATTGGTTGATTGCCATTGTTAGGATCTCTATTTGAATAATTAGCGCCAATATACTTAGTAATTAATGAAGTATAAAGTAAATTATTCTCATAGATGAAACCTAATGCACCTGTAGTATGAGGTGTGTTATAGATAAAACCCGTATAAGGTTTTTGAGGATTTATCGCATCACCACTAACTGCATAATTATTGATAGAGTAGTTTGCGTAAATAACTAAACCTTTATAAAGATTATGACTGCCTTCAAATTCAACCCCGCTGTACTGAATGCCGCCAACTGGTTGATAGACGGTTTGCCCACCCTGTGTTTGAGCAATAGATGTGTCATAGGTTAGGATTTTGTACACATCAAAGCCCAACATATTATTTCTATCTTTCCATGTGGTTCCAATCTGATAATTCTCAGTTCTTTCAGGGTTGAT
>JAGXAW010000006.1 GCA_018971415.1 Betaproteobacteria bacterium
TGGTGCCGCGGAAGGGACTCGAACCCCCACACCTCTCGGCGGCAGGACCTAAACCTGCTGCGTCTACCAATTTCGCCACCGCGGCTAAAAGTGTTATTCTATCAAGCTTATGAATAATCCGCTATCTCTTGTATGGCATTGTCTTTAAATAAGAAAAATATCCTGGTCACGGGAGCTGGCTCAGGACTTGGTCAATTACTGGCTGTTACTTATGCAAAAGAGGGTGCACAAGTTCTTCTTCTCGGTAGAAACCAAGATAAATTAAATCAAACTTACGACACGATTGTCTCTCATGGTTACCCCACCCCAATCATCGTTCCCTTAGATTTACAAAAAACCAATGAGAGTCAACTTCATGAATTGTCTCTGATGATTTCCAATGAGCTGGGGGGGTTAAACGGCATAGTGCATTGTGCCAGCCGCTTTATGCCACTGGGCTCTTTATCTAGTCAGCCTGTTGAACAATGGAAAGAGGTTTTTAATTGCAATGTGATGGGCGCTTTTGCGCTCACTAAAGGTCTTTTTTCTTTATTGGATAACGCATCCGATGCCTCTGTGCTGTTCACCATAGAGCATCATGGACTGACCTTACCGCCTTTTTGGGGAGGCTTTGGTCTTAGTCAACATACGGTTGTTGGGCTGATGCAACTCTTTGCCAGAGAATATCAGAATCGTCATCATTTACGTTTTAATCTGATTGCTCCAGGACCGATCGCTACCCCCATGAGAATAAGGACGCATCCTGGTGAAATCCATCAGCACCAACGTATGCCTGAGAATATTTTAGAACCTTTTGTCTATTGGATGAGTGAAGAGAGTAAAGGCAAAACTGGTAATATTATTGAGTTATCAAACTACGCGGAAACTGCGTGATCACGCAAAAGTTGTAAGGCCTCATCAACCCGATCAACCGTAAAGAGTGTAATGCCCTCAATTCGCTGTTTCGATCGATTGGCTTTTGGAATCAAGGCATGGGTGAAGCCGAGCTTTGCGGCCTCTTTCAAACGCTCCTGCCCTTTTTGCACAGGACGGATCTCTCCAGAGAGGCCTATCTCCCCAAAAATCACCCATTGCGGCGGTAAAGGGATACCTCTTAAACTACTCACAGCAGCAGCAACAATAGCTAAATCAGCAGCGGGTTCAGTAATCTTTACTCCCGCAACAGCATTAACAAAGACATCCTGATTATGACAATATATGCCAGCATGCCGTGTTAAAACCGCCAGCAGCATAGCAAGTCTATTTTGTTCCAGACCAACGGTAAGTCGTCTTGGCACCGACTGATGAGATTCAGCAACCAGTGCCTGAATTTCCACTGCCATAGGTCTTGTGCCCTCTAAAGTCACTGTGATGGAGGAACCTGGGACAGGATGATCATAATGCGATAAAAATAATGCAGAGGGATTGGACACCTCTTTTAAACCCGTTTCGGTCATAGCAAAAACGCCCAGCTCATTGACGGCGCCAAAGCGATTTTTTATCGCTCTAATGAGTCTAAAACTTGAGCTGCCTTCACCTTCAAAATACAACACCGTATCAACAATATGCTCTAAAACTCTAGGACCTGCGATGGTGCCCTCTTTGGTCACATGACCCACTAAAACCATCATCACACCCAGAGATTTTGCGACGCGGGTTAATTGCGCCGCACATTCTCGTACTTGACTCACCGAGCCTGGTGCTGAGTTTAAGGCATCACTAAATAAGGTTTGAATTGAATCAATGACAACCAAGTTGGGGGTAATTTCCTCAATTACCCTAACAATTTTTTCTAGTTGAATTTCAGAGAGGATTTCAGCATCACCGGTTTTTAATTTGAGTCTCTCAGCTCTACTTGCTACCTGCTCGGGAGACTCCTCACCTGTGACATACAGTACTCTGTGACCTTGTAGCCCCACCGCTGTTAGGGTCTGAAGTAAGAGTGTTGATTTACCAATACCAGGATCTCCTCCTAGTAAAATCACACCACCGCGTACAAAACCGCCACCCAATACACGGTTAAGTTCAGTCATGCCCGATGAAACACGATCAATGGTTTGTTGATTAACAGCACTGAGCCGTTGAGGTTTCTGGCTCTCATTAAGAGGCTTAAAACGACTTACGGTTGTTTCATGAACCGTTTCCACCAGCGTGTTCCAAGCTTGGCAATGAGGACATTGGCCTTGCCATTTTGGGCTTTGCCCACCACATTCAGTACAGGTATAAAGGGTTTTGGTTTTAGCCACTTGAATTAGTAGTCGTTTGCCTGAAAATTAGTGGCAGAGGCATAATTTTCAAATCGCGTATAGTGCCCTAAGAAGGTTAATGGTACTGTTCCAATGGGTCCATTACGTTGTTTACCAATGATGATTTCCGCCATGCCTTTATCTGGGGAGTCGGGGTTATACACCTCGTCCCGATAAATAAATAAGATCACATCAGCATCTTGCTCAATTGCTCCTGATTCTCTCAAATCAGACATAACAGGTCTTTTGTTCGGCCTTTGTTCCAAACCACGGTTCAACTGCGACAAGGCCACCACTGGGACGTTAAGCTCCTTGGCTAGGGCTTTTAATGAGCGTGAAATTTCTGAAATTTCAGTGGCTCTGTTTTCCCCCGAGGAGCTTGACGTCATTAATTGTAAGTAATCCACGACAATCAGCCCTAAACCACCATATTGTCGATGAAGACGTCTTGAACGGGCTCTTAAATCCAAAGGATTCAATGCTGGCGTCTCATCAATATGAATGGGTACATCATGAAGCTCTTCGAGGGCTTTTGAAACGCGCCTAAAGTCTTCCTCCTTAAGTCTCCCCGTTCTTAATTGGTGAGCATCAAGTCGGCCATGGAAACTTAAAATCCTCATGGCCAACTGATTAGAGGACATCTCCATACTAAAGACAGCAACGGGCAGTTTTGATTGAATACCCACATGGCCTGCAATGTTTAATGCAAGGGCCGTCTTACCCATAGAGGGCCGGCCAGCCACAATAATTAAATCACCCTTCTGAAAACCTGAGGTTTTTTCATCAAGATCAACAAAACCAGTTGGGATACCTGTTACTGGATCATGGTTTCCAGCACGGTAAAGCTCATCCACCTGAGACACCACCTCAGCCAATGGATCTTTAAGCACCACAAACCCTTGAGCATGTTTGGCGCCCTTCTCCGCAATATTAAATACCTTCGCTTCAGCTTCATCGAGAAGTGCGCGCGCATCGCGCCCCGATGGATTGAAAGCAGACTCGGTTATCTCAGAGCCTACCTGTACCAAAGCCCGCATGATGGCTCTTTCTCTCACAATTTCAGCATAGCGTCGAATATTGGCAGAGCTTGGCACTGATTGGGCAATGGAACCCACGTAGGAGAGTCCACCTATGGTGTCTAACTCTCCGCGTAGAGAGAGCTCATCACACAAGGTTAGCACATCAGCAGGTTTTCCCTTATCAACTAAAGAGAGAATAGCGCGGTAGATTTTACGGTGATCTTCACGGTAGAAGTCAGATTCAGTGATTAAATCACCAATCTTATCCCAGGCATGATTATCAAGGAGCAACCCGCCAAGAACGGATTGTTCCGCCTCGATGTTATGAGGCGGAATGCGCAGATTGGCAGAACGAGAATCGTCGGCCATATAGATCGATATTACTGCTCAGCAACCACAGAAACAGCAATGTCAGCTACCACATCACTGTGCAGGGCTAGCGTGATGGTGTAATCACCAATGGTTTTTAAAGGACCGTTAGGTAAACGAATCTCAGACTTGGAGGCTTCAAAGCCTTGTGTCTTCAATGCATCAACGATATCGTGATTGGTGACAGAGCCAAACAATCTTCCATCAACACCGGCTTTTTGTGACACGGTCACTTTCATGCCAGCGAGTTTTTCAGCACGGGCTTTTGCTTGATTCAACTCTTCAGCTTGATGTTTCTCTAACTCGGCGCGACGTGCTTCAAATTCTTTTTTGTTCGTCTCTGTAGCACGCTTAGCTTTACCCTGAGGAATTAAGAAATTCCTGGCATAACCTTCTTTAACTTTAACGATGTCACCCAACTGACCTAGGTTAACAACTTTTTCCATGAGGATCACTTCCATGGTTTTCTCCTTAATGCAAATCTGTGTAAGGTAAGAGAGCTAAGAAACGAGCACGTTTCACAGCCACACCCAATTGGCGTTGGTAACGCGCCTTGGTTCCCGTAATACGGGCTGGGATGATTTTACCGTTTTCGTTAATAAAATCTTTGAGTAAATCCACATCTTTATAATCTACCCATTCAATTTTTTCTGCGGTAAAACGACAAAACTTACGACGACGAAACATACTGGCATTTTTTGCCTGATTGTTGCGTGGTTCTTTTTTAGTATCTTTTCTTGGCATTTTAAACTCCATGACTCAATTTATATTGATTAACTTTAATAACCAGTTCTTTACTGTTAGCGTGCTTTTTAACTAACTGCCCCTTAATAATTAACTCAAGAGGATAATTCAGTTGACTTAGCGATATCGCAACTTCTGCAAACGCGGTGAGGGTAATCGTCAGGGCCTGCTCCTGGGTCTCGCTGCTTTTTACTCCTAATTGATGGGTTAACACCCCAACAAAATTGGCAACCCCGGCAGGGGTATACCTTAAGGATTCATGAGACTCAACCAAACCCTCCAATACCACTTCATTACGCATTATTAGGCAGACGCAACCTCCGCTGCATCACCATCGCGGATCATCAAATCATCACGAGGCGCACGTTTTTCTTCACGCATCATTGGTGACATCTCTGTGACAGGACCTTTCATTTGAATGGTCAAATGACGAAGAACTGCATCATTAAAGCGGAACGCATTTTCGATTTCTGCCAAGACTTCACTTGTGCACTCGACATTCATGAGTACGTAGTGTGCTTTATGAATTTTTTGAATGGGATAAGCGAGTTGACGGCGTCCCCAATCTTCAAAACGATGAACTTGTCCACCGCCTTGGGTTACCATATTCTTATAACGCTCGACCATGGCGCCGACCTGCTCGCTCTGGTCTGGGTGAACGATAAATACAATTTCATAGTGCCGCATAACATCTCCTTATGGATTAGCCAACATTGGCAAAGCTAACTTATTGGCTGTAAAGTTAGCAAGGTTTTAAAAAGCTCTCTATTTTAACTAAAAATCAATTAGTTAGCAAGTTCATTGCTGTGTGTTGAGTTCGCGCCTTTTCGTTTCAAACAAACAAACGCCCGCTGCCACTGACACATTTAGTGATTCAACGGAGCCAAACATAGGGATTCTAACCAGTTGATCACAGGTTTCACGGGTTAATCGGCGTAAACCCTCCCCTTCTGCTCCCAATACCCAGGCTAAGGGTTGGCTAAACTTGGCCGTTATCAGATCCTCTTGAGCTTGATCGTCTGTACCAATTACCCATACATTCTGGTCTTTCAAATCCCGTAGTGTTCTTGCCAGATTTGTCACGGGAATATAAGGAACCACATCCATAGCTCCTGAAGCCACTTTTGCAACCGTAGGTGACAGTGCCACTGACCGATCCTTAGGCGCTACGATGGCATGAACCCCCATGGCATCAGCCACCCGTAAGCAAGCACCTAAATTATGAGGATCTTGAATGCCATCTAACACGAGTAGCAATAAATTCTGTTGGTACGTGTCAACCAAATGATCCAGATCATGAATCATTGGGACGGGGCTTGCCAGAGCAACAATACCTTGGTGGCGCCTTGTTCCGGTTAAGCCTTGCAGTCTTTGACCCTCTATCCGTTTATAGGGTAAGCCTTTCTCCTCTAAAAGGGATTTTATTTCCTGCATACGTTGATCATTTCTCTCATGATCAATATAAATCTCTTCCAAGGTTTGAGGAAAATGCTTTAAACGACTTTTTATGGCATGAAAGCCATAGATTACAGCGGTTTTTTTCATGATGATTTTTTCTTTCTTGAAGACTTAGAACGATGGGTTTTCATAACAAAATCAATTTTATTGTTTTCCATGTCCACACGAACCAATTGCACCAAGACGCGATCACCTAAGCGATAACGCATCCCTGTTCTCTCTCCCAATAACTGATGTCGATTCGCATCATAACGGTAGTAATCCGCACCAAGCTCTGAGATGTGAATTAATCCTTCTACAAAGACATCATCAAGCGCCACAAACAGACCAAAACTGGTTACTGAGCTCACCGTACCATTAAATTCTTCACCCACTCGGTCTTTCATGTAAAAACATTTCAACCAAGACTCCACATCTCGAGTAGCCTCATCAGCTCGTCTCTCAGTTAAAGAGCAGTGTTCGCCCACAGCCGGCAAATGATCGATTTTTAGTTTTTGTCCAGCCAAAGTGGCACGAATAGCCCGGTGGACCAACAAATCAGGGTAGCGTCTTATGGGAGAAGTAAAATGGGTATAAGCTTCATAAGCCAATCCAAAATGCCCCTCATTATCAGGACTATATACTGCCTGCTGGAGCGACCTTAGAAGCACAGTCTCAAGCAGGTTCTGATCTGGTCTTTGCTGAATTTTCTTTAATAACTCAGCATAATCCTTAGCCTTAGGCTTATCGCCCCCCGCAAGGTGAAGACCAAATTCACCCAAGAAGTCGCGCAGTGCTTTTAATCGCTCCACAGTGGGGGGAGGATGAATTCTAAAGAGAGTACCTTGATGATTTTCAAGTAAGTAATTGGCAGCACAGACATTGGCAGCCAGCATACATTCTTCAATTAAACGATGTGCTTCATTTCTTTCAACGGGTTGGATGGACTCTATTTTTCCACGGTCATCAAAAATCATCCGCGTTTCAGAGCTAGAGAAGTCGATCGCACCCCTGTCTTGCCTTAATGCTAAAAACAAACGATAAACGTGCTCTAAGTGTTGAAGTTGCGGCAGTAAATTTTGTAGTTTTTTATCAACCCGTTGGGGAGTGAGTAAAGCTTGAGCAACTTCCGTGTAGGTTAACCGGGCTTTGGAGTGCATCACGCCAGGATAAAAACGATAGGCGCTAATCACTCCCTCTGGGGACAATGTCATATCGCATACCATGCATAATCGATCTACCTGTGGATTGAGAGAGCACAATCCATTACTGAGCTTTTCCGGCAACATGGGTATAACTCGTCGCGGAAAATATACGCTATTACCCCGATCATAGGCCTCTTTGTCTAACGCATCACCTTCTTTAACATAATGAGACACATCAGCAATGGCCACAATTAATCGATACTCACCTTGTTTTAATGGTTCAGCATAGACGGCATCATCAAAATCCTTGGCCGTTTCTCCGTCAATAGTTACCAGAGGTAAATGGCGAATGTCTTCACGATCAAGATAATCGCTGGGCATTAATTGATCGGGTATCTCTTGGGTTTGCTTAATGACAGCTTCAGGAAACACATGAGGCAATTCATGTTTTCTAAGCGCAATTTCAACTTCCATACCAGGATCTAAATAATTGCCTATAATCTCAACCACTTTGGCAATGGGTTCGGAATTACGACTGGGTTGCGACATGATTTCAATCATCACCACCTGGCCAGGTATGGCACCGTTAGCTTGCCCTGGCGCCACCAACAAATCTTGATTGATGCGCTTATTTTCAGCAACCGCAAATAAGACACCTTGATTTTCATGAAGCCTTGCTACCAGTCTTGAATTAACATGTTGCAACACTTCAACAACCGATCCCTCAGGACGACCCCGGTTATCAATGCCGATCGTTCTCACCATCACTCTATCGCCATGGAGCACCTTGTGCATTTCACGGGCGCCAAGGAAGATGTCCCCGCTCCCATCATCCCGAATAGCAAAACCATAACCTTCAGGATGGCCTTCAATGCGGGCTGGGATTAAATCAATTTTCTCAGGAAGACAAAGTGCATTCTTCCTATTTCTCATTAATTGGCCATCACGTTCCATTGCCCTCAAACGTTTACTAAACAAATCTCTCTCAGGAGATTTAATCGACAGCATCCGTTCAATTTTTTCAACGGTAACAGGAACCCCTTCTTTTTCTAAAATTTGAAGTATGAATTCCCTGCTCGGCAGAGGCGAATCATAGAGAGTTTTTTCACGCTCAAGGAAAGGATCTTGAGATCTTAAGGAAGATTTACTGGTTGACAAAATTTCGAGACCTTTTAGAATGTTTAAGTTATTTTTCTTATTTTCAAATTATCTCACAAATATGTGAAATAATATTGCAAATGCCGAGATGGCGGAATTGGTAGACGCACCAGGTTCAGGTCCTGGCGGTGGCAACACTGTGGAGGTTCGAGTCCTCTTCTCGGCACCAGGGTGCCAAATACAAAAAAGGACTGTTCATACAGAGATACGTTAGTAACAATCCTCGAGCTGTTTTTTATTATCACTTAATCGGTGTCTGTGATATCTAACAACCCAAAAGTAGAGAATAATACGATCCGTTACCCGTATTATCCCTACTAACTAACACTTACCCTAGCAAACTTCAATCATCGTCTCTTTCGTAATATCCTCTATAGACAGGAGCGGGATAGGCTGGTTGAACATATACGGCTTGTGGAGGATAAGCATAAACAGCCTGTGGTTGTACATATCTTGGATAGGTGTAGTAAGCAGGTGGTGGAACGTAAACAGGCTGTGGTGCAACCAATCCTGCTGCTAAGCCGCCAATCAAACCAGCACCAAAGCCTTCAATACCCCCGTAACCTTCATGCGCTTCATGCCACCTTTCATGACCACCCCATCCTTCCCCACCTCTCCAACCCTCTGCATAGCTATTTGTTGTGAACACAGCACTTAACATAGCAATAATGAATATCCATTTATTCATAAAATCCCCCTTAATCTGAAAGGTTATCTTGCTTTAATTGTTTGGCCTACATTCTCTTTGAAACTTAAAAAAGCATTTGGTTTTTATAAAAAAGGTTACTTTATGTAAAGAGATAAAGGGTAAAGGGTAAAGGTAAGGTTTTATAAAATTGATGTGTGAACTGAGTGTTAATTGGACAAGCAAGGGATTGATTTATTTTCTTTCCCCATTACTGAAGAGATACCGTTTTACGGTATCTCTATCTTAAGACTAAAAGGGCTTTTTAGTTAAAAACCACCCATTGCGCCTGGATAGCTAACTTCTTGTAATTTTCCAGTATCAACATCGTAAATAAATCCACGGACATTGATCTTGTCTTTACCTTCTGTCGGTAACCAGGGATGATTTAAAATCATGGACATACTTTTTCTCACATCCCATTCTAGACGTTGAATCTGTTTGTCTGTCACTGGCGCGTCGAGCGGTTCTAATTCACCACGAAATGCTTGAAAAGCGCTCGGTGAATGGCTAGCGCAACCACAGGGTGTAAACTCACGACCGGTGGCTGACTTTAATATTTCAACGGCTTTTGTATCGCCTTCTAAACCCATTCTTAATAATTCATCGGTGAAGGACAACATACCGCAGCGAGTATGGTGAATAACCATCACATCTTGAGTATCTAACAAATGATGAGAAATCACTAAGCAGCGAATAACGTCATCTGTCACAATTCCCCCGGCATTTCTGATAATGTGCGCATCCCCAGTTTGTAACCCAAGTATGTCTTCAACATCCATTCTCGCGTCCATACAGGCGATTACTGCAGTTCTTTTAGCAGGACGAATAGGTTGTGGGCCGGGATAGCTTGAATTGTGGAGAGGCTTGCCTTGCGCGTACTCTTTGTTATTGCTAACAAGGGTGTAAAAAATGTCGTTTGCCATAGTCATTCCTTTGATTAAACAAAAAAAGAGTAACTATGGCAATTTAAAAGGCAATGAGTTCAGTTGTAACCAGCGAATTTATTCAAAAGGATGTCTTAATACGATTGTTTCGCGTCGATCAGGTCCCGTTGAAACCACATCAATAGGTACCTCACACAACTCAGCCATTCTTTCAAGATAACGACGAGCGTTGATCGGTAACTGATCGTACTGTTCAATCCCCACAGTGCTTTCAGTCCACCCTGGCATTTCCTCATAGATAGGTTGACACTCTTCAATCACCTCAGCACCAAAGGGTAATATATCTATCACACCCTGTTGAGTTTTATAGCCAACGCCAATTTTAATGGTCTCAATGCCATCCATCACATCGAGTTTGGTCACACATAAACCCGTAACACCATTAATTTGAATGGAACGCTTTAATGCAGCCGCATCAAACCAACCAGTACGTCGTGCTCGTCCAGTTACAGCACCAAATTCGTGCCCGCGCGTGGCCAATTGTTTACCAACCTCATCATTGAGTTCTGTGGGAAAGGGACCAGAGCCCACACGGGTTGTGTAGGCTTTGGTAATGCCAAGCACATACTCTAACTGCTGTGGACCCACACCACTACCAGGAGAAGCCGCTCCCGCTACGCAGTTGCTTGATGTAACAAAGGGGTAAGTACCATGATCAATATCCAGAAGCGTTCCTTGTGCCCCCTCAAAAAGAAGTCTCTGTCCTGCTTTGGATGCCTCATTTAATAGGCGTGAGACATCCCCCACCATAGGGATTACCCGTTTTGCTAAAACCATAGTCTGATCAAAGGTTTCATTGACATCAATGGCTGTGGTATTGAAGTAATGGGTTAACACAAAATTATGATAATCAAGGATCTCTTCTAATTTACTTTTAAATCTCTCAGGATAGGATAAGTCTTGTAGACGAATCGCTCTTCGGGCCACCTTATCCTCGTAGGCAGGACCTATCCCTCTGCCAGTGGTCCCTATTTTATTGTTACCTTTTTTAAGTTCCCGGGCCTTATCGATCGCCACATGATAGGGCATGATTAAAGGACAAGCCTCACTGATCGTGAGTCGTTGGGAAACATTTACACCAGAACTCTCCAGCATATCAATTTCACGCAGCAATGCGTCAGGCGCCAGGACCACACCGTTACCGATATAACACTGGACATGCTCTCTTAAGATCCCTGCCGGAATCAAACTTAAAACAGTTTTTTTACCACCAATGACTAACGTGTGACCTGCGTTATGACCACCCTGGAAACGAACAACGCCATCAGCGCGGTCGGTTAACCAATCAACCAATTTACCCTTACCTTCATCCCCCCACTGGGTTCCTATCACTACAACATTTTTTGCCATAAAGGCACTCTCCCAATAACTTATCTATCTTCTAAATGTAATTAACTGACGTAAATCAAGGCTAAAACCCGTTGCAGGTCTTGAGCGACCAAAGGCGCTGCCTACCTCATCATAGCGACCGCCACGGGCAAGCGCCCCTTTATAATCCCCACTATACACCTGGAATACCAGGCCATTGTGATAGTGATAGCCCCTTAATTCGCACAAATCAACAGTGAGTTTCACCTGCCCGGCAAAGCGCGCATTCACTGCAGTTAACTGATCTAAGGCCGAGCTGACTTTGGCTGAGGCAGGCAGTAAATGCCTTGCACGCTCTACAATCTCTACTCCACCATTTAGAGTAGGTAGTAACAGTAATGCATCTCGAATAACGGGGTTAATGCCTTGGGTAGCGGTTTTAAGTGATGGAATATCTTTTGTTTGTAACAGCTTAAACCACTCATTCTCTGTTTTATGATCAATATTTAATTGCTCAATCAAACCTCTAAAAATACCCACATGCCCCACATCCAAGACCACCTCTGTGAAACCTAATACCGCTAATGCATCGAGCATTAGAGACTGAATTTCAATATCACCTGACACATCACTTAAACCAAAGATCTCTGCTCCCACTTGATAGGGTTCTCTAGATTGACTTAAGACATCGGGTTTGGTGTGTAAAACAGGACCGGCATAGCATAATCTGTTCACCTCAGTGTGATTCATGCTGTGAGCATCAATTCTGGCCACTTGCGGAGTAATATCTGGCCTTACGCCAAGAAGACGACCACTTAATTGATCAACCAGCTTAAAGGTTTGTAGATCCATATCATGACTGGTTCCAGTCAGCAGTGACTCTACATATTCGATTAAAGGCGGTATAACAAGTTGAAATCCACGACCTCTAAAGAGATCAAGGAGCTTACGCCGAGCATCTTCTAATGCCCAAGCACTGTCAGGAAGAATATCTTCACAGTATTCTGGAAGTAGCCAACGGTATGTCATCGATTAATTTGTATAATTACAATTCCTAGAATCATTACAATCACACCAATCCAACGAACCTGTCCGTCAGAAAGTTGTGTTAATTTTAGCAGGGTATTACGCCATTGGCGCGGGGCAATGACTGGCATTATACCTTCAAGTATTAACACCATACCGATTGCCACTATCAAAGCACCTCTCAAACTACTTTCCCCCTACAGATCCGGGAGGGTTTTTAAGGTATTTGAAGAATGGCGAGTTAGGATCTAATACCAAAATATCAGATTTATTTTTAAGCCCTTCTTGGTAGGTTTGTAGGCTACGGTAAAAGGCATAAAACTCTGGATTGCGCTTATAGGCTTCAGCATAGATAGAGGCAGCCTTAGCGTCCCCCTTCCCTTTTATTTCTTGGGCTTCCCTGAAAGCATTGGCCAGAATAACCTCTCGTTCTCTATTGGCATCTGCACGAATTTTTTCAGCTTCTCCAGCACCCGTTGAACGCAATTCATTGGCCACCCGTTTACGTTCTGCTTGCATACGACGGTATACAGAATCACTGACTTCAGGAGTTAACTCAACACGACGAATACGTACATCCAAAACCCTAATACCTATTTCCTTGGCGTCTTGGTCCGTTCGAGCGCGCATATTTTCCATAATGGATTCACGCTCACCCGATACCGCTTCATGAACTGTTCTTTTGGCAAACTCTGCCCTTAACTCGTCATTCACCGTTTGCGTCAACCGAATCTCCGCCCGGCGAACATCTCCACCCACACTGACGTAATACTGCTTAACATTAGTAATTTGCCATTTGACAAAGTAATCCACCAATAAGGGTTTTTTCTCAGAGGTAATAAAACGCTGTGGTTCGTTGTTATCTAAAGTTTGAACACGCGTATCAAACAAACGAACGTTTTCAATGAAAGGAACCTTAAAATACAATCCAGGCTCAGTATTAACTGCAACAATTTTACCTAACTCGAAAACCAACGCGTTTTGTGTTTGCGAGACCACAAATACACCCATGGAACCTATAACAAGCAAGATAAATAAACTAATTAAATAAACACCAATATTTTTCATTATCTGTCCTCACGCTCCCGTTCTTTTAATGCATCGCGTGAACGATCTATATCCACTCCTTGCGCAGCGGTTGGAGCGCTGTTTCCTGAAGAGTTGACTGATGGACGTCGGTCACCTATAGGTTGATCAGCGGAGTTAGCAGTTTGATCAGTATTGGTGGCGTTTGAGCCATTACTTGAGGATTGATTAATCAATTTATCAAGCGGTAAGTACAAGAGGTTTGATCCATTCTTACCATCGGCAACCACTTTTGATGTGTTGCTAAGAACCTGTTGCATCATATCCTGATAAAGTCTTTCACGGGTCACAACTGGGGCTTTATCATATTCAACCAAGATTTGTTTGAAACGGCTAGCATCCCCTGTTGCTCTGGCGACCACCCTTTGCGAATAGGCTTTTGCTTCTTCAATTAATGCCGATGCAGTGCCCTTTGCCCGAGGAACAATATCATTTGCATAAGCCTGTCCTTCGTTATTTTGTCTTTCACGATCTTGTCCTGCTTTAACAGCATCATCAAAGGCAGCCTGAACTTGCTCTGGAGGCTGGGCATTTTGCATATTCACTTTACTAATCAAAATACCTGTTTTATAACGGTCAAGAATTTGTTGCATAAGATGCTGCGCTTCATCAGCAATTTGTGAGCGGCCTTCATAAAGAACAAAGTCCATCTTATGACGACCAACCACCTCACGAATGGCTGTTTCTGCCACTTGCATGACGGTGGCGTCAGGATCCTTGTTAGTAAATAGAAACTCCACGGGATCTTTGACCGTGTACTGAATAGCATATTGGTTGTCGATAATGTTTTCATCATCAGTTAGCATTAAAGACTCATGCAATACCTTAGATTTAACGTTATTTCGATAACCTAACTCAACGGTACGCACTTGCGATACGTTAACAGGACTACCTTGTGCCTGAGCTTCAATGGGATAAGGAAAGTGCCAATGCGGGCCTGGTCCTGTTACCTCTTGAAACTTACCAAAGCGCAAAATAACCCCAACACGGCCGGCATCGACAATATAAAAACCTGAGACCAACCAAAAGAAAAGAACAGAACCTAATGCAAGTAGCGCAAAGTGTTTGCCGCTTGGCAAACCCATCGGTTGATTAAACGGGTTATCGTTGTGAGGAGCGTTATTATTAGAATTTCTAAATTTTTTCAGAAAATTCCGCCACACTTCATCTAAATCGGGTGGACCCTCTTTAAGCTGAGCGATCCAACTTGGTATTTTGATTGCCATAGTCGAGTATTAAATCATTATCCTGAGTTATAGAAGTATCTTCATTGTGCGTTAAAGCGTTGATACGTTCGACAAAGGCTTGTCGGATAAATTCCATTCCTTGCCCATTCATAGCACTTACATGTACTTCGTCAATTGTACCATAGGGGCCTCGAATAAGCCCCGCTTGCCATTGAGCCAATTGATCAATCTTATTGAGTACCAATATTTGTGGAATATGATCAGCCCCAATTTCCTTTAACACTTCATTCACCGATTGTTGATGAAGTTCACGGTTTTTGTCTGCCGCATCTACCACATGCAACAGTAAATCAGACTCTATTGTCTCATCTAAGGTGGCTTTAAAGGCTGCTACCAAAGTATGGGGTAAGTGTTGAATAAACCCAACCGTATCTGACAGTACCATTTGACCCACACCATCCACATAGACTCTTCGTGTTGTGGTGTCTAAGGTGGCAAATAACTGGTCTGCCACATAGGCTTTAGCATGAGTGAGTCGATTAAATAATGTGGATTTTCCAGCGTTAGTATAGCCAACCAGAGAAACACGCAATAGCCCTGCTTTTTGCCTTGAATTACGCTGAACGCGGTGGCTTTTTCTGACCTTTTCTAATCGGTCTTTAAGTAATTTAACCCGCTTACTTAATAAGCGTCGATCTGTTTCTAATTGAGTTTCACCAGGCCCCCTGAGACCAATCCCACCTTTTTGTCTCTCTAGGTGAGTCCAACCCCGCACCAAACGGGTTGCTAACCTTTCTAGTTGGGCCAACTCCACTTGTAACTGCCCTTCATGACTTCTTGCGCGTTGCGCAAAGATATCTAGAATAAGTCCAGTTCTATCAATAATCCGGGCTTGCAGCACTCGCGATAAGTTGCGCTCTTGAATTGGAGTAAGATCATGATCAAAAACCACCAAACCCGCCTCATAATACCTAAGTTTTTGACGAATTTCTTCAATCTTACCACTGCCAATAAAGGTAGCTGGATCAGGTTTAGGGCGCTTACCAGTGATGATTTCGTCAACCTGTAAGCCTGCTGTTTGGGATAAAAGTGCCAGTTCCTGGGGATTGTTTTTACTGCGTTCACTGTCTATTTGAAGATGAAGCAATAGCGCATGATCAAGTCGACCAAGATAAACATCTTCTTGTTCTAAAGACCCACTCTCTTGCGCTGATTGTATACTGGAGGTTTTTTTACCACGACCAATTAACGGACCTTTGTCCGACATTAATGGTTAGTCCTCGTGGGTATGCTCAGTGGGCATAGTAATTGAACGTGCTGGAACCACTGTGGAAATCGCATGTTTGTAAACCATTTGGGTAGTGGTGTTTTTTAACAACACAACGTATTGATCGAATGATTCCACTTGACCTTGTAACTTGATACCGTTGACCAAATAAATCGAAACAGGAATGTGTTCTTTTCTTAACGCGTTTAAAAACGGGTCCTGTAGTAACTGCCCTTTCGTGCTCATTTCGTGATCTCCCGAAAATCTATTAGTTTTTATCTCTCTCGCCTAACAGTAATGTACTTGATTTTTTATTTTTTTACCACTACTCAGTAGAAATTGTTACAATTTAAGGCTTTCCAAACAATTTTCTGCCTCTTCTTCTTCTTTTTCTTAAACGATTTTCTTCAGATTCCGTGAGTGGCTTGGGTTTTCTGTCGGCAAAGGGATTATGACCTTGTCTAAACTCAACCTTAAGCGGCGTACCCTTCAGATCAAAAGCGCGCTGGAAAGTGTTCTCTAAGTACCGTTTGTAAGAATCGGCAATATGGTTAATGGCACTGCCATGAACAATTACGATGGGAGGGTTTTGTCCCCCTTGATGAGCATAACGCAGCTTAGGTCTAAACGGTCCTGCCTTTGCTGGTTGGTGCTGGGTCACCGCATCATGCAATACGCGCGTGAGTTTTGGCGTTGATAATTTGGCCATGGCGGCAGCATAGGCTTTATCAATGGAGGGCAATAATCCATTCACTCCACTGCCTTTTAGGGCAGAGATAAAATGGTATTGTGCAAAGTCTAAAAAGAACAGTTTTCTAGCAACTTCATTCTTAACTTTGTCTTTCTGATAGTTATCGAGTCCATCCCATTTGTTAATGGCTACCACCACCGCTCTACCTGTACTCACCACATAACCTGCTATGTGGGCATCTTGCTCTGAGATATCTTGTTGGGCATCAAGAGTCATCACCACCACGTTGGCACTCTCAACGGCCTGCATGGTTTTAATAACTGAAAACTTTTCAATCGCTTCAAAGACCTTACCTCGGCGTCGTAAACCTGCTGTATCAATCAGTAAGTATTGTTTTCCTTGTCGCTCGAATTCAATTTCAATGCTGTCTCGAGTGGTGCCAGGTTGATCAAATGCAATCACCCTCTCCTCACCTAACAATTGATTTATTAGCGTGGATTTACCCACGTTAGGGCGCCCTACAATAGCGATTCGTGGAATAGTGGCATCAACTGTCGCCTCTTGATTGACGCTTGACTCAGGCACTAAATCAGCAAACACCTGTTCCAGTAAATCGTGGATACCTTCACCATGGGCTGAGGAAATGGCCCATGGATGACCCATACCCAGTTCATAAAACTCAGCGGTCGCCATGTCAACAGGCATCCCTTCCAATTTATTAACAGCCAATGTCACGTGCTTACCACGCGCTCGAAGTTCTTCTGCCACTCGCCTATCACCAGGAGTCACCCCAGATCGGCCATCGGTTAAGAAAATAATACGGTCAGCCTCATCCATGGCCTGCAATGTTTGCTTAGCCATTTCATGCAATATGCCGTCCTTAGCAACCGGTTCAAAACCACCCGTATCCACAATAAAATAGTGAAAATCATCGAATTTTGCACGGCCATAGTGACGATCTCGAGTAAGACCAGGCAAATCAGCCACTAAGGCATCACGGGTTTTTGTTAATCGGTTAAATAACGTTGATTTACCAACGTTTGGTCGACCAACGATAACTATCGTTGGAATCATAAGTGTTATCCCCTAGTTAGATTTGTTGTCTGCGCTGATGACATAGATGTGACCAGCTTGGGTTTGTATGAAAAAAGTATGACTATTGAGGGCATAGGGCTGTTTTGTAATAGCAGATCCATCGGTCTCTAAACGGCTTACCTCAGTTCCATCAAGACGACTTAGTACATGAACCACACCTTTTATATCCCCCACCACCACAAAGTCAGAGCTGGCACCAGGCGCAGACAAGAAACGCCCTTCTAAGGTCTCATTTTTCCAATCAAGGGCGCCACTTGAACGGTAGTAAGCGTAAACCACACCTTTTTCATCGGCCGCATAAACTTTGTTGCCTGAAGCCCCCAACGCTCCTACCGTATTTAAATCATGAGACCAAATAATACTGCCCCTCGGTAAATCTAAACAAGCTACCTTTCCTTGATAGCTGGCAGCACACACATCACCCTCTCCTAAGGCGGGATGACCCATGACATCATTCATTCTCTCTAACTCGGTGGCTCCTCTGGGAATAGAGACAGCTGACTCCCAGCCAATATTGCCGGAGCTCACATCAATTGCCAGTAAATGACCTCCTGGAACCCCCACAAAGGCAGCACCACGGGTAACCGTCATGCCCGTTGCATTGCGTAAAACCAGAGAGGGCATATTTCTAACAAGTAACCATTTCTGTGCTCCATCCTCAGAGGACAAACCATAAATATGGCCTTCTTCAGTGGTGACCACCACAATACCATTTGATGATTGCGGTGCTGAGGACATTTCACTGCCCAAACTTACGTGCCATTGGGCTTTACCTTGCAGATTATAGGCGTACAGAACCCCTTTGTTATCAGCAACAAAAACACTCCCATCACCATAACCGATACCACCGGTTAACTGCGAATCAGTGTCCACTCGCCAATTCACATCACCATTATCAAGTTTGTAAGCATACAGCTTACCCTTATTGGTCCCAACATAAAGGGTGTCTTCCGTCACCACTGACTCAAGCAGTGGATCCTTGGTTGATCCAGGGTGATCGGACCACTTTATGGTGAAATTTTGTTGCTCTTTGATCGGTTTTAATTTGGACACCACGAGAGAGCTTGAACTGCAAGCTGATAATAAAGCAATAAACAGTAACGTTACCCAGCTGCTCCGGCCATTCATTAATACTTTATCTTTCATTATTTACCGCTCCCACCAAGTGCATCGAGTTTAACCCGAGCGAGCTGTTTAAAAAGACTATTTTGTGTTCCAGTTTGATCAATGATTTGTTGATAAGCCACACGAGCATCGTTGGTTTTACCCATTACTGTATAAATATCCCCCTTAAGATCCAGGGTTGCTTCAAGCATCGCCGTATCCTTATTTTGATTCAGTAAATCCAGTGCTTGATTGTATTTTTTTTGATCGGCCAATAATCCTGCGTGTCGAAGACGGGCTAAGTCCACCAACATTGCTTCATGAGTATGGGCTTCAACCCAAATAAGCTCATTCACTGCATCCTCAGTATGACCTGTTTTATGAGCCAGAAAAGCGGCCATTAGCGCCGCTCTACTGGCCAGAGGGTTTGATGCATAGGCCTCTTGTAACTCTTTTGCCTTATTGAGCACTACGTTCTCATCCTGAGCATGGAAGGCGTTTTGTACAGCCTCAAACAAAACCCCAGCTTTTTCATTCTCAGATTTTTGGTAATAGTTATAGCCTTGGAACGCTGCGTAACCCATGATCACAACAACAAATCCCAACATGACGTACTTACCATAGAGTTTCCACCAGGCTTTAATGTCTTCTATCTGCTCTTGTTCTTGATGATCGTACATATTTTATTTCTCATTAAAATAATTAATTAATTCAGAGCGTGATACTAATCGTTGCTCACCCTGTCCGCGCAAAGGCTTGAGTGCATATTGTCCACTTGTTAATTCGTTTTCGCCAATAATTAAGGCATAGTGTGCTTGGGAATGATCTGCACGCTTCATTTGGTTTTTAAAACCCGCATCCCCGCAATACATTAAGACGCGAACGCCATGATCTCTTAATTCTTCGGCTATGGTAAATGCTGCCTCTAATGTTCCAACCCCCTGGTGAATAATAAACACCTGTGGTTCAGTTGGAAGTGGAGTTAGACGACCCTCTTCTTCAATCAGCGCCAACAATCTCTCAAGCCCCATGGCAAAACCACAGGCCGGAGTGGGTTTTCCACCTAACTGTTCAACCAATCGGTCATAGCGCCCCCCTCCACAGATGGTGCTTTGTGCACCGAGCAATGTGGTGGTCCATTCAAAAACCGTTGCGTTATAGTAATCAAGTCCTCTCACCAATCTTGGGTTGATTGTATAGTTAAGTCCCGCATGATCCAATAATTCTCGCAAACGCTCAAAATGGGTTTTGGAGTAATCATCCAATTGATCAAGTAACTTTGGCGCTTTTTCGATTGACTGGGCCAACTCAGGATTTTTACTGTCTAGTATTCTTAACGGATTACTGTGTAATCGACGCTTTGAGTCTTCATCCAAAAGGTCTTGATGCTCACTAAAATACTCAATTAAACGACTACGATAAGCCTGTCTGGTCTCTAAACTACCAATACTGTTTATTTCCAAACTCACCTGCTTCAATCCAAGGTGCTGCCACAGTCGATGGGTCATCATAATCATTTCAGCATCAATATCAGGGCCGTTGTATCCAAGCGCTTCAACGCCACATTGATGAAATTGACGATAGCGGCCTTTTTGCGGCCTCTCATGGCGAAACATGGGCCCTTGATACCACAGCTTTTGCGGACCATTGTAAAGAAGATTATGTTCAATAACTGATCGCACACATGAGGCAGTTCCCTCAGGGCGTAGGGTTAAACTGTCTTGATTTAAACGATCCTCAAAACTGTACATTTCCTTTTCAACAATGTCTGTTACCTCGCCAATGGAGCGAATAAACAAAGCAGTGTCTTCAACAATAGGGGTACGAATTTCAGAATAACCATACTCGGCTAACCACTGATAGAGTTGATTTTCAAGGGCAGCCCACAAGCCTGATTGCTGAGGAAGAATGTCATTCATTCCTCTAATACCTTGAAATTTTAATTGACCCATAACCCTAAAATCCTTACTTATTGATACTTATTTTGTATGTAATTAATCACAATCGATTTAAATTCTGCGGCAATGGAATCACCTTTTAATGTCACGGTTTTTTCACCATCCACATAAACTGGCGCAACAGGGCGTTCACCAGAGCCTGGTAAACTGATGCCAATGTTGGCAAGCTTACTCTCACCCGGTCCATTAACCACACATCCCATCACTGCCACATGAAGATTTTCAACGCCCTTATACTGCGTTCGCCAGACAGGCATAGAATCTCTTAAAAATGTTTGAATATCGTCAGCCAACTCTTGAAAGTACGTGCTGGTGGTTCTTCCACAACCTGGACAGGCAGTGACCATCGGTGTGAATGCGCGTATCCCCATGGTTTGCAATAATTCTTGAGCAACCCTCACTTCTAAGGTTCTGTCGCCATTGGGTTCTGGTGTAAGTGAAACACGAATGGTATCACCAATACCCTCTTGCAATAAAATACCCATAGCAGCGCTCGATGCAACAATGCCTTTACTGCCCATTCCAGCTTCGGTGAGACCCAAATGAAGGGGATAGTCACAGCGCTGTGCAAGATCACGATAGACCAATATCAAGTCCTGTACCCCACTGACTTTACAGGAGAGAATAATCTTGTCCTCTGCCAATCCCAATTGATGTGCCATTTTAGCGCTATCTAAAGCGGACGCAATTAACGCTTGCCGAGTCAGTTCTTCAATGGATAAGGGATTGGCTTGTTTTGCATTCTCATCCATAAAACGGGCTAACATCTCCTGATCCAAACTTCCCCAGTTAACGCCAATTCGTATGGGTTTATCGTATTGAACCGCCAAAGCAATTAATGTTGCAAACTGCTCATCCCTTTTTGAGCCACGCCCCACGTTTCCTGGATTAATTCGGTATTTATCCAGTGCTTTAGCGCACTCTGGAAATTCCGTAAGAAGCTTATGTCCATTAAAGTGAAAATCTCCTACGATGGGTGTAGTGCAAGATTGGCGACGCAATTCTTTGACAATAACAGGTAAACTTTGCGCAGCCTCAGCGGTATTCACTGTTACTCTAACAATTTCTGATCCAGCTTTTGATAAGGCTAAAATCTGCTCTAGTGTTTTATCGATATCAGCTGTATCCGTGTTGGTCATGGATTGAACGACAATAGGGGCAGCGGAACCAACTCTTACGGAGCCAACGTTAACCTCACGTGTTTGTCTTCTTTTAATTACCATATTCATCATTAATGGCTGTTTGGTTGATTGGGTTCAGTAATGGCTGAGAAACCGGCGTTTGCTTTATCATTAGGACCAGACTCAGTCGTGGATTGAGGTGTCACAGCCAAAGGCAAAGGTTGTGAGCTAATCGGTACCAGTGGATTGACGCTTACTGCACTCTGTGCAGGATTTTGTTTATCGGTTAGTGAGCCACCCGTTTCTTTGTTGACACTCTGTGTCAGTGAGGAGGATTCAGCCTCTGGTTTAACTGAATTGACTGCTTCTGAATGATGAAGATAATTTTTTTGAAACCAGAAAAAAAGTGCTAACAATACTACGAGTAGAGCACCAATTAATACCATCTTGATACCAATTTTATTTTGATCCACTTTTGCTGTTGAAAAGCTCACACTTTTAGGTTGAACCGCAACCGCTTGACTGGTAAAGGACTGTATTTTTGCAGCTGGCAACACTCTTTCAAGTTCTTTAATAAGAGGTTGCTCATCCACTAATAAAAACTTAGCATAGGAGCGGAGCATTGCTCTCACAAGATAGGGACTGAGTAACTGTTCAAACTGATCGTTCTCAAGATAGGTTAACTGCTTTACTGAAAACTTTAACTTATCGCTCACCTCATTCAAAGAATACCCTTTTTCGGTACGTATTTGCATGAGTTGTTGGCCTAAACTAAAGGTTAAACTTGCTTGTTTGTCTATATTTTCAGTCATTGTTGTATCTCAATAAATTTTTCATGTCGTCGACTTTTATCAATAACCTTGCCTGCCAATTGACCACAGGCAGCATCAATATCATCGCCTCTTGTTTTTCGGATAGTCACAATATAACCCTGTTCAACAAGCTGACTCTTAAACTGATGAATCCTTTCACTACTGGAGGTTTCATAACCGCTGCCAGGAAAAGGGTTAAAGGGTATTAAATTAAATTTACATGGAATATCTTTTACAAGTTCAATCAGTTCTTTGGCATGCTGATCAGAATCATTCACATTTTTTAGCATGACATATTCAAAGGTAATGAAATCTCTGGGGCCCGCAGAAACGTATGAACGACAGGCTTCCATGAGCTGATGCAAGGGATATTTTTGATTAATAGGCACCAATACATCTCGCAGGCTGTCATTGGGCGCATGAAGCGAAACGGCGAGGGCTACAGGCATTTGCTCTTGAAGTCGTTTGAGCGCAGGGATAACACCCGAAGTAGACAATGTAACTCTTCTTCTTGATAAGCCATAGGCGTGATCATCAAGCAAAATCGACAGTGTATTTATAACAGCATCATAATTCAGTAGGGGTTCACCCATACCCATTAACACAACATTACTAATCACTCTTTCGCCTTTAGGATTTTTTCCTAAAGCTTTATAAGCCCACCAAATCTGACCGATTATCTCGGCGGTGGTCAAGTTGCGGTTAAAGCCTTGTCTGCCAGTAGAACAAAAAGTACAAGCCAGAGCACAACCAACCTGCGATGAAACACATAAAGTTCCTCTGTCATCTTCTGGAATAAATACAGTTTCAATCGCATTGCCTGGGGTTAACTCAAGTAACCATTTCTTCGTACCATCAGTAGAAATTTGCTCTGACAGTAATTTGGGTACAGCCACTTTTGCTAAGTCAGTCAGTTTTTCTCTGAGCAATTTAGTCACGTCAGTCATTTGCGTGAAATCATCCACGCCTAACTGGTGTATCCATTTCATCACTTGCTTGGCACGAAAGGGCTTCTCACCAAGTGATACAAAAAACTCGGTAAGCTCTTCTCGTGTTAGTCCAAGCAAGTTAACTGTCATTATTCAATACTTATCGTGAATACACATTCAATGCCGGGAAAAAATAGGCGATCTCTACAGCGGCTGTTTCTGGCGCATCAGATCCATGCACTGCATTAGCATCAATGCTGTCTGCAAAGTCAGCACGAATAGTTCCGGCAGCAGCTTTTTTAGGATCGGTAGCACCCATTAGGTCGCGATTTTTTAAAATAGCGCCCTCACCCTCTAATACCTGAATCATAACAGGACCAGAAATCATAAATGCAACCAAATCCTTGAAGAAAGGACGTTCTTTGTGAACAGCGTAAAAACCTTCAGCCTCAGCTTGTGAGAGTTGTGCCATACGTGCAGCAACAATTTTTAAACCAGCTTGTTCAAAACGACTGTAAATTTGCCCGATAACATTTTTCTTTACTGCATCGGGTTTGATAATTGATAGGGTACGCTCAATAGCCATGAAAACACTCCAAAATTAAAGTAAAAAGCACTAGATTTTAACATGTGAGCCCCCACCCTGGCCATGACTTAAATGAAAACGCCAATTAACCTCAATTCCCCATTCATTGGCTTGTGCTTGATGACTTAGTTCAACACCAATGCCAGGAATAGCAATAATTCCCTCATGGTTTCGTAGAATAGGCCAGATGTCCCTTGCCCACATGGGAATATGAGACTCTTGAAAGAGCTTTTTGACCATTTTATGGGGCTGCTTAGGATGCCTTTGTAACCACTCTCCTCCCTCACGCGGTGACAGAATAAATGCTTGTTTTAAGGTATCTTCTTTAATCCCACTGCCTAGCACCCGCGTTGCAGATAAAATCCCAATGCCTGGAATCTCGATTTCATCAAAACCCCAGTTTGTAATCGTTACTGTATGCCAAGGTATCCATTGAGGAATAACATACCAATACTGATGATCACTCACTAGTGATACACCCGCAAAGTCTAAACGAGGGTGTTTATCTTGTTTGGCTTTAGAAACTTGATCCCACCAACTCGTCCACTGTTTTTCTTGAGGGACTGGTAAATGATGCTTGACTAACCAAAAGCGCAATAAATTAGCAGCACGCTCGATGCCTAAAGCAATCATTTTTTCAGCGATCAATGTATCAGTATCTTGTTCAGTGCATGTCTGATAGTCAAGCAAAGCCAAATCGTCTAAAAGCTTTTGCGCCGTAGCAAAATGGTGACTGCATCGCTCAGCTACCTCAACCCAATGAGGGAATTTTTGTTCAATGACCGGCGTTAAAACTTGCCGAATATAATTGCGAGAATAGTAGACATCCTGATTAGAAGGATCCTCCACCCAATTAATCCCATGCTCTTTAGCGTAGGCATAGATGATCGACCTTGGAATGTGGATGAGTGGTCTTAACAGTTGAATTGCCGAATCAGGTAATGATCGCTTCTCTGGCATTGCCGATAAACCAGGCAATCCCGAGCCTCTAAAGAGCTGCGTCAAAAGCGTTTCTGCTTGATCATTTTTATGATGTGCCAGTAATAAATAGCTTTTAGAAAGCGCTTTAAACACATCATAACGCGCCTCTCTCGCCGCCTTTTCAAGTCCTAATCCGGAGTTTAAGTCACACTTTACTGTTTTAATTTCTAAGGGAATGCTCAATGCCTGACACAACGATTGAACCTGTTTTTGCATTTCATCATTCACAGGTTGCAACTGGTGATTGATATGTAAGGCGTTTAACTTAAAAGGATGTGAGATGGAAAGCTGTTTACAAATTGAGAGTAAGACTACAGAATCCAAACCACCACTGACAGCAACTGTGAGGGGAATAGACGGGTCAGTGACATGTTTTTTTAAAAACTGACTAACTTCATCTAATAAATTAACTGCGGGTTTCCTTGAACTTGCCATAACTCATCAGTCTTTCGAAGCGGCGAGCAAGTAACTCATCTGTGGATAATTCAGCAACACTTTTTAAGGCTTCCTGTAAGGATCGACGAAGGGTTTGCGCCATACCTTGAATGTCACGATGGGCTCCACCCAATGGCTCACTAACAATTTTATCAATCAAACCAAGATTTTTAAGTCGTGGGGCAGTAATATTTAAAGCCTCCGCCGCATCGCTGGTTTTATCTCCAGTTTTCCACAAAATGGCTGCACAGCCCTCAGGTGAAATCACGGAATAAACTGAATACTGCAACATTAAGGTCATATCACCAACGGCAATCGCCAAGGCTCCACCTGACCCACCTTCACCGATAATGGTGGAAATAATGGGTGTTCGTAAGGCAGCCATTTCATACAGATTTCGGCCAATGGCCTCAGATTGACCTCTTTCTTCAGCACCAATACCAGGATAAGCCCCCGGTGTATCAATAAATGTCATGATTGGCATATTAAATTTTTCAGCCAATCGCATGAGTCTTAGTGCTTTTCGATACCCCTCAGGACGGGCTTGCCCAAAATTACGGTAAATTCTGTCTTTCGTATCGCGGCCCTTTTGGTGACCAATAATCATCACAGGACGCCCCTGAAAACGGGCTATTCCAGCCACTATGGCAGGGTCATCAGCAAAGCTTCTGTCGCCATGCAACTCTTCAAAATCCGTGAAGATATGTTCAATATAGTCAAGCGTATAGGGTCTTTGACTGTGACGAGCCACTTGAGCGATCTGCCAGGCACTTAAATTGGTATAAATTTCTTTAGTTAGAGTCTGACTCTTTTTTTGTAGCCGTTCTATCTCCTGAGAAATATCAACAGCAGAGTCCTCCTGCACAAAACGCAGGTCATCAATCTTGGCTTCTAATTCACCGATGGGTTGCTCAAATTCTAAAAATACAGTTTTCATACAGTAATAAGCTTAATTATGGCAAGATTATCGAACAAAAGACTATTATAACGGTCTGTGACTAACAAGGCCACTAAACATTTTAAGAGAAGTAATTATGGGAAATAGACTTACACGTCTTTACACAAAAACCGGCGATGCTGGCACCACGGGACTTGGAGATGGAAGCCGTGTTAATAAGGACCATTATCGGGTGGAGGTAATGGGTGATGTGGATGAACTCAATAGTATCCTGGGTATTTTGTTAACCCACGATATTGATCAACAAATCAAAGAAGAAATCACTCGTATTCAACATGATCTTTTCGATCTGGGAGCAGAAATCTGTATTCCAGGTCATCTTGTGATCACTGAACAAAGGGTCAGCGAACTAGAAAAAAGTCTTGATACTTTTAACGCCAACCTTAGCGCGCTTAAAGAATTCATTTTGCCTGGTGGAAGTGCCGCAGCTGCCGTATGCCACCATGCCAGGACCGTTTGTAGAAGAGCAGAGAGACGACTGGTGTCCTTGAGCCATCATGAGGTGATTTCGGCCTATGCCATGCAGTACATTAATCGTTTATCTGACTATTTGTTTGTAATAGCAAGAGAGATTAATCGCTTGTCCAATACGCCAGATGTACTCTGGCGCAGTCTCAAATCATCAAAGGTAAGCTAAAAAAGCGAGAGTAATTCCAATAGCAGCACCTACCGCAGTTGGAATGAGTAACCATTTTCGATTGGTTAATGCTGTCACTGAAGCCAAGGCTATGGCTATTTGCAAAAAGGTCATGGCTCTGGCGAGATAATGATGGGGGTGAAAAGACTCCTCTGCCAGTTTATTCTCAGCTTCCGATTTGGCTTCTAGCGCCTCCGCCTTGGCTTTGATATCTGCCTTTTCCTTTTCATACCTGGCGATTTCGTTGTGATATTTCTCTTTAGTCGATCCCGTGGAAAGGTCTTGCGCAATGGAAACAAGGTTACCTTTCATGCTTTTGGCTTGATAGTAACTCCATTGGTCACTGGCATGAGCTTTGTAGAGGACCGCCTCATTTTTATGAAAAAGCGCTTCATTTTGGGCATTACTGCCAAGATAGCTGACAATGGCTCCAACAGAAGCCAAAACTGCAGTAAAAACTGCAATCTGTTGAGCCAGTGAAACACCGTGACTTGCCCGGTGTTCAACCTCATGTTCATGGGATCCGTGGACATGAAACTCATCTTCCATAATGAAGCATCTCCCCAAATTTTAATTACTGGTTATTTTGACGACGTTGACGAATACTCTGTGCCAGCGTCTCTAAAATGGTTTCAGTATCAGTGAAAGAGACGCAGGCATCGGTGATACTTTGACCATAGGTTAAGGGTTTACCAGATTCTAAATCTTGGCGACCACCAACCAAATGGCTTTCTACCATCACCCCCATTATTCGTTTTTCACCATGGGCAATTTGATGCGCCACATCCTCGGCAACTAAAAGTTGTCTTTGCGGATCCTTTTGGCTATTTGCATGACTAAAATCTATCATTACTTTAGCCGGTAATCCTGCTTTGGTGAGTTCAGCATTGGCTGCCTCTACGCTTTTTGCATCAAAGTTAGTGGATTTTCCACCCCGTAAAATCACATGGCAGTCTTCATTGCCGTTGGTCGCAACAATAGCCGAATGCCCTGCCTTGGTCACGGACAGAAAATGATGGGGCTGTTGAGCTGCGCGAATGGCATCTACAGCAATTTTTAAGTTACCGTCTGTCCCATTTTTAAAGCCTACTGGGCATGAGAGACCCGAAGCAAGCTCACGGTGCACTTGACTCTCAGTTGTTCTCGCCCCAATCGCACCCCAACTGATTAAATCTGCAAAATACTGGGGAGTGATGAGATCTAAAAACTCTGTCCCAGCAGGGATCCCCATTTCATTAATATCGAGTAACAAACCACGAGCAAGCCTCAAACCTTCATTAATTTGAAACGTACCATCTAAATGCGGGTCATTAATCAAACCTTTCCAACCTACGGTTGTTCTTGGTTTTTCAAAGTACACACGCATCACTAACAGTAGTTCACTGGCGTATTTTTCTTTCAAGGGTTTTAAACGATTTGCATATTCTATTGCTGCCTTAGGGTCATGTATTGAACAGGGGCCAACAATAACCAACAGGCGATCATCGTCACTACTAAGAATATGGTGAATTTGCTGACGCGTTGATGAGACAACGGTAGAGGCGTTCTCAGAGAGTGGGAATTCACGCAACAAATGAGAGGGTGGAGAGAGTTCTTTAATTTCACGTATACGTAAGTCGTCAGTTTTAAAAAGATGATCTGTATTCATTTGGCGCAGTAAACCTGTATAAATTTAATTAATTTTCATTATTCTAGCAGACTAAATCGTACCACCCACTGTTAAACCGTCTATTCTGAGCGTTGGTTGTCCCACTCCCACAGGAACGCTTTGTCCTTCTTTACCACACACCCCAACACCAGGATCAAGAGACATATCATTACCAATCATAGAGACTTTTGTTAATACATCCGGGCCGTTACCAATTAAAGTCGCCCCTTTAACAGGATAAGTTAAACGCCCATTTTCAATCATCCACGCCTCTGCAGCAGAAAACACAAACTTACCACTTGTTATATCCACTTGCCCTCCTCCAAAATTGACCGCATAGATACCTTTATCTACGGAGGCAATAATCTCCTCTGCCGGTGTGTGGCCGTTGAGCATATAAGTGTTAGTCATTCTGGGCATCGGCAGATGGGCAAAAGATTCACGTCGAGCGTTACCGGTCACTGCCATACCCATTAATCGTGCATTTAAACTGTCTTGCAAATAACCTTTTAAAATACCGTCCTCAATCAGAACAGTGGCTTGTGTGGGATTCCCTTCATCATCACAATTGAGTGAACCACGACGTTGCGCAATTGTGCCATCATCTAACACGGTCACCCCAGGGGATGCCACACGCTGTCCTATACGACCTGAGAAGGCGGAGGAACCCTTACGATTAAAGTCCCCCTCCAAACCATGTCCAATGGCTTCATGAAGAAGAATCCCAGGCCATCCTGGCCCCAATACAACTGGCATTAAACCAGCTGGCGCTGGTTTTGCATCAAGATTAGTGATCGCTTGGTGTACCGCTTTTTTAGCGTAATCCTCAAGTAGTTCATCGGTAAAGTATTCGTAACCAAATCGGCCACCACCACCAGCTGATCCTTGTTCGCGCAAACCGTTGTGTTCAGCGATAACCTGAATTGATAAACGCACCAGTGGTCTGATATCAGTGGCCAAATGACCATCACTACGTGCAACAAGCACTACCTCGTACTGACCTGCCAGAGAGGCCATGACTTGAGTAACTCTAGAGTCTAGCGCTTTGGCAATTTTCTCAATACGCTCTAATAAGCTCACTTTTTTATCATCAGTTAAAGTCAGCAAAGGATCTAAACTCGGATACAGTTGCCTTGATAAAGTCGTATGGCTAAGTTTTGCTAAACGGGTTTCTTGGCCACTTTGCGCTATAGAACGGGTCGCCTTGGCGATCTCCTGTAGGCTGGATAGTTGAATGTCGTCTGAATAGGCAAACGCTGTTCTCTCTCCACTGACGGCCCTTACTCCAACTCCCTGCTCAATGTGAAATGATCCTGATTTAACTTGTCCCTCTTCTAAACTCCATCCCTCAGCTCGGCTGTATTGAAAATACAAATCAGCATAGTCGACTTGATGAGTCATGATTGAGGCCAATACCTGGTCTAATTGCCCAACACCTAAACCATAGGGTTCTAATAAAACAGATTGAGCACTTTTAAAAGTTGTATTCATATTGCGTTGTCCTTAATTCTTAGTCAGTTGCGTTTCAACGCCCAGTGTTCGATGATTGAGAGCAGGCAAGCTTGTCCTTAATTCGGTCAAATGAATGGGATTAACGCCGGCAATAACCACTCCTGAACCTCTTGGTATTCGATCTAAAATAATACCCCAAGGGTCAACAATCATACTGGAGCCGTGTGTTTCACGACCATTCATATGATAACCACCTTGGGCTGGCGCAATGACATAAGCGAGATTTTCAATGGCTCGCGCTCTAATTAATGTTTCCCAGTGTGCTTTACCAGTGGTTTCAGTAAATGCCGATGGAACAAAAATCAAATCACAATTACCCATGGCACGATAGAGCTCGGGAAAACGTAAATCGTAACAAATAGATAAACCAATTTTACCAAAAGGACTCTCTAAAGTAACGATTTGGTCTCCCGGTTCAATGGTTTTTGATTCGTTGTATCTTTCGGTACCGCGCTGAAAATCAAACAAATGAATCTTGTCATAGCGCGCCACACATTGTCCTTTGTGATCAAAAACCAGACAACTATTACGTATCTTATTGTTTTGTTCACTTTTCAGCGGGATTGATCCACCAACAATCCATACTCCATAACGCTTGGCTGCACGTGACAGAAAATCTTGGATGGGTCCCGCGCCAAAGGTCTCGGCCACTTTGACCTTGTCAGTGTCTCGCATACCCATAATGGCAAAATATTCTGGTAAACCAATAATGGCAGCGCCTTGATTGGCAGCGGTTTTAATCAATCGACCGGCCTCTAATAAATTGGCGTCTACATGTGGCCCCGAAGCCATTTGAATGGCAGCAACACGGAAATTGCCTGGTAACAGCTTGGCTTTACCAAACCCTGAATCTTTTTTCTTAGATATTGCTTTTGTCATAGTCTCTCTTAATTAAGCGCTTTATTAGTACTCTCTGCATTACCCCCGTCCACAGAATCAATTTGTGGATTGTCCCAATCGCCATTAATGCGGTATTCATAGGACAGGACTTTATCTAAGGGGTTACTTAAGATCTTTTGTACAAGATAGGTTGCTGCCCCAACCACGGGTCCCCCAATTAATGTTCCAGCCAGGGATAAGTCTCCTCCCACAGCGGGATCCACCTTAACAACCAAATCAGTGGTTTCCTGTGGAACATCAATTAAGCCTTTCAATTTAACACGGGCAGCAGGACCTGACATGACAAAGTCAGGCGTATTCATCACCCCTTCCTTCACCTTAAAATTGCCCTTCACCGTATCAAAGGCAAAACCTTGGGAAAAAATATCATGAAAATCCAACGTGATTCTTCTTGGCAAGCTCTGTAAACTCAATAATCCAATAATTCTGCCAGCCCCACCTGGATCCACTTTAGAAAATTGACCATCATGCAATTCCAAGTTAACACTCCCTGATGTATTGTCAAAATCATAGTCTTTTGGACCACCCAACCAAGATAAGTTAGCGGTAACAGTCCCCTCTCCTCGAGAAATCATTTTGTTGTAGCCCAGGGCCTTAAATAAATCACCTAAATTTTTACCATTAATAACCAATTTAAACTCAGTTTGGGTTAAGTCATCGCCTGTACCATACCATTTGCCATTCCCCTGTATCTCTCCGCCTTCAGCCACTGCAAAAAGACGACTTATATGCCAGACATCCTCTTGTCGTTGAGCTGCAAATTCCAAACGTGAGAAGGATTTTTTACCCAATTGGCAGTGCTCGGCAATCAAATCAATGTCTGGTGTTTTACGTAAATCCTCTAATTTCGCCAAATCAGATGGAATACTTTTTTTATGTGCCTTTGGTTTATTGGCTTTAGTATTCTCTATATTCAGTTGATCCTGTTTTTGTTGTGTTAAGGTGTCTGGGATCACCAGTTGAGAAAAGTTGGCTTTAATAAATCCTTGGTTATCTTTGTTCCAATTGACTGATCCGTTAATTTGTTCACCACGAATAGTAATGGCCCACTGAGGAGCACGCCAATTAGCGCGCAAACGATGGCTCTGCCATTGCCGATTTCGCCAAATCACATTTGCCACATTGACATCAATATTTTCAACCTTACCAAACAAACTATTTTTTGCGGGTTTTTTTCCTCTTACGGACTCATTGTTCATCGACTGCCATAGATCAGCATGTTTATCCCAAAAAAGCATTAGCTCATCAAGGTTACTATTTTGTAATCGCCCAGTCAGCGCAAAACCAGGACCCACCTCTCCCAAATAGGGGCCACCAAGATTAACCACGCCGCGTGTGGCATAAAAACCACCCTCTTTTTTAGATTCATAGTAAGTCTTCAGTCCAAACCAGTTATCCAAGTTAACACTTAATAATGTTTTACCACTCTCCAAAGGTTCAATAACCAAGGTGAGCGGCAAACTTTGGTTGGCTGATTTTTGATATGGATCAGGACCCGCGATAGTGACACCCTTTAAATTGCTGGTGAAGGTAATGGTTGTTGACGAAGTGTTTTTTTCAAAACGCGCATGCCAATCAAAAGCTCCTTGACAGAGAGAGTTGAGATTATCTAAACCCAAACGTGATAATGAGGGTATATCACTTCGTCCTGCAACGTCAGCCACTAATGAATGAGATAAAGACCCTTTTAAAGTCATAAATACTGGTTTTTTTAACACCAAGGCAGCCAGAGAAAAACTTACATCATCGTATTTTTTACTTAATAAAACATGGCCATTCCAATTCACAGAACTATCAAGCGTTGTGAATAATGGATTAGGAAAAAGAACCGTTAATCCCTTTACCGAGGTATTACCTGCTAAGGCCAAATCAATCAGTCCATCCTGCCTAGTGGACAGATGAACAGTGACAGGTTCATTGACAAGCAATACACTGGAATCGAGTAACACCTCAGTTTTCTTTTTATTAAATTTAAATAAAGCAGACCATTTTGATGAGCCGCTGACATTTTTCAATAAAGAATTACCGTAAACATTATAGAGTTGGGTGGCGTCCGCCATCCCCTCAGCTTTTAAAACCGTGTTGTGTTGGTCATCAGTAGAGAAAAGCAAACTGGACTCTCCCCCAAGAACCGAGGCCTTCAAAATATCAGAGCTCACCTCTGTCTCTGTAAATTTCAAGTGACCATTTAATGCACTAATCGGTGGAATGCCGTTATTCCCGTCATCTAGGGTTGCATCAATAAATTTAAAGTCACCCTTAAGCGTTGTATCAAGGGTATGAGTAAGAGGAATATGCATTTTTAAATCAAGCTCGCCAACTCCCGCACCTGTTAAAGGGTCTGTGACGTGATTGATATAGTCGCTGACAGGACTTTTCTTTATAAAATCTAACGTATCCTTAATACTGGATTGGGTTTTCCCTTCCACCAATAAAATTTGATTACTATGAATGAGGTCCGGGATAGTCACACTAACCTCTTTAAAGAGGTTATTTACAATACTTCCAGAGGTCGCTTTAAAACCAAGCTCGGCCTCTTTCATGTAAAAGTCACCGGCCACATTATCAATCACCGGCCATTTATGGTTAAAGTTTACCTGGGCATCAACAACTTTTGCATTGACAGTAAATTTCCCCACTTGCTCGCTGGCAAAGGGGAATTGCTGTAAATCTCCATCAATATTAAAGCTGACCTCTTTAACAAGACCCTTAACTAAACCGTTTTTTAACCACTCCCTGGCATCTTGATTAACCGTTAAGGGCATGTATCGCCAAATAGCGTTTAAATCAGCGCGTTGTAAGTGCCCATGTAACTGACTTTGCGTTGGACCATTGGTCGTTAAATTCATGGTTCCTGAAAAATCGCCTGCCATGTCCACGTTAGATACATTAATATCGTTAACATTAACGACAGCTTGGTTTTGATTACCTAACCAATTCACATCCACAGCGTAATTATTTAGATAAATAGGATGGGTAAATGTTTGTGGATAATTGAGTGTCAGAGAGCTGCCCTGCCCTTTTAATTCTCCGCCATCATGTCTTAACTCAGCATGTCCTGTAAAGTCGTGAATGGCTGGTAAAGTCTGATAAGGGTTTACCCCAAACTGATGGAAATCTAACGATAATAAATAACTTTGAGGCTCTGCTAGCTCACCCAGCCAACTGGCGTTGATATTGTCTAGTTCACCCTGCAATCCTAATTTGTACCAAAGCTGCCTTTGATTGTCCGTCAGTGTCACTTGGTCTAAATCATTATGAACATCATCAAGGTGTAGCTGATTGACGGAAAATTTATTCCCTTGCTCGCTCATCACCAAATCAAGATTTAGGGGGCGGGATAATTTAACGGTACTGTTACCCTTAATACTGAGTTGACGCGTATTAACTTTGAATCCCTTTTCCAATTGATAGTAGCCAATATGCCCAACCACTTGGTCTACAGAAAAATCGTTCAACGCTTGCTTCAAGTGTCCTTTGAGATTATGGGCGTCAACATCAGCTTCAATACCGAACTGTAATTTTTCATTGATGAGTAGATGGGCGTTAATTGCACCATAACCACTTCGTAGAACCGATAAAGGACCAAACCATGGAGTAAGCGAAGTAAAATTAAAGCGATGGGTTGACCAATTGATATCACCTGACCATGACAATAAATTGTCAGATTGGCTACCATAAAGATCGCCATCAATATTCAAGGCTTCACCAAAATAATGATCTGGAATAACAGTGGCCTTAACGATATGTCGACTACCCGTATTCTTCAACTCTAAGGTTAATTGACGAAAAACATACTCGGGTTGTTCAGTAAACTGATCATGAAGAACAAGTCTTTTAATCGACAAGTTACAATGCCCTTGTTGCATCAACCAATGCAAAAAAGGATTTGTGCCACTATTCGAAGTTGGAATGAGTAAGGAGGCCAAATACCACTTCCCTTCCTTATCTCTTAATACAGTTAATTCATCCACACTTATTTTCAAACGGCTAAAATCTAGGCGTCCACGAAATAAGTTAAATAAAGACAGCCTAGCCTCCAAAGAGGGAACAGTGAGGATAGGTTGCTTTTGATCATTATAGATAACAATATTTTTAAGTAATACCCCAGGCTGAACACGCCAAGGGGCATGTTCAATAGAACCTATCGTCAAATTGAGTGCTGTGCTTCTCTGGAACAGGTCGATCAGTTGAGGGCGATAGCGTTCAGGATCACGAAGAGCGAAGGCCTGAAGTGCAAACCAGAGAATAGCTATACCCACCAAACTAATTAGGCTTAGTCTTAATAAGTGTTTGGGCAAGGTATAGATATGTTTTCTTAGCGCGTTCATAAGTTATGAATTATAACGGTTTTATTGTCCATAAGTCCGCAACACAATTCAATAAGTAGTCACTATGAGAATAGGTGAAGTTCCGTTAAAATAGAGGTTTTGTACTTGGAGTGCTCTATGTCGATGTCCGACCGCGATGGATTGATCTGGCAAGATGGTCAAATGATACCTTGGCGTTCAGCCACTACCCACGTTCTCACCCATTCTCTGCACTATGGAATGGCCGTGTTTGAAGGGGTACGTGCCTACAACACCAGTTCAGGCCCCGCCATTTTTCGCTTGCAAGAGCATACTGAAAGACTCTTTCGTTCAGCCCATATTTTGCAAATCCCTATGCCTTTCTCGATTAATGAGGTGATGGAAGCCCAGCTTAATACGGTTCGTGAGAACTCCCTTAAGGAATGCTACATACGTCCCTTGGTATTTTTAGGCTCTGAGAAAATGGGCGTATCACCAAGGGGGGCTAAAACCCACATCACCATCGCAGCATGGCCTTGGGGAGCTTACTTAGGTGAAGAGGCCATTGAAAAAGGGATTCGCGTCAAAACCTCCTCTTTCACACGACACCATCCCAATATCACGATGTGTAAAGCGAAAGCCTCTGGCAACTACATGAATTCAATACTGGCTAACAATGAAGCCATTACAGATGGTTACGATGAGGCATTGCTTCTTGATGTCGAGGGTTTTGTCTCAGAGGGCTCAGGAGAAAACATATTTATTGTTAAAAAAGGGATCATTTATACCCCTGACTTATCCAGTGCTCTTGAGGGTATTACCCGTGATACCATCATCACACTTGCTCATGAAATGGACCTTAAGGTCATTGAAAGACGCATCTCGAGAGACGAGTTGTACAGTGCTGACGAGGCTTTCTTTACAGGTACGGCCGCAGAAGTTACACCAATACGTGAGGTAGATAATCGCGTCATTGGTCAGGGAATGAGAGGACCTATAACACGAGCACTGCAGAGTAAATATTTTGAAGTAGTCACCGGTCAAAGTGCTGCTCATCGACAATGGTTAAGTTTTGTTGGAGTGTAAACCATGACTCAAGGAAAGGCTTTAGATCAGCAAATTGTTTATGTTAGTGAAAAAGACTTGCCATTACATTGCCCACAACCCGCCGTGGCATTATGGAACACGCATCCACGGGTCTTTTTAGATATTACCAAAACAGGACATGCCCAATGTCCTTATTGCGGGACCAAATATGAATGGCAAGGTCCTCTGCCTCACGGACACCATTGAAAAAAGTCTTAATTATTGGTGCATCATGGGTTGGCGATGCGGTACTAAGCCAACCGCTCTTACGATACCTTAAGTCTTCTCATGATTGCACTATTGATGTGTTAGCTCCCTCTTGGACGCAGGGAGTGCTGTTGAGAATGCCTGAAGTCAACCGCGTCATTGACAGTCCTCTGATTCACAAGCAACTGAACTTCATCGAGCTGTGGCGCTGTGCTCAACGCGTAAAAGATCAGTACGATACAGCCATTTTATTACCTAACTCCCTAAAGTCTGCACTGATCCCTTGGATGGCTAGAATTCCAACCAGAATAGGCTATCGTAGGGAGGGACGGTCATTATTTTTATCCCATCCTTTAGAATTAGATAAAAAGCAGCATCCATTAATGGTCGAGAGGTTTTTGGCCCTATCTGGGGCGAGCATCAAATTTAATGAGCAACTCAACCCCACCTTACAAGCTAACCTGTCAGAGCAACAAGCAGCACTTGATGCGCTCAAACTTAATCTGTCACTGCCTCCAATTGTGTTGTGTCCTGGTGCTGAATACGGTCCTGCTAAACGCTGGCCAATTGATCACTTTAAGGTATTAGCGCAAGCTCTAATCCTTCAGAACAAACAGGTTTGGTTGATGGGCTCCCCTAAAGATCAGCAAATTGCTCAGAGTATTATTGAACACATTCAAGGCCCCATCATCAATTTGTGTGGTAAAACAAATCTTGCTCAGGCAGTGGATCTAATGGCTTTAGCTCACGCTGTTGTCACCAATGATTCTGGATTAATGCATGTGGCAGCCGCCCTTAAGCGCCCTCTTATCGCACTGTTTGGTTCATCAAGTCCGCAATTTACGCCGCCTTTGTTTTCAGGGGCAAGAGTCTTATCTCGATCTCTTCCCTGCAGTCCATGTTTTGAAAGAGACTGTCCCTTAGGACATTTAAACTGTTTAACCGAAATCACCCCTAATAAGGTGATTGACGCGTTGGCTCGCCTTGAGGAACATAACTGAGCCAGTCGGTGAATTCATCGATATCAAAGTGTATACCGGGATCCTCTACGGTGAGCCAGGTCACTTTGTCGTGTTGCTCTTGCAGGATTTTCCTTAACCCGTGATCTTCTCTGAGTTCTCGAACCGCGGGCAAATAAGCTTCACCAAAACCGATAGGATTACCTCTTTTCCCCTTAAATAAGGGTGCCACTAACTGCCGTCCCTCTGATAACAGCATAACCAGTTGATCAATGGTCTCTCGCTTAATACTAGGCATATCGGCTAAAGCCACTAACCTTGAGGGAAAGCCCGATGTTTTTTCTAGTAGCGCTTGTAAAGAGTAAGACAACGAGGGTGACTCCTTGATAATACAGACCTGATAACCCAGAGAGCACAGTGGCGCAATAAGAGCCATTTGGTTTGGAGTGATGGCAGCCCATTTGTGTTTTAGGTGGGCATAGAGTTTGGCTGATTGTATTGCAAGATAATCGCCAGAGGCATCTTGCATCAGTAATTTGTTTTGTCCAAAACGTCGACTCGATCCTGCAGCGAGAAATAATAGGGCGCACTCTGATTGATTCATCAGTGCATTACACCATTTTTAATCGCAGTGAGTTGCGCCAAAATGGCAAGGGCAATTTCAGGAGGAGTTTTACTGCCAATGGACAGACCAATGGGTCCTTTTAATTTGGCAATCTCTTCCGGTTTCAAAGACAGGGTCTCAAGGCGAGCTTTACGGGCTTCTTGGGTTTTTCGTGAACCCACCGCCCCCACATAAAAAGCGGGGGATACCAAGGCGTCCATCAAAGCCAGATCATCTTGCTTTAGATCATGCGTTAAAGCCACAATGGCCGTATTGCAATCCGGTTTCTGGCCTTGAATAAAATCATCAGGCATTGAAGAGTCAACCGGGACATCAGAAAGTGACCAGCTACGCCTTATTTCCTCTCGTGGATCACACACCAGTACCTGATAATCGAGTGCTTTGGCCATCTGAGCCAAATAAAACCCTATTTGATTAGCGCCGATAATAAGCAGTCGATAACGGGGTCCAAATACCACCTCTAATAGGGATTCATTAATATTGACCTTTGCCTGAACTGGATTAACAGCAGGCATTAAGGTCACCTCACCCGTTAATAGGTTTAACTGACGTATCACCTTCTGTTTTTTTTCAATTTGAGAGCGTAACTCTGCGATTAAACTCAAGCTGTTAATGGATTCAATCACAATCTCAATATTGCCTCCACAGGGCAACAAATAGCGCAGTGCTTGGTGTTGATCAACGCCGTAGTTCATTCTTTGTGGCAATGAAGGCGATTGCTCCTTCAAGTAATCTACCAACAAATCCTCTACACAGCCACCTGATACTGAGCCCACCATATCGCCTTGGTCAGTTAGGGCGAGTATCGCACCAGGCGATCTGGGCGCTGAGCCCAGTGTTTTCACCAAAGTAACCAAATAACTACGACGATTCTCTTCCACCCATTGTTGAAGAGTCTCTAAGACTTGTAAATCTGCACTTTCCATTACTCAACCCTTGATAAACTGTATTCTCTACCGGGCCGTTGGGTATGACAAAGCAATTCATAGGCTAAGGTTCCAGAGCGACTAGCAATCTCAGCAACAGCAATATTCTCGCCCCATAACTCCACGGCAGAACCTATTTGTATATCATCATGTGCTGAGATATCAACGGTAATCATATCCATAGAAACTCGACCAATTAGCGGGACCACTTTGCCATTTATCCAAACGGGGGTATTAGTGGGAGCGCTTCTTGGGTAACCATCTGCATAACCACAGGCAATGGTCGCAACTCGAGTGGGTTTTTGAGCGGTAAAAAGACTTCCATAGCCCACAGACTCTCCAGCTTTAATCCATCTCGTGGCAATCACCTGCGATGAAAACGTCATGGCAGGTTTAAGCCCCACATCCTTCGCATTACGCGCCAAGGGGTCCACCCCATAGAGCATTAATCCTGGACGTGCCCAATCTCCTCTTGCTTGAGGGTGCAGCATTATGGCAGCAGAATTGGCAATACTGGTCTTTAAGTTAAATTGATCAACAACACGTTTAAAGCGTTCCAAAGGTTCCTTGATTTTCTCGTCATCAAGCGTGTCTGCATTGGCAAGATGGGTCATCAAAACAGCTATATGGGATTTAGGTTGTTGCGTATTTTTATTGATTAACGCAATAAGATCATCATGATTGAACCCTAAGCGATGCATGCCTGTGTCCACTTTTAACCAAACCGGATGGGATAGATTATTCTCTTGCCACCATTGCCATTGTTCTCTCTGATGAATCACTGGTGTTAATTGATAATGATCATACTCTTTCACTTCCTGGGAAGTAAAAGGGCCTTCTAATAAGATAATGGGTTGGCTAATACCCGATTGTCTTAATGTCACCGCTTCCTCAAGACAGGCTACTGCAAACCCATCCACGTAGCGAGACAAAGCTTGCGCTACCTTTTGATCACCGTGTCCATAGGCATTGGCTTTAATAACTGCCAATACTTTTTGGCCATGAAGCTGTCTAGCCAGTTGTGTATTGTGGATAATATGATCCAAATGTACAGTGATCCTTGCCGGACGTGTCATAATAACTTTAAAACCTTTATTAAATACTTTACTTTCGTCATCTTAAACGTCTTTTAAGTTTGCTGCCAATTATGTCTGCGTTTTCCTACAAACCCTTTAGCACGCCCTGGTGGTTAACCAATCGTCATTTTCAAACTATTTATGGTGCTCGATATGTGCCCTGTCAAGCGATTAAGTGGCAGCGTCAAACCCTCACCACCCCAGATCAGGATTTTATTGATCTAGATATCCTCGATACCCCTGGTGCAACGGGGCTATTGGTACTTATTCACGGATTAGAGGGAAACACTCATTCACGCTACATCAGAAGTCTTGCCCATTATGCGCAGCAACACGGCATGCAGGTGGTTGCGCCAAATTTAAGAAGTTGTAGTGGCAAGATAAACCTGGCGCCCCGTTTGTACCATGCTGGCGACAGTCAAGAAATGAGTTGGCTGATACCCTCCATCAGGGCTTTATACCCCCATCTTCCTATTTATTTAGTTGGCTTTTCACTAGGTGCTAATATTCTTTTAAAATGGCTCTCAGAAAAACCCTCTCTCAGTTATGTCCAAAGTGCAGTGGCTATAGCACCACCCTTATATTTAAACATTGTGGCCAACACCTTAAATCAAGGCTTTAACCGTATTTATACCCATCATTTCTTAAGCACACTCAAACCTAAAGCTGCGCTTAAGGCCAAACAATTTCCCGGTTTAATAGATATCAATGCGATTGTAAAAGCCAAAAGTATGTTTGAGTTTGATGAGCATTGTATGGCCCCTTTACATGGATTTAAAGGAGCAGAAGATTACTGGCAACAATCCAGCGCAGGACCACTATTAAAAAATATTGCGTTACCTACTTTAATTATCATGAGTGAAGATGATCCCTTTATCCCCTCATACTTAATACCGAATCCAAATGAGTTATCTCACTCCACAGAGATCTTGGTGACCTCTCAAGGAGGACATGTCGGTTTTGTTAATGGCCCCTTCCCTGGATTTTTACAGTGGATACCCGATACAATATTCACTTTTATACGCAATAAAACCCTTTAACTTGATTCTCAGGATACCCATATGACTGTCGCCAAGGAAATATTCAAAGCTTACGATATACGAGGCATTGTTGATAAACAACTCACTGCTGAATCAGTCCACTTAATTGGCAAAGCCATCGGTAGTGCTGCTAAGGCAAAGGGATTAAAGGATATCGTCGTTGGTCGTGACGGCAGGCTCTCAGGTCCAATGCTAGCCGATGCTCTCACCCAAGGCCTTAGAGAGAGCGGGATGAATGTGATTGATGTGGGAATGGTCGCCACTCCCATGCTGTATTTTGCTGCCTATCAATTCGCTCAGTTTACCGGTGTCATGGTAACTGGTTCACACAACCCCCCAGAATACAACGGTTTTAAAATTGCATTGGGTGGGGAAACACTCTCAGGGGACGCGATCCAGGACTTACGTCATAGAATCGACAATAACCAATTTACCCAAGGCGATGGTAGCTATCGTCAAGCAGACATTGAACATCTTTACCTTGATACTATTACAAAGGATATTGAGCTCAAAAAACCTTTAAAAATTGTGGTTGATTGTGGTAGTGGTATACCAGGACGCTTTGCGCCAACACTCTATAAACAACTCGGGTGCGAGGTTATTGAACTCTTTTGTGAGGTGGATGGCCATTTCCCTCACCATCACCCTGATCCCTCACAACCTGAAAATCTGGTGGATTTGATTGCCTGTGTCAAACGCGAAAAAGCAGATTTAGGGTTGGCCTTTGACGGTGATGGCGACCGTTTGGGGGTGGTCACCGCCTCTGGTGAAATCATTTATCCTGACAGACAATTAATGCTTTTTGCGCAAGATGTTTTATCGAGAAATCCTGGCGCCACCATTCTTTTTGATGTGAAATGCACCCGTCATCTGTTCTCGTGGATTAGAGGCTTTAAGGGAGAACCGGTGATTTGGAAAACTGGACACTCTTTGATCAAAGCCAAAATGAAAGAAACCGGGGCACTACTCGCGGGAGAAATGAGTGGACACGTTTTCTTTAAAGAACGCTGGTTTGGTTTTGATGATGGTCTGTATGCCGGAGCACGTCTTTTAGAAATATTAAGCCAGTCCACTTCAAACCCATCGACAACGCTTGAATCTTTACCGAACAGTATTTGCACGCCTGAATTACAGATTCAGCTCAATGAAGGTGAAAACAAAACACTTATTAGCGCTCTCCAGGAACAAGGATCCTTTCATCAAGCAAAAGACATACTGACTTTAGATGGGGTTCGTGTGGAGTACCAAGATGGTTTTGGTTTAGCGCGCTCCAGTAATACGACGCCAGTGGTGGTGCTGCGTTTTGAAGCTGACAATGACAGCGCTTTAACGCGCATTAAAGAGGACTTTAGAGTCAACATCTTGAAGGTATTTCCAAGCGCCAAACTGCCTTTTTAATTCAGGGTCCAATCTGCTGACACAGGCATATGGCCTGTGCAGCAATACCCTCTCCACGACCTGTGAATCCAAGCTTTTCAGTGGTGGTGGCTTTAATATTAATCTCTTCTTTTGAGATGACCAAATCCTCTGCCAAGTTAGTTATCATCTCTTCAATATAGGGCATCATTTTAGGGGCTTGGGCAATTATGGTCAGGTCCACATTGACGACACTCCAGCCTTTTGCCTTAATGAGTGAGACCACATGACGCAATAATTGTCGACTATCAATGCCTTTATAACGCTCGTCTGTATCAGGGAAATGACGCCCAATATCCCCCAACGACACAGCACCCAATAACGCATCAGAGAGTGCGTGACACAAGACATCCGCGTCGGAGTGTCCCATTAATCCCAAATGGTAAGGGATTTTGACTCCTCCGATAATGAGCTCACGATTTTCTGCAAAGGCATGAACATCAAACCCTTGCCCTACTCTTAATTTATTCATAACGTCCCTGTTGCCTGAGGATTGATTCAGCCAATCCAAGATCCTCCGGATAAGTTATTTTAATATTACTGATAGCGCCACGCACTAACTTAGGTTTTAAGCCAAGAGCCTCAATGGCTGAAGCCTCATCGGTTATGCCTGTAGGGGGGTGAGTTAAGGCTTGACTGAGGTGTTTAAAACGAAACATCTGTGGGGTTTGTGCTGCCCACAGTTTCTGTCTATCCTGGGTCTTGAGAATGCGTCCCTCTGTGTCACTCTCTTTTACCGTATCACTGATGGGTAAAGCCAAAATACCGCCCACCTCATCCTCTCCTACCTCTTCGAACAAGCGTTCAAGTAGTTGATTTTGAAGACAAGGTCTCGCAGCATCATGAACTAAAATCCAGTCATTCTCTCTAATTTTAGAGGAAAAGTAATGAAGGCCATTAGCCACCGTTTGCGCGCGTGTGTCCCCGCCCTCAAAAACAAAACTAATACGCTCATTACTGACTTTTATTTGGTTTTCATGGAAAGCATGAGAGGGTGATAAAATAACTGCTATGTGCTTAATCACTGTACAGGAGAGCAAGGCTTGAAGGGTATAATCCAACACCGTGCGTTGTCCAATTTGAATAAATTGTTTCGGCAGCTCGGCACCAATTCGTGCGCCAATTCCTGCTGCTGGCACAATAGCGTAATGTGATCCTGTCATTTCCCGCTCTCAATTCTAAACCCCATTCATGTTAACACAGACTCTCCGTTACATACTTAACACACTGCTCATACTCATCAAGCCGTTAGGTTCGCCTGAGCGTGTGTTTTTATTGTTATTAACAGGGATGGTACTAATTGTTCTTTGGTCCTATGAACATACACAAGACCGTGAAGGGGCAACTTTACTCAAAGATGCCCCCGTCTTATCTCCCGTCACTAATTTAAATGATGTCCCTGAAATTGTCATTGCCACACGCTTAGGACCCACCACCTACTTAACGGACCCTGATGGTAAAACCGTTGGCCTGGAGCATGATTTGGGTATCAGTTTTGGAGAGTTTTTAGGTAAACCTGTTCGGTTTTTGGTGTTGGACAATCTTGATCAAGTACTCACTGCTGTAAAACTGCATAAAGCCCATTTTGCCGCTGCTGCTGTTCATGAAACGAGTGAATTAAAACAAGAGTTTAATTTCACTCTCGCTTATCAAAACAGTCACCCTGTGATTGTCTACAACAGCAATTTCAACAATTTAATAAAAACGCCGCAAGACATGATCGGTAAAAAAATTGGCGTGGTCCCTGATCCCACCCACCTTACCATTCTCAAACAATTTAAACTTAAAGACCCTAATTTGACCTGGGTAAGCTACCCTCGAGGAGACATAGATCTTGATCTACTACAAAAAGTTTATGAAGGCGTAGTGGATTTTGCGATTAGCGATTCTAATACGGTAGCTATTGCTCAACACTATTATCCGGATCTCGTGATAGCGATGAATTTAAGCCCCTCAAGCCCCTTAGCCTGGGCCTTTCCCAAAGATCAAAATAACGTCCTATTTCAAGCTGCCAGCGACTTTTTTAAACGCTGGGATCATGGGGGGGACCTCTCTGAAGTTGTCGAGCGCTACTACGGACACATCAATGCTCTTGATCGAGAGGACTCCTCTGCGTTTATGGTCAAAAGAGCATCCAGATTACCTAAATTTGCACAGACCTTTAAAAAAGCACAAGCTTTAACCAATATCGATTGGCGTTTATTGGCTGCAGTGGCTTACCAAGAATCACGCTGGGACAATAATGCTCAATCCCCCACTGGCGTTAGGGGATTAATGATGTTGACTGCTGATACCGCGGACCATTTACATGTGAGTAACCGGTTAGACCCTAATGAATCCGTCCCTGCTGCTGCGCTCTACTTAAAGCAACTTGAGGAGTCGATTCCAAAGAGTGTTCCAGAACCTGACCGATTATGGATGGCCCTTGCTGCTTACAATGTGGGCATGGCACACCTTGAGGATGCCCGTAAAATTGCTCAGCGCAAAGGCATGAACCCTAACGCTTGGAATGACATCAAAAAAACCTTGCCTCTGCTTAGTGTCCCCGCAGTGTTTAGTAAAACCCAATATGGCTTTGCCAGAGGTGGAGAACCTGTCAATTATGTTGAAAACATCCGTAGCTATTACGATATCCTTAGTCGATTTGAAACCAAATACCGTCCCAGCTTTAAGTTTCTTGGCTTATCTAACCGCTAGTTAAGAGCGCTTTAATACCTTGATGCCACCCATATAAGGTTGCAGCGCTTGTGGAATAGTAATGCTGCCATCTTCATTTTGATGGTTTTCAAGAATAGCCACTAACGCACGACCCACTGCGACCCCTGAGCCATTTAATGTGTGAACCAACTCTGGTTTATTTTTTTGGTTACGAAAACGCGCCTGCATGCGTCTTGCTTGATAGGCCTCACAGTTACTGCAAGAGGAGATTTCACGGTACGCGTTTTGTCCTGGTAACCAGACCTCCAGATCATAGGTTTTAGTCGCCCCTGCTCCCATATCACCTGTGCACAGCAGCATGACCCGGTAAGGCAATTCTAAGCGTTGTAAAACAGTTTCCGCATGTCGCGTTAATTCTTCTAATGCCGTATAAGAGGTATCAGGATGAACAATTTGTACCAATTCCACTTTATCAAATTGATGTTGGCGGATCAGGCCTCTTACATCACGGCCGTATGATCCCGCCTCGGAACGAAAGCACGGAGTATGGGCTGTTAAACGTAATGGCAAATGCGCTTCCTCGACAATCGTATCTTGAACAAAATTGGTAAGAGGCACCTCAGCTGTTGGAATGAGGTATAGGGGATCAGCATCCTCACGCAATACTTTGAAGAGATCCGCCTCAAATTTTGGTAATTGACCTGTCCCTTTTAGGGTAGTGGCCGATACCAAATAGGGTACATATGCCTCTTGATAACCATGCTCTTGCGTGTGAATATCGAGCATAAATTGCGTCAAAGCGCGGTGCAATCTGGCGAGCGGTCCTTTGAGAACAGAAAAGCGGGCTCCTGATAAAATGGAGGCACGATTGAAATCCATCATCATCAAACCCTCACCCAAGTCCACATGGTCTTTTGGGGTAAAGGAGTATTCTCTTGGTTGACCTACACGTCTCACTTCCACATTCTGATCTGCAGAGTCGCCCACTGGGACGCTACTGTGGGGTAGATTGGGAATACTTAACAGGATTTCCTCAAGTTGGCTTTGAATGCTACTCAGCGCTTGTTGCGCTGTTTCAAGCTCAGCGTTGATGGTATGGCTTTTTTCCATTAAGGAAGTGGCATCAAGACCCTTCGCTTTGGCTTGCCCAATGTCTTTTGATAACGCATTACGTTGCGCTTGAAGCTCTTGGGTCGCCATTTGGACTTGTTTGCGTTCTTTCTCTAAAACAGAAAAACGCTCAACATCAAAAACATAATGACGTTGTTTTAAACGGTTTACAACGTCATCTAACTCGTTACGCAACAGCTGAACATCTAACATAATCCATCCTTAAACTTTAAAATTGAGCAGTTCGTCTTTCAATTAACGCCTGCGCCAATGTGCCACTATCGATATACTCGAGTTCACCACCAACAGGAACGCCACGTGCAATCCGCGAAATCTTTAAATTAAACGGTTTGAGGATTTCACAAATGGCATGGGAGGTAGCTTCTCCCTCTACCGTGAAATTTGTGGCAATAATAACTTCCTTAATTAAACCTTCCTCAACCCGTTTTAAGAGACGAGGTAAGCCTATTTCCTGAGGACCAAGACCATCTAACGGAGAGATCTTACCCATCAACACAAAATACATTCCTTTGTAGGCCAAAGTATGTTCCATCATGAGTAAATCTGAGGGAGACTCAACCACACAAACAACTGCTGAATCACGACTGGGCGACAAGCACAAGTCACATACAGGCGCTTCTGTAAAATTATTACACCGCTCACAGTGTTGAATGTGCTCGAGTGAATCCGCCAACACTTTGGACAATTTGGCCGCCCCTGTGCGATCGTGTTGTAGCAAATGAAACGCCATACGTTGGGCAGACTTAGGTCCAACACTGGGCAGGCAACGCAACGCCTCAACCAATTGATTAATAAGCGTTGTTTTTTTACTCTCTGCCATCTTAGAAAGGTAACTTCAATCCAGGCGGCATACCCATCCCTGCAGTAAAACCTGACATTCTTTGTTGTGTAGTGCTCTCCGCCTGTCGATGAGCATCCTTTAACGCAGCAACGATCAAGTCCTCAAGCATGTCCTTATCGTCCATTACACTAGGATCAATACTGATACGTTTCACATCATGATCACAGGTCATGCTCACTTTAACCATCCCTGAACCTGCCTGTCCGTTAACCTCGGTTTGCGCCAATTCTTCCTGCGCTTTTTTCATGTTCTCTTGCATTTGCTGGGCTTGTTTCATCAAGCCTGCGAGTCCGCCTTTCATCATGGTATTGAGCCTCTTATGAATTATCTGTCACTGGTTTAATACTGGATTCTATCAATTTACCACCATACTCATCTAGTATTGATCGAACCACGGGATCCGTCTCTAAGGCTTTTTTGGCTGCCAACAGGGCTTCCTGTTGATTTTTTTCTTCTATTTGGGCTGGGGTAACGCCATCGCTCTTAATTAACTCAATGGTTAATCTAATATCCATATCAAGTAATGCTTCAAGGGCACTTTGTAAGCGATCTTGGTAGGGAACGAGAATTTTTTGTGATGGATCAATAATTAAGTGTAACTGACCTGCATGAAATTCTTTTAATTGGCACTGCCTTGCTAACTCATAGGCCATACCAGAACCCGATAACTGGTCCACCAATTCAGACCAATGAGCAAGACTAGGTGGAATATGTCCACTTACAGCGTGAGGAGGTTTTGTCTCAGGAACGACGTCTTTATCGTTATTTAGCTGTTTTTTTTTAAGCTCAGTACTCTCGAGGGTGGTCTCTACTCTAGAAGGCTTCTCCTCATTGACAACGAAAGCAAGCATCCGCAGTAAGGCCATTCTAAACCCTGATAATTCATCAGGAGAGAGCGCAATGTCTTGTCGAGCTTGAATAATAATTTGATAAAACAGTTGTAATGTTTTTGGATCCCAATGGTGCGTAAAAGGGATTAATGAATCACTTAAACCAAGCGCTTCTTTTGCTGTGTTTGTTGCTTTCAACAAAGTAATATCATGAATTAATCGAGCCAAATCCTCTAAAGCCTGAGTGAAGGAGAGTGATCTATCTGCCATCGATTGCGCAATAGTAACTAAAGAGAAAGCATCCTGATTTTTAAGGGCTTCTAATAGTTGATAAAGGTAATCCTCAGAGATAACCCCCAGCATATCCGCCACCTGCGTCTCTTTAACGCTGGAGGCACCATAGGCTATGGCTTGATCTAATAAACTTAAACTGTCTCTCATGGAGCCTTGTGCAGCTCGACCAATTAACGTCAAAGCTGCCTCTTCAAAGGGAATGGACTCTTCCTCAAGCACATGAGCCAAATGACCGGCAATTTGGTCTGGGCGCATTTGTTTTAGATTGAATTGTAAGCAACGCGACAGAACAGTAATGGGTACCTTTTGGGGATCGGTGGTGGCTAAGATAAATTTGACGTGCTCTGGCGGCTCTTCTAGCGTTTTTAACATGGAGTTAAATGCTGAACGTGACAACATGTGGACTTCATCGATGATATACACTTTATAACGGGCAGAGACGGGCATGTACTGGGCGTTATCCAGTAACTCCCGCATTTCCTCAACACGGGTGTTGGTGGCAGCATCCACCTCAATTAAATCAGGATTACGTCCTCGATCGATTGATAAACAGGATTCACATTGTCCACAGGGTTGGGCCGTTAATCCTGTTTGGCAGTTAAAACATTTAGCCAGGATACGAGCCAGTGTGGTCTTACCAACACCTCGAGTGCCCGTAAATAAATAGGCGTGATGAAGACGTCCGCTTTCAATTGCATTGTTTAATGCTCTTACTACGTGTTCTTGCCCCACCATCTGCGTAAACGATTTAGGGCGCCATTTTCTAGCAAGCGCAATTGAAGGAGCCATGTTTAGTGTGCTTTACTCAGTTAGAACCAGTGACCTACACGTAACTGTAGGAAGTTAATTCCTGGATTAGGATTTTGAATACCGGCATTGGAGAGATGCTGAAAACGCACCATTACATCCCAATCGTGCTTTTGGCCCAAGCTCACCCCAGCTGCCACGTGATCACCAAACTGAAAATTCGTACTCATCTGTCTGTCATTACTCACATCGTGATGGGTAATATAATGAGCACCAATACCAAGCTCAACAAAAGGAACCATGTTTGAACCACTGTGAGTGGGACTCATACGCCAAACAGGAGTGATACTGTAATCATTGACTTCATGATTACCGCCCGTTTGACTATGTGGGTTCCATTTTCCCGCAGAAAAATCCCAGTATCCACCTAAAGACCAACTGCGATCGGTAAACCATTTCTTATCCCAAGAGTGATCAATGCTAATGCGTGCCATATCGGTATGGTCACCTTCTCCCAGCTCAAAACCAACACCATCACGGGTAGCCAGTGCAGGGGTAGAAGTTAACGCTGTAAGACACCCTAGTAAGCCTAATAAAATTTGTGTTTTTTCATTCATCACGAAATCTATAACTAAGTTTAAAAAATAGGGGTGGCGAGCCTGACCCTCGGCACTTGCACGCTGTAGTTATGGCTGCTTCCTTCCGGACCTGACCAGGTTCACCACTGTACAATGCGAGGAGACCCGCCATTGAGTCTTTTATGATACCTCAAACTGCCCGTCAATGGCACAGCTTATTACTTAAGCGAAACGATGAAATCACATCCTGTTTTGGCTTTGACCTGTTCAACGCTAACGCCTGGCATCAACTCAATCAACACCAGACCCTGCCCTGGGATTACGTCAAATACGCACAGGTCAGTGATAATCATGTTAACCACACCTTGACCAGTTATTGGCAGAGAGCATTGTTTTAAAATTTTAGGCTCACCTGTTTTTGCCGTGTGCTCCATTAGCACAATGACTCTTTTCACACCTGAAACCAAATCCATGGCACCGCCTGGTCCTTTAACCATTTTGCCCGGCACCATCCAATTGGCCAAATCACCGTTTTCAGACACCTCAAGACCGCCTAAAATGGACAAATCAATATGCCCTCCCCTAATCATGGCAAAAGAGTCCGCGCTCGAGAAAAAGCTCGATCCAGGTAAGGTGGTAATGGTCTGTTTGCCTGCATTGATTAAGTCAGCATCAATAGTGTGTTCAGTGGGGAAAGGGCCAATGCCAAGAAGCCCATTTTCAGATTGCAAAATGACATTAATACCCTGAGGAATGTAGTTGGCCACTAAGGTTGGAATCCCAATACCAAGATTTACGTAATAACCATCACGTAATTCTTTGGCAGCTCGTGCCGCTAATTTTTCTCTAATCCCAACAGATGTGCTCTCTTGTTGATTTGGGGGTGTAAACAATGTTCTAAATTCAATTCTTTTCTCATAGTCTCGACCTAGAATAATGCGGTCCACATAAATGCCGGGGGTATGAATCTCGTCAGGATCAAGTGAGCCCGCTGGCACTAACTCCTCCACTTCAGCTACCGTCACTTTCCCACAGGTGGCAATCATTGGATTGAAGTTTCTAGCGGTTTTGCGGTAAACCAAATTGCCTGCCGTATCCCCTTTCCAGGCCTTAACAATCGATACGTCAGCCACAATACTCTCTTCAAGAACGTAAGACTTTCCGTTAAATTCACGGGTATCTTTATTCTCGGCAAGAGCCGTACCAAAAGCTGTTCTGGTGTAAAAACCTGGAATCCCTGCACCTCCTGCTCTGAGTTTTTCCGCCAGTGTTCCTTGAGGGGTGAGCTGTAACTCAAGTTCACCGGCCAACACTTGTCTTTCAAATTCCTTATTTTCTCCAACATAGGAGGCGATCACTTTTTTCACTTGTCTTGTTTTTAATAACAAGCCCATACCAAAGTCATCAACCCCAGCATTATTTCCGATAATAGTAAGATCTTTCACTTCACTTTTGACTAATGCTGTAATTAAATTTTCTGGAATACCGCATAAACCAAAACCTCCTGCGGCAATGGTCATACCGTTCTCTAACAGACCACTCAGGGCACTTTGGGCGTCTTGATATACCTTGTTTGTTGACATATTTTTCTCTCTTAAATTGTTATTGCGCTGTCCAACCACCATCAATAGATAAACTGCTGCCGCGTATAGATTGCGCAGCATCAGAACATAAAAATACGACTGTTTCTCCAATTTGCTGAGGAGTGACAAACTCTCCTGAAGGCTGTTTATCCAATAATAAACGGCTTTTAGCTGCCTCGGGAGTCAATCCCTCTCGCTCTACCAGGGCATCAATTTGTTTTTGTACTAAAGGCGTTAATACCCAACCAGGACAAATGGCATTACAAGTCACGCCCGTTTTTGCAGCTTCCAAGGCCACAGTTTTGGTTAACCCAATCAAACCATGTTTTGCTGCCACATAAGCTGATTTTTGCGCAGAAGCCACAAGCCCGTGGGCAGAAGCAATATTAATTATCCTGCCCCATCCTTTTTTATACATATGAGGAATTGCTGCTTGAATAGCATGAAAGGCAGAGGATAAATTGATGGCGATAACGGCATCCCAGCGGTCCTTGGGGAAAGTCTCTACAGGTGACACATATTGAATTCCTGCATTATTGACTACAATATCCACAGAACCTAATTGACTAAGTGTTGTTTGAATCATCTCATCGATTTGTTTGGGTTGTTGCATATCAGCTGGGCTATATAAAACCTTCACACCAAACTGATTAATTAAGGACTGACGAAGCTGTTCGATTTCAGCACTGTCGCCAAAACCATTTAATACAATATGGACTCCAGCACGCGCAAGCTCAGTGGCCACACCAAGACCAATGCCGCTTGTTGAACCAGTGATTATTGCAACTTTATTGTGTAACATCTGTGTCTCCCTCTATTTCCAACAAATAGTCACTATTTTGCTTTACTTTCATCTGCATCGATTTCCAACAAATGGCCCATTCGATCTCGTTTAGTTTGTAAATATTTTTGGGTAATCGGATGAATGGTGGTTTGAACTGCAATACGATTGCGAATCACTAAACTTGAGGCCTCTAAGCGAGCTAGTTTTTCTGGGTTATTGGTCAATAAATCGATTTCCTTAACCTGTAAATCGTGCAAAATGGCCACTGCGGCATCATAGCTTCGGGCGTCAACCGGCAGACCCAATGAAAGATTGGCATCAACCGTATCCATTCCTTGGTCTTGTAGACTATAGGCAGCGAGTTTTTGTTTTAAACCAATGCCCCTTCCCTCATGACCGCGTAAGTAAATAATGACACCTTTATTAAGAGCCACTATCCTCTCCATTGCAAACTCCAGTTGCTGTCCACAATCGCAACGCAAGGAATGAAAAACATCTCCAGTAAGACATTCTGAGTGAATTCTAACAAGAACAGGACCTTGGGTAACTTCCCCCAAGGTCAGCACTAGGTGCTCCTGGTCATTAAAATCATAGGAACGTGCACGAAACTTACCATAACGTGTAGGCAAATGTACCCATGGTGGAGATAAGGTGTGCTCTTCGTACTTCATTAGTATGCTAAGTAAACGATAAAATTTACATAATACCAGAGCAATTGTTGTATGCTTAATAAGTTTATAGCCAATTTAAACGAAAACCCCAAAGAAATGAAACATAAACCCTCTTTAGCAATGATTGTTGCTATGTCTGAAAATCGTGTGATCGGTAAAGACAACACACTGCCTTGGCATTTACCTGCTGATTTGGCCTTTTTTAAGAGAACCACTTTAGGACACCCCGTAATCATGGGGCGCAAAACCTACTTATCTATTGGGAAACCTCTACCAGGACGACGTAACCTGATTTTAAGTCGAGATCAGCATTTCTCCGTGGCCAATGCGGAAGTCTATAGCTCTATCACTGACGCCTTAGACCACTGTGCGGAAACGGAGCAAGTATTTATCATAGGTGGAGCGGAATTATTTAAACTTACCTTGGATCTCACAAAAGATTTGTATGTTACTGAAATTCAAGCCAACCTTGATGGGGATACCTATTTTCCTGAACTTGATTTCAGTCAATGGCAAGTAGTGTCAAAAACACCTCACGCGCAGGATGAAAAAAACCAATACGATATGTGTTTTATTCACTACCAGCGTCGCTAACTCTACTTTTTGTTACTGTCTTTTTTACCAGCCGCTTCCTCTGAGGAGGGTGTGGAAGCATTTTGCATCATCGCCCAAGGCCAAAGAGCAGGATTCATCATCGGATTGGCTGCGGCTCCTGGATTAGCTGCCTCTGGATCACTGACTTTTGTGGCATCGGCCACCGATGACATCAAGGTTTTTTGATACTCTAAGGTTTTAATGGTTAAATCTATCATACCCACATTGGCATTTAGCCAATGTTTAACCGTGGTCAGTTCATTGATTTTTTTCTCTAATTCCTTAGGGTCCAACCCAGCAGAAAGTAACCCCTGTAAAGGAAAGGCCATGGGGTTAACCATTTTTTGAAACATTTCGAACATATCTGCAGAGGGGTTGGGAGTTGCATCAGCCATAAGTTAAGCCTTTTCTTCAATAAAAGATTTAATACTTGGGTAAATCATCTCTCTGAATCGACGTCCACTAAATATACCGTAGTGTCCAACATCCTTTGCAAGTAAGGATTGTCTGTACTGCTCAGGGATATTGACACACAGATCCTGTGCTGCCATGGTCTGTCCATTGCCAGAGATATCATCCAGTTCACCTTCCACTGTCATTAGTGCTGTCTTGGTGATAGCTTCTGGTCGAATCAGTTCACCACAGGAAGTCAAAGTGCCCTCTGCCAGAGCATGGCGATGGAATACTCGGTCCAGAGTCTCCAAATAATACTCAGCAGGTAAATCCATTACCGCATTGTACTCATCATAAAAATTACGGTGCACATTGGCATTCTCTCCATCGCCTCGAACCAGTTGGTAAAAGAAATCGCGATGGGATTCAATATGTCTTCCAGGATTCATGGCCACAAATCCAGCGTGTTGCAGAAAACCAGGATAGACCTGTCTTAAATAACCCGGATATTTAACGGGTACCCGATAAATCACTCTACTCTCAAACCAGGAAAGTGGGTGCGATTTTGCAAAATTATTCACTGTTGTGGGGTTTTTACGTGTATCAATTGGACCACCCATCATGACCATGGATTTTGGCAAAAGAGGATCTTGATTGGCTGACATCAAGGAAACGGCTACTAAAACAGGCACAGTGGGTTGACATACAGATACCACATGAACATCGGGCCCTATAAAGCGAATGAAATCCTGTACGTAAAGGACGTAATCATCGAAACGAAATGCGCCATGGGATAAAGGGACAAGCTTTGCATCAACCCAATCGGTGATCCAAACTTCAAAATCTTTTACAAAAGAACGAACGGTATCGCGCAGTAAAGTAGCGTAATGACCAGATAAGGGAGCCACAATGAGCACCTTGGGCTGTGGGGTGTTAATACCCACTTTGCTAAAGCGCTTTAAGTGACAAAAGGGCATTTCTAAAACAGTCTCTTCCTTAATCGTATACACTTCACCTGCTAGCTCAACATGATCGATACCAAATACAGGTTTTTCATAACGTTGCGTCGTTCTTAGAAAGACTTCAGAACTGGCAGCCATGACTCGAGCCATTGGTGTGTAGCTTAAGGGGCTATAAGGACTTGCATAAAGCTGCGCTGCGGTTTTAGCCCAAGCGCGTAGAGATGAGAATGAAGCGTGTTGTAATTCATGCAACTCGTAAAGCATAGATCATCCCCTATGTAATAATAACTACTTATGTGTTACTAGATTACCACTGATGCAATGCAATATTGTAACAATCAGGTAAACTTCTTACACAATTAATTTTTTTAGACTCATTATAAAAATCATGCAAAGATATTCTTTATTTCCATCCATTGATCCTTATCAAAAAGGACGCTTAGCTGTAGGGGACATTCACGAGATCTATTGGGAACAATCCGGTAATCCTCAAGGTATCCCTGTGGTCTTTCTTCATGGTGGCCCAGGCGCCGGCGCAGGTCCCATGCATCGTCAATTTTTTGATCCGAAAACCTATCGTATTGTTATTTTTGATCAACGCGGCGCTGGACGGTCAACCCCCTTGGGAGAGACACGCGAAAACACCACGCCGCTACTCATACAAGATATGGAGCAGTTAAGACGATTGTTGGGTATTGAGAAATGGTTAGTCTTTGGTGGCTCTTGGGGCAGCACATTGGCCTTGGCTTACGCCCAAACCCATCCTGAACGTTGTCTTGGTCTTATTTTACGCGGTATCTTTTTATGCAGAAAAAGTGAAATCGATTGGTTTCTCTATGGCATTAAAGCCATTTTTCCAGAAGCTTGGCGAGAATTTACTCACTATATTCCTGCGCATGAAAGACACGACTTACTGACCGCCTATCATCAACGTTTGGCAGATCCTGATCCCAAAATACATTTACCCGCAGCACGTCGCTGGAGCGCTTTTGAGGGCGCTTGTTCTACCCTACTGCCTAACCCATCCTTAGTCAGTCACTTTGGCAGCGACGCTGTGGCCTTAGGTTTAGCGAGAATTGAAGCGCATTATTTTACAAACGATATTTTCTTACCTGAAAACAGTTTGTTAAATAATATTGATCGGATACGTCATTTGCCCTCGGTGATTGTACAGGGACGCTATGATGGCGTTTGCCCTATCGTAACAGCAGATGAATTACATCAGGCATGGCCCGAGGCAACTTATCAAATCATCCCTGATGCAGGACATTCCGCTTTTGAACCAGGCATACTAAGTGCTCTTGTAGCGGCCACAGAAAACTTTAAACATTACTTTTAAATTGCAGTAAAAAGGGTGTGGTAGAGGTTCACTAACATACCCGCTGTGGCCCCCCAGATAGTTTTATCTTGATACTCAAAAATATAGTAACGTCTTTGTCGACCATCAACTTGGTCGTATTTCAACTGATGCCGCTGAGGATCGAAAAAAAAATCTAACGGGACTTCAAATATTCTCTCCACTTCAAAGGGATCAGGGGTAAGAGAGATTGGCGGGTTAATCCAACCTACCCAGGGCGTTACCTTAAAACCTGAGGGAATAAAATAGTCCTTCAAGGACCCCAGTATTTCTATTTTCTCTCGATTCAAACCGATTTCTTCCTCAGTCTCTCTCAAGGCAGTAACAGTTGTGTTACTGTCCTCTGGATCAATCCGACCACCCGGGAAACTGATTTGTCCGGCATGGTTATATAAGTGAGAAGTGCGTTGCGTTAGTAACACCTGAATGCCTTCTGGTTTATTCACCAAAGGAATTAAAACCGCAGCCGGAATAGCTTCAATTTGGGCTTGCTCAGTCATCATTGAACGCCCATCAAAGCCCTCGATATTTTGGTTATCGGTTAGCTGGCGTTGAATCCATCCCTTCGACAGCCAATTCATCTCAACAGGATTGGTTGGCGTATCGTCAGGTTTGAAGGATGGGGGTTTTTTCATTACCGCGGTGTAAAGGGTGTTTTCAACTTTTTCGGGACAGCTTTATTGGTTAATGTCACGTAATTAGGTAGCCCTCTCACGTAGGGGGGATAGTCTTCCCCTTCAATTAAAGGAGACAAATAGCGCCGAGCCTGTGCAGTGATAGCAAAACCATCTCGAGTAATAAAACTCTTGGGCAACATTTTCTCTTGGTTGGCTACCTGCTCAAGTTGTGCCATGCCAATTTGCCAACGATAAGGCTCATCACTGATCCTCTCAATAATAGGCATAACAGCAGTATGTCCTTTAAGCGCAAACTGAACAGCAGCCTTGCCAACTGCATAGGCTTGCTCAACATCTGTTTTAGAGGCCAAATGACGCGCAGCTCGCTGCAAATAATCAGCCACGGCCCAATGGTATTTATAACCTAATTTTTCTCTGATCATTGAGGCGATTACGGGTGCGACCCCGCCTAATTGAGCGTGACCAAAGGCATCTTTTAACCCTGTTTCAGAGAGGAACTGGCCCTTAACATTACGAATTCCCTCAGAAACTCCAATCACACAGTAACCAAATTGCTTTACGCATTCATCAACGCGTTTCAAGAATCGTTCAGGCTCAAAAGGAACCTCGGGAAACAATAAGATGTGAGGAGGTTGTCCCTTGGCTTCTGAGGCCAAACCACAGGCTGCGGTAATCCATCCCGCATGACGCCCCATGACTTCTAAAATGAATACTTTAGTAGAGGTTTTAGCCATAGAAGCCACATCAAAACCCGCTTCACGGATAGAGGTCGCTACATATTTGGCAACGGAACCAAAACCTGGACAGCAATCAGTTAAAGGTAAATCGTTATCCACCGTTTTTGGGATACCCACACAGACCAATGGATAGTCCATCTCCTTAGCCATCAAGGATACTTTATGGGTAGTATCTTGCGAGTCTCCCCCACCGTTATAAAAAAAGTAACCGATGTGGTGTGCTTTAAAAACCTCTATCAAACGTTGATAGGAGGCTCTATCCTGTTCTAAGCTTTTTAATTTAAACCTGGCAGAACCAAAGGCGCCTGATGGCGTATATTTAAGAGCACGAATACTTTCTTTACTCTCAAAACTTGTATCAATTAAATCTTCCTCAAGAGCCCCTAAAATACCATTGCGTCCACATAGCACCTTTCCAATTTTTGTTGGGTAACGACGGGCTGTTTCAATCACTCCGCAGGCACTGGCATTGATGACGGCTGTCACTCCACCGGATTGGGCATAAAAAGCATTCATTGGTGATTTTTTCATCAAAAACCTCAATTATTTTTTAATGCTGCCAAAATGGAATGAGAGATTTGTTCAACTTGGCCCACTCCCGCAATTTTAATATACTGCGGCGCCATGCTATCTCCGGTTTTACTCCAATTTTTATAGTAGTCCACCAAAGGTCTCGTTTGTTCGTGGTAAACCTGGAGTCTTTTTTTAACAATTTCTTCTCTGTCGTCATCGCGCTGAATCAAAGACTCTCCAGTCACATCGTCCTTACCCTCAACTTGTGGAGGACTAAAGAGAGTGTGATAGACACGTCCTGAGGCAACGTGAACACGTCGTCCAGACATTCGTTGAATAATTTCCTCATCGACCACATCAATTTCTATCACATAGTCAAGTGATACACCCGCAGACTTGAGCGCTTCAGCCTGAGGTATGGTTCTTGGAAAGCCGTCAAATAAAAAACCATTGGCACAATCTGGTTCACTAATACGGTCTTTAACGAGCCCGATGATGATATCGTCAGAGACCAAACCACCACTGTCCATCACTTTTTTAGCAGCAACGCCAAGAGGGGTCCCTGCTTTAACTGCGGCACGTAACATATCCCCAGTAGAGATTTGAGGAATCTTAAATTGCTCTTTGATAAAGGCAGCTTGCGTTCCTTTTCCCGCACCAGGTGCTCCTAATAAAATAATTCTCATGAGAAAACTCTCTCCCTTAGTTAAATTCTTTTCAACGTGAAGCGAACCATTGCCTGACACGCTCTAAATCTTCCGGTGTATCAACACCTGGTAATGGCGCCTGCTCAGTAATTTCCATGGCAATCTTGTGTCCGTACCACAGGACCCTGAGCTGTTCTAAACTCTCGGTTAATTCCAGGGCAACAGGCACCAAGCTTTGATAGTGCTTTAAAAAACTAACACGGTAGGCGTACAACCCCATATGATGCCATGCTTTCAACTTATTGGGCAGAGTGGAATTTTGTGTCTCTCTCGAGAAAGGAATGGCTGAACGACTGAAGTACATGGCTTCCTGTCGTTGGTTTAACACCACCTTAACACTGTTGGGATTAGAAAAGCTGCTATAGTCATCAATAGGATAGCAAGCACTACTCATTACCGCATCTTGACTGTCCACCAATCTGTTCACCACTCGACCAATCACCTTTGGTTCAATTAACGGCTCATCCCCTTGAACATTGATGACAATTTGCTCGTCGTCCAAGTTCAGTAAAGTGACCGCCTCAGCCAATCGATCCGTACCAGTTAAATGATCCGAGCGGGTCATTACACATTCAAATTGATAGGTTTTAGCCACTTGAAAAATATCGTGATGGTCCGTCGCAATAACCACCCTTTGGGCCCCACTTTCTTTTGCGCGCATTGCGCTATGAATGACCAGTGGATACTCCCCTATCATCGCCAACGCCTTACCAGGAAGTCGAGTAGAGTGCATACGTGCCGGAATTACTGCAACAAACTCGTGTTGCACTACTTAATCTCCTCATCAGCTGATAATTCACGAGCCTCTTGTTGCAGCATTACGGGAATATCCTCTCGAATAGGATAAGCCAGCCGACAGGGTGCACAGATGAGTTCATCCTTGCCCGCTTTTTTTATCAATGGTCCTTTGCATAAGGGACATACTAAAATTTCTAATAATTTAGGATCCATATTTTACTCTCAACTGTCTTAATTTATTTTCAAACCACTGATAAAAGGGGTAATCAAATCGTGCATGAACTTTTAACATCCAGGCATTTGATGGTGCGAATGTTTTACATTTTATCCCATCTTTCTCAGTCATTAATATTTTCTCATTTTCCCAACCTTGAAAATCGACTTTTTGATAAGGATGATGATCATCAAAAATACGGGTTTGTTTAACCACTATATTCAAACTATTAATGGTCTTAATAAAACGCTGAGGGTTACCAATAGCACAAGTGACATGACAGGTTTGACCATTAAAAAAACCAGACTCTTCAATGAGTGTGGGGTTACTCACATTAATCCATTTGTCTGGGATAAGTTCCATCATGTATTGGGGTTGATGGCCAATTGCCTGATGGTTATCCCCACCATTAAAAATGATAGCATCCACTGAATTTAATCGGCCTATGGGTTCTCGCAGAGGACCTGCTGGGAGTAAACAGTGATTTCCCAGCTGTCTCTCCCCATCAATCAAGACAATCTCAAGATCACGTTGAAGACGATAATGTTGCAGGCCATCATCAGACAAGATGATATTAATGTGAGGATGGGCTTGAAGAAGCAATGTCCCAGCACGATATCTGTCCCGACCTACAGCCACCGGTATCTTTGCCTCATTGAAGATAAGTAGCGGCTCATCGCCCACCAGGGATGCGCCATCACCCTCTTGTATCAAATACGCTTCTTTAACCTGTCCTTGATAGCCACGGGAGATTACACCAGGATGAAAACCTTGCTCTCTGAGCCATTGGCAAAGAGCAATAACACAGGGAGTTTTCCCTGTCCCACCAACCGTTAGATTGCCAATCACGACAACCGGCACTGGAAGAGAATAGCGCTTTAGTAACCCACACTGATAAAGCCAAATTCTTAAGAGTACGAGGCAGTAAAAGAGAAAGCTAAAAGGTAACCACAGCCAATTGACTCGTTTTGAATACCAGTTTCGAGTTATCCACTGACTGTTCATGCTACTGTCTTAAATCTTCAGTAACCAAACTGAAATGATTAAACCCCAAACCCTGAAAATCACTGACCACTTGCATCACACTGCCATGCGAGAGATTTTTGTCAGCACGAATCACAACATATGTTTCACCAGGATACTTTAATTTATCACCTAACAAAGACGTGAGTTCTGCAGGACGACGAGTCCAATTATGTCGATCCACACTGACCATACCTGAGAGCGTCATCTCTACCTCAATACTCTTCTCTCTGCTGAGCTCACTGTTATTTTTACTGCCCGACGGAAGAGCGATGTTTAAGCCGTGTTGATGAACAAAAGTCGTGGAGACCATCAAAAAGATCATGATAACCAATAAGATATCAATCATAGGAATTAAGTTGATCTCAGGATCTTCGCGCCGTTGTCCTCTACGAAAGTCCATGATCTCTCTTCAGTGTTAATTCATCCACCAATTGAATTGCCTGTTGTTCCATTTCCACCGCAAAAAAGTCTATCCGCGAGCGGTAAAAACGATAAAAGATCATGCTCGGTATGGCCACGATGAGACCAAAAGCGGTGTTGTAAAGGGCAACAGAAATCCCTCTTGCCAGTTGTTCTGCGTGTGTGGTGAGAGAACTGTCTTGGCCAAACAAAATAATCATACCGACAACTGTACCAAGTAGACCCAATAATGGACTCACTGCAGCAATAGTTCCTAAAGTCGGTAAATGTTTCTCACAACGCATCACCATACTTCTCCCGCGCTCCTCAACGGCCTCTTTCATAAGCTCTCGGCTTGAGTGGCGATACTGCAGCGCAACAATTAACACCGTCCCTAAAGCGGACTCCTGAGCAATGAGCGTTTTCTTCTCTTGGCTTAAAGAACCTGAGCGCTCCAACGCAATCACACTCTCCAACAAGCCTTTGGGAGCGATAAGCGACGTTCGAAGCGCCAATGCACGATCGATAATGATTGCCACACTGATAATTGATGCGACCAACAATAACAAACTAGGCCACCCTGCTTCACTTAATAATTGCATTACACACCTGTGCGCTTAGGGATAGAATAAAACCATAGTTTAATAGAATTAGGATCAATTGGCGATCACTAAAAGTTGTCCACAAAATCTGTGGATAAGTTTGTGAACAGTTTTTATAAAAGATACTTAAGTCATTAATCTATCTGGTTTTTTTCTGGGGCGCATAAAATTTATACAACTGAATTTTATAATGTTTTTTATTGACTTTAAGCAATTTTACTTAACACTAATAGTGACAACGATTTTATAAATGGAATCTATCAACGACAGTACTCTTGAGGGCCTTTCATCTCAAACAACAGAAAAAACGGAGGTTGTTGTTACCGTTTCTGACTTTACTAATCGATTACAGCGATTATTAGAAAATGCTGTTCCCATGATTTGGATTCAGGGAGAAATTTCTGGTTTTTCTAAAGCGAGCTCTGGGCACTGGTATTTTCAGCTCAAGGATGAAAGCGCACAAATTGGCTGCGTTATGTTTCGCAATAAAAATCAAAAACTAACCTGGCTACCTGAGAATGGAATGGCGGTGGAACTGCGCGGTGTCACCTCCTATTATGCTGCTGGAGGGAAAACTCAAATTACGGTAGAACATATGCGCCAGGCAGGCTTGGGACGGCTTTATGAGGCCTACACCGCTTTAAAGAGTCGGTTAGAGAAAGAAGGATTATTTGATGCGTCCCACAAAAAGCCACTACCGACACACCCAAGATCAGTGGGGATCATCACATCACCCATGGCAGCGGCCCTGCGAGATGTTTTAACTACTCT
>JAGXAW010000033.1 GCA_018971415.1 Betaproteobacteria bacterium
TCTTTATCCTTTGATAGGACTTGTTAGTGCCTATATTCTCTGGCAGTCAAGTCAACGTATTCAACTGTGGGTAAAGCGTATTTTAGTGGCTCTTATTGTACTTAAGTTTGTTTTTGGCTTTTTCCTATACCCCTATTATCAACAACATGTCAGAGGGGTTAATTATGTGCAAGCTGCCCATGATCTTTTAAACACAGCAAATGGATCAGTCATTTACAATAACGATGGACGTTCAGTGGCCCTGAACATTGTTAACGAGCTTGATAGATACTACTTTGGTGATCGTTTTATTGAATTACCTTCCAGCAATTGGCAAGAGGGATTTCTCTTATCGATGGAGACAGTTAAGGACGCTAAGTTATATCAAACATTGACAATTACTGGGGATAAAATCTACGTTTATTGCCGTGGGACAGCCTGCCAAAGACCATCCCACTTGAAAGAAAATTACTGAGATACTGCGCTGAAGCCTGAACTACCAAGAGATCCCACAGCCACATAAGAAAATGGCACGGTTCCAAAACTGCCGTTTGGTACGTTAGACCCTGCCGTTGACACGATTGCATTAAGTGAAGAAGAACCGTTAACAGAATACTTAACCCATGTAATACCATCGGTACTGGTATAGATATTTCCGGTACTACTTGTGGCAACAAATTGTGTATTATTGCTTCTTCCTTCCAATGCTCTATTAAGCGCATATACAGCGGTTAAATTATCATTACTACTGATTACATTACTCAAACGTAACGTCCAATTATTTCCATCGCTACTTGTTAATACAGTTCCATGGTCCCCGACCGCAACAAAAACTGGGGTATTGGTGCTGGGTGAAACAACAGCTTGGTTAACTACACTATTTAGTGTTGTATTCGGACTACAAGCAACACCATGCAAATTGTTTGTGGTCCCTATATTTGTAGTAATAACTGAAGACCAATTTGATGAAACTGAACCAGTATTTTCGGTAGAGTGTATGATTGTTCCTCCTGCGCCAACAGCAATCCATTGATAACTGTTGATGGCACAACTTCCTACAAAGTTAATGGCATAAAGATCATGGCTTGCTGTATACACAGAGGTCCAATTTAAACCATCAGTGGTGTCCCACACGGCACCAGAACTGCCCACGGCCACAAAGTTATTACTCCCATTATTACCATATGTTTGTTGGGTTCCTGCTACAGCATATAAGGTTGTAGTGCTATTGGGTTTACTTGATGCAGGATACCAAATAGCATTATTTGGTGCCCAATTATTACTGGTATCAACCACATTAGTTAAGCCATATTGTGTGTAATTACCAACAGACTGACTGTTGTAGCAGAGCGTGCCATTGGCACCCACTGCATAAAATGTGTTGTTATTAAAAGCTACTCCGTTAAGTGTATTTGAACCTAAAGAGCAATAGGTTAACGCACCTGAGGGCTGCGCTGTCCAACTAAGTCCATCTAAACTGGTAGAAATTGATGCATTATTACCAACAGCCACATAAACATGAATTGTTGAACTATTAGAGACTTGGGTTCCAGCATCGCCAAATGCAACTCCATTAGCTACATATGGTGGGCAATTGGCAGAACATTGAAGAGTGGTAGTGGTATTGTCTGCAAATACCAAACGAGGGGTAACGATGACATCGTTAGATTGTGGTCCTCCAGGACCGTTCTGGTTTCCCGCATGCGCATTAACTACCATACTGGTGGTGAGTCCGTTGGTTAGATTTCCTACCACATAGGTAGGTAAGGCGCCAATGAAGCCCTGTTGAGGCGTGTTGGGGGGATTGTTGATATCAAAGGTCTGATTGGACTGTGTAAAGAAAATCCAATAATAAATGCCGCTTAAGGCCGTCCAGCTAATCTGAACTTGACCATCACCACTGACACCACTGATTGTGGGGGGTGAGGCAGGGCTTCCTCCACCACCTCCACAACTTGAAAGAGTCAACGAGAAAACAAAAAGAGCCAGTAACCTGGTGCAGACACGCTTAATCATAAGAAACCATTTTGTAATATATAGATACAACAGGTAGTAACTACCCATCCACTTGTTATATTTTTAGAAACGTCTATTTTGCACGATGACCAAAGATTAAACAACTTTCTTAACTTAATGAATCATTTGGTTGATTTCCATAATCGGCATCATGACTGCTAACACTATCGTGGCAACCACCAAACCCATAAATAAAATAAGGAGTGGCTCAAGCAGGGTTGTCATCAATAATAAGCGTCTTTCAAGGTCACGGGACTCTGAGAGAGCGGCACGAGAAAGCATTTCAGCTAACTTACCCGTACTCTCCCCTGACTGAATTAACTGCAGCAATATAGGCGGGAACTGTTTATAGACTGCTAATGCTCTTGCTAACCCACTGCCTTCACGAACTCTCGATGCAGCATCCATAATGCTGTTTTTTAACACACTGTTATTTAAAGTGTTGGCAGCTCCCGTTAACGCTGCCAGGATTGGGACTCCACTGTTAACCAAAATGGCAAGGGTACTGGCAAAACGCTCTGTGTTATAGCCTCTGACTAAGCGTCCAAAAAGTGGCAAATTTAATAAGTATTGATCCCACTTAAGACGAATAGGAGGCTGCCGCAAGAGCTGTTTACCCGTCACTATAATGAGTATGAGTAGAATCATTATCAACCATCCCCAGTGAACCAATATATCAGAGAGCGTTATCATGACGCGCGTTAACAGAGGTAATGTCTGATGATTGTGGATAAAGACAGATACTACTTGGGGAACAACATGGGTCATTAAAAAAGTCACTATGCCCACAGCCACAAAAGAAACAATCGCCGGATAGGCAAAAGCCATTAATACTTTCTGATTTAATTGATCGCGGGATTCAGCATAATCAGCTACCCTCTCCATCACCCAACCCAGTTGTCCACTTTGCTCTCCAGCACTCACTAGCGCCACCAATGTTTCTGGAAAATTAAGTGATTGTTCCTTAAAGGCGGCACCAAGGGAGGAACCTGCCATAACGGATGAACGTAAAGAGAGAACAATTTGAGTAACATGAGGCTTCTCTGTTTCACGGGCTAAAGTAGCGAGTGCCTCATCAAGAGCGACCCCAGCATTAAGGAGGCTCGCTAACTGCCGCAATATTAAAACGCGGTCACTAGAGGAGAGTTTTTTACGAAAAAAAGCAGAGATAAAACGACCTTGATGTTGCGCCTCAGCGGCATTCACTTCTAAGGCCACAACCCCTCTTGATTTTAAAACACTTCTGGCATGACGCAGTGTCTCGGCTTCAATCGTACCTTTGTGTTCATCGCCACTTGCATCAAGACCAATAAAGTAAAATAACGCCATGGCTATTCACTACCGGTAACACGTATTAATTCTTCTTGTGTGGTGATTCCCTCTAAGACCAAACGTTGTCCGTCGTCTCTTAGTGTGCGAAGCCCATGCTGCAAGGCATATTGCTTTATTGCATCTTCACTAACTTGTTGATGAATCAAACGACGCAATTCATCGTCAAGTAACAGTAACTCATAAATCCCCGTCCTTCCCTGATAGCCGGTTTGACCACAATGTTCACAGTGACTGGAGCGATCTATATCGCCGTGACAAACTACACAGGCTTTTCTTACCAAACGCTGGCCCAACACACCAATTAATGAGCTTGATAACAGAAAAGGCTCAACTCCCATGTCAATTAAACGGGTGATCGCACTCACCGCGTCATTGGTATGCAATGTGGCAAGCACCAAGTGTCCTGTTAAACTCGCCTGTACCGCGATCTGGGCTGTTTCAGCATCGCGTATTTCACCGATCATAATGACATCAGGATCTTGCCGTAAGATGGCGCGTAGCGCCTTCGCAAATGACATATCAATTTTGGCATTAACTTGAGTTTGTCCGATGCCATCAATGTTGTACTCAATGGGATCTTCCACCGTCATGATATTGGTCGTATTGTGATCAAGCCGACTTAAGGCCGCATACAAAGTGGTGGTTTTTCCGCTACCCGTAGGTCCTGTGACCAACACAATACCGTGCGGACGTTGAATTAATCGATCAAATTGCTCTAAGGTATCCGCTGCCATGCCAAGGTGAACAAGGTTAAGCTTTCCTCCCTCTTTATCTAAGAGTCTTAACACCACCCTCTCACCAAAACCTGTCGGAATGGTTGACACACGAATATCAATGGATTTACCAGCAACTCGTAGAGCAATACGCCCATCTTGGGGTAAACGCTTTTCAGCAATATCCAGTTGCGCCATAATTTTAATACGTGATACTAGGGCGCCATGCAGCGCTTTTTTAGGACGCACCACATCACGCAATGTTCCATCAATTCGAAAACGCACCACGGACGTAATCTCTCCCGGCTCAATGTGAATGTCTGACGCCCCCTGTCGAGAAGCTTGAGACAATAAGGCATTAATCATACGAATAATGGGAGCATCATCACGAGATTCTAAAATATCTTCCACTGCTGGAATATCCTGCATCAAGCGAGATAAATCCACCTCTTCCTCAGCTTCCCCAACCACTTGCGCGGCTTCGCTTTCAGCATAGGTACTATAGGCCTCGGTCATGGCCTGCTGCCATACCTCTTGTGCCAGAAATTTGATATTTATTTGATTAAAATAGCGCTGAATTTCAGAAATAGCAGCAAGTGACGTGTTGTTGTTCACCCATAGCTCTAGGGTGTCTCTGCCCTGCCCTGCCACTAATACTTGATGCTGTTTAGCAAAGTTATAGGGTAAAAGCTTGGCGGCAATGGCAGAGAAGTTTTCACTCATTACTGTTTCTCTCCCTGACTTTTTTTATCTGGCAAAGGAATCGCTGTAGGTAACCCGTTGATGTTTTGTGGGTTCACAAATATTCCTCCACCTTGATCGCTATTGGGTAATGGCGTTAAGTTTTCATTTGAGAGTACACGCACATTAGGATGAAATTGTGTTCGTACCTCTTTAATCAGATTGTAGCGATCGTTGGTTAGCGTATCACTTTGCTCTGTATCGCGAATAACATAGGGTCTTAAAAAGAGCATTAGGTTTTCTTTAACCCGAGTCTTGGTTTCATAACGAAACAAAGCACCTAGCAGCGGAATATCCCCTAAGAAAGGAGTTTTTTCCTCACTGTCCTGATAGCTGTCAGATAACAATCCGCCAAGGGCAACCACCTGTCCATCTTCCACCAATACATTAGATTCTAAAGAGCGTTTGTTATAGTTTGGTCCATACGCATTATTACTGGTTGCTGTATCAATCGTAGAGGACTCCTCATAGATTTGAAGTTTCACTAAACCCCCTTCAGAAATTTGCGGTTTAATTTTTAAAATCAACCCAATATCCTGCCGATTCACTGTGGTGAAGGGAGCAATGGTAGATAATCCCGTGGTTTGCGCATACTGCCCCGTTACAAAAGGGACATTGGTGGCGATAATAATTTGGGCTATTTCATTATCAAGTGTCAGTAAGTTAGGGGTAGAGAGGACGTTAACACCAGAGATGTTGCTCACCGCCCTCGCAAGGGCTGCAAGTCCGAGACTACCGTTAAAGTTATGCAGAACTGCCACATTGGTGCCTGAGGCAGGAAGAACGGTGGTGGCTGTTGCTGTGGCACCCAGCGTACTTAGGGCGCCGGCACTGGTGCCCAAAGTCACAATATTACCACCAGGAACGGAAGCATTAAAGTTTGTTCCTAAGAGTGTTTGTGTGACGCCGGCACCCAATAACCCTTGCAATTGAACACCAAACTGCTGCGCTTTATTGTCTGCAACCTCAATAATCATCGATTCGACATAAATTTGGGCACGACGGGAATCCAGCTTATCAATCACATTTCTTAAGTTGCGGTAGACCTGCTCATTGGCTGTGATAATAATTGAATTGGTGGTCGAATCCGCTTGAATCATCCCGGCTGGCAATGTACTTGCTTGATGGCTAGAGCCACCCGTAGCGCCACTTGAACTCGTTACCCCGGTTGTTTGGCTGTTGTCATTACCTACTAAAGGATTGGTGGTAGCAGAACCTGTAGAGTTACTGCTACCGTAACTTGTATTTGTCGTGCCCGATGAAATGCCTGTAGAAATACCACCCATGCCGCCGTTCGGGGCAAAGGAAGGGGTTGAAGGTGCCTTAAGAATACTGGTATCCATGGAGATAATACCGCGTAAGGTTTGCGCAAGTTTTACAGCCTCTGCATTTTTTAAAGGAACCACCCAAATATTACCTGGGCGTGCACTGGGTACATCTAGCTTGTCAATTAACCCTTTTATTTCATTCGCACGGGTCACCGTTGGAGCGCGCAGAATAATACTGTTCGTTCTTGTATCAGGTATGGCTGTGGTGATTAAATTAGGCTCATTACTGACACCTTTTAATTGCCCCAGTTTATTCACCAAATCGGCAACATCCAGTGCTAAGCCATTTTTAATTGGAATAATCTGAACTTCATTGGATAAAGGTGTATCAATGGCTTGAATAATACGCTGTATTCGCCGCAGATTTTCAGCGTAATCGGTAATCACCAAAGTATTGTTGGCAGGATAGGCAGTGATACTGTTATTTGCCGCAATTAAAGGGCGCAAAACAGGAACCAAGTTATTTGCAGACTCATACTTCAAACGAAAAACCTGGGTGAGCAGTTGATCACCCTGAGGTGCCACTTGAGCCTGTCCTCCAACGCCACTGGCATCAACGCTCACTTGTGAGCCTTGTAACTTAGCATCCGCCTCCGGCAACACTTTATAACCGTCACTTGACTGAACCAATGCATAACCTTGTAGACGAAGTGTTGCCGCAAGGGTTGCCAGTGTTTCCTTTTTAGTTAAAGGATGGTCGCTGGTTAAGGTGATATTTCCTTTCACCCTCGGATCAATCAGAATAGTTTTACCAATGGCGTCAGCTACCGCTTTAATCACCCCTTGAGTATCAGCCTCAGTAAAATTAAGGCGAATCAGATCGCCCTCATTCGTAGGTCCCGGTTGCGCCAATGCTGAGGACTTGGTCTCAACATCTTGTAATGGAGCAGCAACAATACTTTGACTCAAGCATAACAATAATAAAAGTAGTAACTTAGATAAACGCATGTATTTACTCATTTAATAATGAAGATGGGCTACGCCACCACTGATATCACCCATCAATAATAATAGACCATTTAGCTGGTCCTCCATACCCAAAGCAGCTTTAGCCTCTCCAGTAAATCGAATGCCATGCTGCCCTGTTTCACCTTGCCCACTGATCAACAAAGGCCCACTTAAGGTACTAACCTTAAAGACACCACCCTCCTGTGAAACACTCCCTGTAATTTTATATGATCCTAATTGAGGAAGCGGGGAAATTACGGAGCGAACACTATTTGCATCAATCTCATAATTCACTGGAGTTATAAATAATTTTCCTCTTTTTTGAATCGAAAAAGATTGCCACAATAATTGTATTTGACCAGTTAATTTTACCGTCCGGGTTATCCCACCAAATACCTCTAAGGATTGGGCTGGAAATTCGCACCTCCCTGCATCCACCATCACCGACAATGGCGTCAACCATAGACCCAGTGGGCTTACAAATAAACGGTGATTTTGGTCATCCACAATCACTCTCATCCCATGCAGGGTAAAACCAATTTGCCAGTGTATTGGCTCGTTAAACACTTGCCAACGATCCACCCCTATTTGCAAGGCCAATTGGCCATGACCATTCCATATCGAACCATTTGCGTTAACAAGACGCACAGCATCGTGAGAGACAGATTTAATTATCGGTTGCCAATAGCTTGCTGGGGCGCTTGAAATAAAGGTTACTATGGCTACCACAGTACATAACAAATACCTTGCTATCTTTCCACCTTGCTGCACTATTGGTCCTGCAACTCTGCAATTAAGTTTACCTGCCCAGGCTCTAGTGAGCGAACGGCCGTCAATACGTCCACTTCAAGCAGTGTTTTTTTATGTAACTCTTCGAGTAGTGCAATCCAATCACTAAAAGTAATATTTTTACCTGTCAGTTGCCAACGATGATGCTTTTCATCACTGATGTTTATCACTTGTAAACCTTGTAAACCATGGTTTTTAGCTATCGCTTGAATCAATCCTTCGATTTGCTTAGGATCTCTTAATATGGCCTGTTGGTGTTGATGAAGCAACATCATGTCCTTAGCCATCGAATGCATATTACTCAGCGATTGGCGATGCTCAGCCAATTCACGATTAAGTCGCTTAACACCGTTTGCGGCTGGCGCCAGAAAAACAAAATAATACAAAAGACTTGTTAATAAGAAAAACAATAGCGCTAAGAGTTTTTTTTCTCTCTCATTAAGGCCAAACCATAGACGCGTACGTTCTTTGTTTATTTTTTGTATTATTTGATTTGCCATACACCACCTCCTATGTTGTTGATGGTTACGTGATGATTTAACGCATCTTGCTTGACCATATCAATATTTACACCAGGCTTTAAGGATACATTCATTGTACCTTGGTGAAAGTCAATTTTTGTTACTGCATCATTTGGCTGATGAACCATAATTTGTGATAACTTAGCACATAATACGACAAAGTCTTTGTCACTGGTGGGCGCCAACTGGTTTGCCAATTGCCACTGGTGACGCAAGGCTAACTGTGGGTCTACGTCATCAGGCAGTTGAGGAATGATTTGTTGCGCCACGCTACGTTCCTCATTAATTAATCGATGTTTTTGAAAGGCTAACGTTAACCAATACACATTTACTGCAACAGTTTGGATAATTACGGCCAACAACAATACTAATACAGATGATTTCCATCGTTGCCATTGGGCTCTCCAGCCCACATTATGATCGGCGAACTCAAACTGTCTCAAATCAATATAGGGAGTCTGTAAAAAAGCGATCCTATCCTGTAAACGGTTATGAACTAACTGATTAAGCTCCACGTGATGCAACGTTAATAGTGGATTATCTTGCAAGGGAACAAGATACGCCTCATGAAGACTTTTTCTGTAACATGCCCAGCCTGATAATTGATCTCTTTGCTTATCTGACACTGTTACTAATGTTCCAATTTCCTGAAAATAACTCGCTGGAATGATACATAAAGGAATTTTTTTAAAAGTATTACTGAAGATATCTACAATTTGTCTTATCCACGCCTTGTCGATAAAAGCAAAAGCCAGATGTGCTGAGTTATTTGAATCGCGCCATAATGCCACGTGATTTTTATCAAAATACATCACCTCATCTTCCAGTAAACCTGGTAAAGCCTGAACCAAACGCTGCTCATTCAATGAGCTAAAAATATCCACTGTTTTTTCAATAATAAAGACATCACGAGCAGGTGCGATCAGGGTAACGTTTTCTGCCAAAGGCAATTCGTCTATGTAGGCAGAACCACTTTGTATTTCATGATAAGGGGAGTCGTTCCGTGTGAGCACGTACTGAAGAGGGTAAACAAAAACCTCCTCCCCCTCATATCGAGGACGCTCAGGCAACTCAATCCACAATTTAGTCACTCTTTTTATACCCCATCAAAAGTCAAACCAAGAGGGTATCCATTACCCGTTTGTATTACTTCTGTTGCATTATTTGTTGATTGCATTCTTGATATTAAAGCATAGCGACGAACAATTAACTCGCTTTTCCTAAGTTGCTCTAATACAAAAAAATACTCCGTTTTAACATCAATATTTCGTTGCGTCACAGGAGTCCACGAGGGCATTCTTGACTTAATCCGAGTGACCAAGCTGTTATAGTCTGTAAAGTAGCTTCTCATTCGCTCCATAACCAGCTCTTGTGCTACCTCCTGAGGCACTCCTAGCGTTAAAGATAATACATCAGACGAAGCAGTATTAATATTAATTGGGCTTGGACGAGGTAAAACGACAACCAACTGTTCTAACGCACTTATTTGACTATCTGTCATCGTTGGAATGATAACTTTTAAATCTGCCACTGTCTCAATGGGCAACGGCATATCCTGATCTTCACTTAACGAACGATGACTATTGAGTAACCATTGAGCAACTAAGCTGGTCAATTGTGGATCAAGCCCTACACTTTGCAATATCCTGGCGAAGATAGCAGTGGCTTCTGGATTAATCTTTGTTGCAATGATGAATCCTGTTGAATGTTTATCGGTAGTCTCAATTAAAGACATTAAATTAAAACGGGCGTTGGCATCGACAATATGACCTGCAAAAAAAGTGTCTTTGTCATAAGACAATGTTGCCCCTGATAATGCCTGGGTTTTTAGAAAATCCGACAAAGAAGTTTCACTGATCGGAATCGACCACACTTCGCCTAGGTGATCCACTTCTTTAGTTTGGTATAAATCCTCTTTTAATATTAACCGTACCCAATCTAAAGCACCTTGACCCAACCAATTCATTTGATCTCTGAGTCGTTGATTTTCCAATGACTTCATTCGAATTTCTTGACTTTCAAGCAAACCTGCAACGAGGGTTGTTGCCAAGACTACCACCAATAATGCAGTTAAAATTGCAGCACCTCTTTCTTTATTAATCACTTACTCCACCCCCGTAAGTGCTATTTTTTGAAAAGGCGTCACTTGATGAGTTAATGTCACAGAAAGCTTTAAAGCTTTAAGGCTTAAACCTCGAGGAGTATTACTATCACTTGAGGGGATTAACTCTTTTTCATTGTTTATCCAGCCACGTCTTTCAACAAATATAGAGGTCGATATTGAGTCTATTGAATCGAGTAAAACCTCTTTATTCATTAAACCCAAATCAGGTGTTAAATGATGATTTAGTGCATTAGACCAAACACGCATTAATTCTTGACGGGTATTCAGTGCCTTACTTTCTATTCTGACCAATTGTTGATTTTGAGCTTCATAAATGACCACTATTGGTCTTGAAACACCATTTGCAAATGTTTGCTCTTTAATCAGAACAATTTGGCTTTCATCCCAATGTACAGGTAAAGAGATAGTCCAATTCCCCTGAAAACCCAACTGACGACAATCCTTATCCCACAGATTAAAAAGCGCTTTTAACTGATCTTCACGTTGACCATGGGCATTTAATGTGTCTCTTGTTCTGCTCATGGCATCCAGTGCTCGCCAAGATAAAATAGACAATATGGTCATCAAGAGTAAAGCTACCATGACCTCAATCAAGGTAAAACCCTTGGCTTTACAAGACATGACCACCTCGATTTGCCATTATGGTGACCACAGTCGCTAAAATACTTTTATCATGAGTTTCTGTAACCACTACTTCAAGACGTCTAATAGAGGGGTTGGGGGTCGCACTCACAGTTAATTGACAATGAAGCTCCCAGTCTCCCTGGGGACATTCGCTCTCATACACGCCAAGTCCAGGCCAATTGTCGTTTAAGCGAGCAATAGCAAGCACATTATCAGTACTTAATTGGGCCGCAAATCGCGGTGGCAAATCGCTACCCGTTCTAGTCACTACACTTAACGCGCGCATGGAGGAAGCCAACGTAACGGCCAGGACAAACAGTGCGATTAACACTTCTATTAATGTAAATCCTCTCTGTCTCATGGCTGTTGTAGTTGAAACCGTCCTAAAGTATCAGAGACAATAACTGATGACTGTTTTTCTGTATTTAAGCTTACTTTTACAGGAGAGAGATCATCGTTAATCATTAACTTTAATGAATCTCCTTGCGCACAATTAAGTTCAGTACTGTTAATAGCTATACTGACTAATTGGGTCTTGAACGTACCGCCAGATACTTGCTCTTTGCTCATAGGTACTAGCTCATTTGTACTCGTATCAAAAAAGTGCCATTGATGACAATCAATCACCAGTAAAACAGGAGAACCTGACAAATCCTCTATGTCATGCGCTTGATTAATAGTTGCCACCAGCCGTTTTGCATCACTTTGCAAGTTAGAAGGGTCAACCACATGAATAGACAATGTAATTAATGCAAAGGAAATACCGATAATAACGAGGACTACCAATAGCTCGATCAGGCTAAAACCTGATTCATTATTGCCAATTACCAATGTCTGCGTCATTCCCTTCCCCACCGGTTTTGCCATCTGCACCAAAACTCCACACATCTATTTCACCATGCACTCCGGGATTAAGATACTGATAGGCATTCCCCCAAGGATCCTTTGGCATCGTATCAAGATACGATTTCCAATTATTAGGAATAGGCTCTAAAGTTGGTTGTTTCACCAAAGCCATTAACCCTTGTTCAGTGGAAGGATAGCGGCCGTTATCTAAGCGATACAACTTTAAAGCTTGGACCACAGTAGCGATATCTTGTTTGGCTGCAATTTGTCGCGCTTGATCAGGTCGATCCATGACACGAGGGATGATTAATGCAGCCAAGATACCAATAATAATCATGACAACCATGATTTCTATTAGTGAAAAACCCGACTGGTTAGGGTGAGTAAGTTGCTTACTTTGAAGTCGTTCCATACAATAAACCTTTATTTAAACTCTATTTTACAATTAAACTCATTATACTAAGCCAATTAATGGATTGTGACTGACTATGTTAAAAAGTTGGCGATTAAACCCTAAAATTGATTTAGCTAAACAAATTGTGTATTTGCTTAGCCTCATAATACTCTTTACCACTATCGGTCACTGGGCAAGTATCCTATTGTCACCTTCGCCATTACCCATTCCCGCTCATTCAATTGATAAGGAAGGAAATACGGTATTTCAGGATGCAAAAAACGTATTTATTGGGCCCAGCCTATTAAATGCCAATCTGTCCTTGAAAGGCGTCATAGTTGGCAGTAATCATAACGGCATTGCTGTAATCAGTATTAATAACAGTTCTCCACGCCCCTTTCATGAGGGACACGAGATTAGTTCAGGGATTCTATTAACTAAAGTGACAAACAACGACGTCACCATTGAGCGTCAAGGTCATAGCGAAACACTCCAATTACATAGCCAGCCCAATATTACTGATGGCATCAGCATCGAACACCGATAGACAAACACAAGCACGTATCCCACTTATCGATGAATTAAGGGGTGTTGCCATCACTATGATGGTTATATTTCACTTTTGTTACGACTTAACCTATTTTCATTACGCACACTTTAATATGCTAGAAAATCCTTTTTGGGTTCACTGGCGAACAGTCATTGTGGCTTTTTTTGTCGTTATTTCTGGTATAAGCTTCGGATTGGCACCAGATGGTTCATCTCACTTTATTAAACGTGTAAGTAAACTATTTTTTTCGGCTGCCATTATTTCAATAGTGACTTACTTTCTTTTTGGTGATCGATTTATTTATTTTGGTGTTATTCATTTTTTTCTTATAGCAACCTTGGTAACCAAACCCTTCAAACAATTTAAAAAACCGTTACTAATTATTGGCTTTTTAATGGTTGTATTAAGCTTTGTATATCATTTTGAGTTCATGAATCCGAAATACTTAAATTGGATTGGCTTAGCCTCAACAAAGCCTGCTACCGAAGACTACGCCCCTCTTTTTCCATGGTTGGGATATTTTTTAATTTCCTTAAGCCTTGCAGCATTAATTAAACCTAACATCTTGAAATTTAAACTTAACGTTAAAGTACTCGGTTTTATGGGTAGACATAGTCTACTCATTTATTTAATTCATCAACCCATATTATTTATATTCATTCTCACATATAAATCATTAATCACTGTTTGATTTCAAATTATTGCTTTCAGCAACTTTCAAAGCGCTAGCTGTAATAGTATTTGTTCCTGTAATTTGTCCTATAACTTCTATAAATTGATTATTAGGAGCGGTAGATAACAAATCATGCTCTACATAAGTATTAGAATTGTAATTCACGGTGTAGACAACACTATTCACAGTTAGAGTAAATGTACTCGAGTTAGGCGAGTAGTTATTGGTTGTACCAACATAATCAACGGCTGTATTTTGTAAGTTAGTCGAGGAAATATTGGTACAGGTAATTGAGTTTGCAATCAATGTATTACCTGAATAACTGGCATTCACTACTACGTATTGAGATGAACCTGTAACGCATCCTGATTGAGCAGTATTTGGAACATAGACCGATGTGCCTTGGAAGACAACAGTGGCAGCATTTGCAGTAATTACAGGAAAAACTAAAATACCTTTTAAAGTAATTTGATTGGTTGCCGAATATTCAACATTTGATCCTTCAAGCTCTCCCTGAGAGTTAGTGGTAGAGCCCTTAACACGAACATAATCTCCAACATTACAATTGGTACAACCTGCTGGAAGTATAACCTGTGTACCGTTCACAATTGCAGTACTTCCATTGACATAAGAAATAATTCCACTAACCTGTAATGAAGGGCTTGTTGAGGAAATAAAGTTTGTGGCCGTATTAATTACCAGATTGGAAACCGGCAAGGAGGTTGTTGGTACTACAGAATTTTGGTCATAAACTGATCCAAAATAACTACTCCAAACGGATTGCTGAACAGACATTGAAACAATTTCGTTAACTGCTATTGTGCTTGGAAGAGAGGTTGCCGTTACAGTAGAGCCTCCTGCAACTCCGCTAGCACCATTACCACCATTAATTGAGACAACAGATGATGTTGGTGATGGTGGAGTAACAATACCACTTAACTCATACACACTAGCTGGAAGATTTTGAGTTAGTCCAGGGGCAGAAGAATTATAGACGTTTGAAGTATTGGGTAAATAATATTGATCAATCCTTGTAGCAACTAACTCAGGTAAATTATGATTAATAGTCCAAAATCCATGCACTTTAACCTCACTACCCGATGTAAGATTGCCTACAAATGCAGGTAATCCATTAGTACTTGTATTTGAACAGCTGTTATTAACAGAACAAAGAGTATAGGGTTCATTAAAAACAGTGGTTACGCCTAATGGGGTATTACACGACTGAGTAACTATACGGACCTTTTGATTTAATACATATACATAGTAGTCAGTTGTCGATGAACAAGTACCAACAGCAGTGGTATTAAAAGCTGTTGGCTTAAAGGTTATTACGCCCTGTAAGTCAGGAGAAATTTCAGCTGAAACCACATTGTTTGAACTATCAACAGTGGCAGTAACTATCTGACCAAGAGAAAAAAGACCTGTCTGAGAGCTACCATCAAATTGTTCTTTTACCTGGGTGTTTGATCCAAGAAAATACTCTGTACCATCGATAAACACACTACCAAAGCCCGTAACTAAGCCTTGTACAACAACACCAGTGCCGCCACTACCAACGCCCGCAAGAGATGCAGCTGCCCCTCCCCCGCAGGAGGATAGTGTAAACAGTAAAGTAACAATCAAACTTACTAATAGTAAGGTAGATCGTTTATGTAGGTAGTGAAGTTTAATCATTAATTTCTCCCAAACCCTATTTGTTATTTTTTTTATTGGTTAATTGATTATCAGTGTCATTACTTAAATTAGACTTAAGGGGTCTTTTACTACTGGGTTTAGTCGTATTATTTTTTTTAGTGGGTAAAGTACTACTTTTAGGATGTATAGATTCAGAATAACAAAACATCCCAATACGTATACGCTGATCTCCGCCGTTTGGCTCATCCTTGTCACTTAACGGAACAGCTGCTTCGATTAAGGAACTCATTACCTGTAACCAAAGCGCTTTGGCAAGTTTTTTGAGTTCGACAATCGATTCTTTTGACAAACCATCTGCAAAAACACTTTGTTCAAGAAATTTATGTTCATCAATATCTGATAGGTTATGTACACCAGCAGATAAATGGTCAGCGGTACTGCCTGCTAAAAGATTGCCCGCCTCAACCATTGTAGGATCAGGAACAAAGGCATCACGTAACAAACGAACTTGTTGGTCATCGGTCTCCACCATACCAAGACGTTCTAATTCATTTAAAACCGAACGTGGATGGACATCGGAGGAAACTTGACGCACTAATTTTTCAAAACTTCTCGCATCCCCAGTGAGTGGCAAAGAATCTTGCCAGCCACTGGCAAGCCAGCGAGTCATAATTTGAGAAGGCAGAGTCGGCTTACCTAATAATTCACGGGGACGATCACCACCAGAATTCACCAATTCTTGAAGAACAGGAATTAAGGCTCTTACGTCTTTACGGTGCAATCCAGAAAGTAAGCTTAGCGCAGAGTCGGTTTGCTTAACTCCAAGACGAGTTAATTCTTGCGATGCCTGCTCTAAAAATACCTGTTTTATAGCCACCGAAAACTCCGGATGACGGACACCCGAACGCAGCAGCCACAAAATAAGAGGCTGCATGATGATCAATGTCTGTTTTAAAACCAATTCAGGATCTAATTTTAATTTTTTTGTAACCATAAGAAAATTTTATGGGATTTTTTCCCAGAAGTAAAGTACAATTCACACATATGGGAAATTTTCCCATTTTATAAAATTACTATTTCACTGTTTGCAAACCTTTTTAAAGGAGATTTAATAATGAGTAAATCTGTACGTATTAGTAGTCTTATTTTGGCTTTTGCTGCCATGGCGCTGGGTACTCATATGGCTCAAGCTCAACCATTTGATGCAAAGCAACAGGCTAATCAATATGAATATAATGAAAGGGTTCAATTTAGACAACCCGATCAGCCCCGTTATATCACCAATGATTTAATCAAAGTACTCTATGAGCAAAGTATTCAAGAGGTGATAACCGAGTCCAAACAATTAGCCTTACTCCACTCCGTATATCAAAATGATCTTGCCCATAATGCGCAGGATCAAAT
>JAGXAW010000034.1 GCA_018971415.1 Betaproteobacteria bacterium
CGGGTACTGAGATGGTGATGCCTGGTGATAACGTGTCTGTAACGGTGACATTGATTGCACCGATTGCGATGGAAGAAGGATTGCGTTTTGCGATTCGTGAAGGTGGCCGTACGGTTGGTGCCGGCGTGGTCGCTAAAGTGATTGAGTAAAAGCACTTAAATGAGAGGCGTTTAGAGTATTAAGCGCCTCTTCATAGTTTGTTGTGGTAACAGGCCAGTAGCTCAATTGGCAGAGTGACGGTCTCCAAAACCGTAGGTTGGGGGTTCGAGGCCCTCCTGGCCTGCCAAATGTGCGTAAGCATAGATAAGGATAATTAAATTTAATGGCGGATAAGCTTAAGTTTGCTTTTGCTTTGGTGTTAGTGGCAGCAGGGCTCATTGGGTACTATCAACTTTCAGAACACGCCTTATTATTTCGCGTGTTGTCAGTGCTGGTGGGGCTTGGGCTTGGTGCCTTGGTCGCTTGGTTTACTGTTTCCGGCCAAGAGTTTTTCCGTTTCTCTCAAGATGCGATAGCGGAAACAAAGCGTGTTGTTTGGCCAAGTAAAAAAGAGACTTATCAAACAACGCTAGTGGTTTTCGCTCTGGTCGTGGTTATGGGTTTATTCCTGTGGCTAGTTGATTGGGGCTTGCTTTCATTAGTGCAACGATTATTAGGACGGACTGAGTGATGACAATGAGATGGTATGTGGTGCATGCCTATTCAGGATTTGAGAAGAGTGTACAAAAAGCTCTTCTTGAGCGCATTGCTCGATCCGGAATGCAAGAGCAGTTTGGTCAAATTTTGGTGCCTGTAGAAGAAGTGGTGGAAATGAAGGGCGGACAAAAGAGTATCAGTGAACGTAAATTCTTTCCTGGCTACATTTTGGTACAAATGGACATGACTGATGAAACCTGGCATCTGGTAAAAAGTACGCCAAAGGTAACGGGTTTTGTGGGTGGCAGAGCGAATAAGCCCTCCCCTATTACCGACAAAGAAGTGGACATGATTATGCATCAAGTCCAAGAGGGTGTGGAAAAACCACGTCCCAAAATTTTATTTGAAGTGGGCGAGTCCGTTAGGGTTAAGGATGGTCCATTTACTGACTTTCATGGCAACGTTGAAGAAGTCAATTACGATAAAAACAAATTACGTGTATCAGTTCTGATTTTCGGACGTGCAACGCCCGTGGAATTGGAATTTGGGCAAGTAGAAAAGTCCTAAGTCATTAGGGTTAATTAACGGGGAGGGTCTTAAAGGATCCGCTTGTACCCATCTTAAGGAGTTATTATGGCAAAGAAAATTGTAGGCTATATCAAGCTACAAATTCCTGCAGGTAAAGCTAACCCAAGCCCACCTGTAGGTCCTGCGCTAGGTCAGCGCGGTCTCAACATCATGGAATTTTGTAAAGCATTTAATGCGCAAACACAGGGCATGGAACCAGGTTTACCCGTTCCCGTTGTGATTACTGCCTATGCGGATAAAAGCTTTACGTTTGTAATGAAAACCCCGCCAGCCACCATTTTAATTAAGAAGGCTGCAGGGATTACAAAGGGTAGTCAAAAGCCCCATACAGATAAAGTAGGTAAATTAACCCGTGCGCAAGCGGAAGCAATTGCCACCACCAAAATGCCGGATTTAACTGCGGCTGATATGGATGCTGCCGTACGAACTATCGCCGGCAGTGCTCGCAGTATGGGTATTGAAGTTGAAGGGGTGAAATAATGGCACGTCAATCAAAACGAGTTAAGGCCTTATTGGCTGAAGTTGATCGTACAAAAGTTTATCCGATCGGTAATGCGCTTGAGTTAGTTAAAAAAACAGCGACCGCAAAGTTTGATGAGTCGGTTGATGTGGCAATTAATTTAGGTATTGATGCAAAAAAATCAGACCAGCAAGTTCGTGGATCCGTTGTTTTACCAAGAGGAACCGGTAAGACCATGAGAGTGGCTGTATTTGCCCAAGGCGAAAATGCTGAGAAAGCGAAAGCTGCAGGTGCAGAACACGTGGGCTTTGATGATTTGGCAGAAAAGATTAAAAACGGTTTCATGGATTTTGATGTGGTGATTGCCACACCTGATGCCATGAGAATCGTGGGTCCATTAGGTCAAGTATTGGGCCCTAGAGGCTTAATGCCTAACCCTAAAGTGGGTACAGTTTCAGCTGATGTGGCTGGTGCAGTGGCTAACGCCAAAGCAGGTCAGGTGCAGTACCGTACTGATAAGGCAGGTTTGGTGCACTGCTCTATTGGTCGCGCATCATTCACTGTTGAAGCTTTGGAAGAAAATTTCCAAGCGTTGTTAGGGGCACTTAATCGTGCGCGTCCTAGCACAGCAAAAGGCGTGTATTTAAGAAAAATCTCTGTCTCAAGCACAATGGGCGTAGGCATCCGTGTGGATGGCTCCTCAGTGGTAGCTGCTTGATAAGAGCGTAAAGAACTTTGGGCTGTTGAATTGGGAAACCAATTCAACTGGACATCAAAGACCGTAGGGACTCGAAAGAGTTTAATCGTTGAAAGACAGCCTACGCAGATGGCGGTCCCTGATGGAAGGTCTAGTAGTAATAGTGGCTTGTTTAGCGCTAGAGCCCTGAAATAAAGGTCGCCGTGGTTGGAATCACAATGGTGTGATTCTGTAATTCTGGTAAGGAGGACGGACCTTGAGTCTTAATCTTGAAGAGAAAAAAGCGGTAGTTGCTGAAGTAGCAGGCCAGGTGGCCAACGCGAAATCCATTGTTCTTGCAGAGTATCGCGGAATGGAAGTCAGCGACATGACTGTTTTAAGAGCCAAGGCCAGGGCTTCGGGAGTTTACTTCCGTGTTCTGAAAAACACTTTAGTTCGTCGTGCAGTCACTGATACACCGTTCTCAGCGTTGTCTGATCATATGATTGGACCGTTGGTCTATGGTATTTCAGATGATCCTGTGGCGGCAGCAAAGGTGTTACATGAATTTTCCAAGCAAAATGATAAGTTGATTATTAAAGGCGGAGCAATGGCGAATTATGTCATGTCCGCTAAAGATGTCGCTAATCTTGCTTCGATGCCAAGTCGTGAGGAACTCATTGCTAAGTTAATGGGTACCATGCAGGCACCGGTGGCGAAATTCGTTCAGACACTCAACGAAGTTCCGGCCAAGTTCGTACGTGGCGTAGCCGCTGTACGAGATCAAAAACAAGCTACTGTTTAATTTTAGGAGTTTAAAAATGGCATTAAGTAAAGCAGAAATTTTAGATGCAATCGCAGGTATGACGGTTCTTGAATTGTCTGAACTTATTAAAGACATGGAAGAAAAATTCGGTGTTTCAGCTGCTGCTGCAGTTGCTGTTGCCGCAGCACCTGCTGCTGGTGGTGCCGCTGCTGGTGCTGCTGAAGAGAAAACTGAATTCAACGTTATTCTTGCAAGCGCAGGTGACAACAAAGTTAACGTGATTAAAGTGGTTCGTGCTATCACAGGTCTTGGCTTGAAAGAAGCTAAAGACTTGGTTGACGGTGCACCAAAACCAGTTAAAGAAGGCGTATCAAAAGCTGATGCTGACGCAATTGGTAAACAATTGGCCGAAGCTGGCGCAACCTTCGAAATCAAGTAATTGAAATACGTGGGCAAGATGAATGGGGCGCTATTCATCTAGCTTGAAGTTAAAGCAGCCTGGTTAGCGGCGGTCCCTTTGGAGGGGTCGCCGTACGCATTTGTCATAATGACATGGAGATGACATGAGTTACTCATTCACCGAGAAAAAACGTATCCGCAAAAGTTTTGCTAAGCGTCAAAGTATTCTCGAAGTTCCGTTTTTGCTTGCTACTCAGCTTGATTCATATTCAGAATTTTTGCAAGCGGAAGTTGTCCCTAATAATAGAAAAAATCAAGGCCTTGAAGCGGCCTTTCGTTCTATTTTCCCGATTGTTAGCCATTCTGGTAATGCCAGTTTGGAATATGTGAGTTATCAGTTAGGCGACCCTGCTTTTGATGTGATTGAATGTCAGCAGCGTGGTATGACTTATGCCTCACCATTACGTGCCCGCGTTCGTCTAAAAATAATGGACCGCGAAGCTTCTAAACCCACTGTGAAAGAGGTTAAGGAGCAGGAAGTGTATATGGGTGAAATTCCATTGATGACTAAGAACGGATCTTTCGTCATTAATGGGACTGAGCGTGTTATTGTTTCTCAGTTGCACCGCAGCCCTGGCGTATTTTTTGAGCATGATCGTGGTAAGACGCATTCTTCCGGCAAACTGCTTTTTTCTGCCAGGATTATTCCTTACCGAGGTTCATGGTTAGATTTTGAGTTTGACCCTAAAGATTATTTATATTTCCGCGTTGATAGACGCAGAAAAATGCCGGTCACAATCTTGTTGAAAGCGTTAGGTTATACACCAGAGCAAATTCTGGAGTCTTTCTTTGCCTTTGATACTTTCCACATGGAAAAAAATGCTATCTCCATGGAGCTTGTTCCTGAGCGTCTTCGTGGTGATGTGGCGAGATTTGACATTGTGTCGAAGGGTAAGGTTATTGTTCCGCGTGATAAGAGAATTACCGTTAAACACATCCGCGAAATGGAGCAGGCTGGTTTAAAGAGCATTGAGGTACCTGAAGAATTCCTTCTAGGTCGTGCTATTGCGCACAATATTATTGATACAGAAACCGGTGAGTTGTTGGCACAAGCTAACGATGAGATTACCGAAGCAACTTTAACCAAATTAAGTGCAGCTGGTATTAAGCAATTTAAAACCATTTATACCAATGACTTAGATCAAGGTCCGTACATTTCTCAAACCTTGAGAGTGGATGATACCGTTGATTTGATGGCCGCTAGAGTAGCCATTTATAGAATGATGCGCCCTGGTGAGCCACCCACTGAAGAAGCAGTAAAAGCACTGTTTCAAGGACTCTTTTTCAGTGAAGAGCGTTACGATCTGTCCGCCGTAGGTCGCATGAAGTTTAATCGTCGCGTGGGACGCAATGAGTTAACTGGTTCTGCTGTGCTTTCCAACGATGACATCGTTGATGTGATTAAAATTCTTGTTGAACTGAGAAACGGTCGTGGTGAGATTGATGATATTGATCACCTGGGTAACCGCCGCGTAAGATCAGTGGGTGAATTGGCTGAAAACCAATTTAGATCCGGTTTGGTTCGTGTTGAGCGCGCTGTTAAAGAGAGACTCTCGCAAGCTGAATCAGAGAATTTAATGCCCCATGATTTGATTAATGCTAAACCGATTTCAGCGGCAATCAAAGAATTTTTCGGTTCAAGTCAGCTGTCACAGTTTATGGATCAGACCAATCCTTTGTCTGAAATTACCCATAAACGCCGTGTTTCTGCTCTCGGCCCTGGTGGTTTAACCCGTGAGCGTGCAGGCTTTGAAGTTCGTGACGTACACCCCACACATTATGGCCGTGTTTGTCCAATTGAAACACCGGAAGGTCCGAACATTGGTTTGATTAACTCTCTGGCTCTGTATGCCAGAACCAACGAATTTGGTTTCCTAGAAACTCCTTACAGAAAAGTTGAAAATGGCCGTGTAACAGATGAGATTGAAATGCTATCAGCCATTGAAGAAGGGCGTTATGTTATTGCCCAGGCTAACGCTGAAGTGGACGGTAAAGGCAGATTTGTGGATGACTTAGTATCCTGTCGTCATCATAACGAATTTACATTGGCCACCCCTGATCGCGTGACGCATATTGATATTGCCCCAGCACAGATTGTGTCCGTTGCAGCTTCATTGATTCCGTTCTTGGAACATGATGATGCAAACCGTGCTTTGATGGGTTCAAACATGCAGCGTCAAGCGGTACCCTGTTTGCGCGCTGAAAAACCCTTGGTTGGTACGGGTATTGAAAGAACTGTTGCCGTTGACTCGGGAACTACTGTTCAAGCGCGCCGTGGCGGTATCGTGGATTACGTTGATGCATCACGTATTGTGGTGAGAGTTAATGACAATGAGACCCAGGCAGGCGAAGTGGGTGTGGATATTTATAACTTAATTAAATATCGTCGCTCAAACCAGAATACCAATATTAACCAGCGTCCAATTGTGAAGGTGGGCGATGTGATTACCCGTGATGATGTCATCGCGGATGGTGCTTCCACTGACATGGGTGAGTTGGCTCTTGGTCAAAATTTATTGGTGGCATTCATGCCATGGAATGGATTTAACTTTGAGGATTCAATTTTAATCTCAGAGCGTATTGTGGCAGAGGATCGCTTTACTTCAATTCACATTGAAGAATTGTCAGTTGTGGCCCGTGATACCAAATTAGGTCCTGAGGAAATTACCCGTGATATATCTAATCTGTCTGAGAGAATGTTAGGTCGTTTAGACGACTCAGGGATTATCTATATCGGTGCCGAAGTTGAAGCTGGTGATGTGTTAGTCGGAAAAGTAACACCTAAGGGTGAAACGCAGCTCACGCCAGAGGAGAAACTCTTACGCGCTATTTTCGGTGAGAAAAGCTCCGATGTGAAAGATACCAGCTTACGTGTGCCATCAGGTATGTCAGGTACAGTCATTGGTGTTCAAGTATTTACTCGCGAAGGGATTGATCGCGATGCCCGTGCTCAACAGATTATTGATGATGAATTGTCACAATACAAGAAAGACTTGGGTGATCAGTTACGTATCGTTGAGAATGACACCTTTGGGCGTATTGAGCGCTTATTAACGGGTAAAACAGCGAAGGGTGGTCCTAAGAAATTAGCTAAGGGTACTAAGATTACCAAGGCTTACTTAAGTGACATTGGTCGCTATGACTGGTTTGACATTCGTTTATCAGAAGATGATGCTCAATTGCAATTAGAGCAGTTAAAAGAAAGTCTTGATCAAAAGAGAAAAGAGTTTGACGCTTTCTTTGATGAAAAACGCAGAAAGCTGACCCAAGGTGACGAATTGCCACCGGGTGTACAAAAAATGGTCAAAGTATACTTGGCTGTTAAACGTCGTCTACAGCCTGGTGACAAAATGGCGGGTCGTCACGGTAACAAAGGGGTGATCTCTAAAATTGTTCCTGTTGAAGATATGCCTTTCACAGCCAATGGTACTCCGGTTGATATCGTGTTAAACCCATTGGGTGTTCCTTCACGGATGAATGTGGGACAGATTCTTGAAACCCATTTGGGTTGGGCTGCTAAAGGTCTTGGTCATGTTATTGGTCAGTTAATTGATCAACAAACCGATGCCGTGAAAATGCGTCAATTTTTAGAGCGTGTTTACAACAGTACCGGTAAACAAGAAGAATTAACCGATATGAGTGGTGAAGAGCTAATGGAATTGGCCAATAACCTCAGAAAAGGTGTTCCTTTTGCGACCCCTGTATTCGATGGCGCTACGGAAGACGAAATTAAAGACATGCTTGAATTAGCAGGGTTACCAAGAAATGGACAGATGCGTTTGTTTGATGGACGTACAGGTGAAGGCTTTGACCGTCCAGTCACTCTTGGTTACATGCACATCCTTAAACTCCATCACTTAGTTGATGACAAGATGCACGCTCGTTCCACTGGACCTTACAGTCTTGTGACGCAGCAGCCTCTTGGCGGTAAAGCGCAATTTGGTGGTCAGCGCTTTGGTGAGATGGAGGTGTGGGCACTGGAAGCATATGGTGCCTCTTACACACTGCAAGAGATGTTAACTGTTAAGTCTGACGATGTAACTGGACGTACTAAGGTCTATGAAAATATCGTTAAAGGTGAGCATAAGATTTCTGCTGGTATGCCTGAATCGTTCAATGTGTTAGTGAAAGAAATTCGTTCGCTGGGTATTGATATTGATTTGGAAAGAAATTAATAGGTTGCATTTTTGGCGATGACATCATGGTAAGCCTCGTGGCATAACCGTTGGAGGTAAAAAAGTGAAAGCACTTTTAGATTTATTTAAACAAGTAACACAAGAAGAAGAGTTTGATGCGATTCGTATTGGGCTGGCTTCTCCTGAAAAAATTCGTTCTTGGTCCTATGGTGAAGTGAAGAAGCCAGAAACCATTAACTACCGTACCTTTAAACCTGAGCGCGATGGGCTGTTTTGCGCCAAAATCTTCGGTCCAGTGAAGGATTATGAGTGCTTGTGTGGGAAATATAAGCGCCTGAAGCATCGCGGTGTGATTTGTGAGAAATGTAACGTTGAAGTGACGCTCTCTAAAGTACGTCGTGAACGGATGGGTCACATTGAGCTTGCGAGTCCAGTAGCACATATTTGGTTTTTAAAATCCCTTCCCTCACGCTTAGGTATGGTATTAGACATGACGCTCAGAGATATTGAGCGCGTTCTTTACTTTGAAGCTTTTGTGGTAACTGACCCTGGGATGACCCCGCTGCAACGTTGTCAGTTATTGACTGAAGAGGATTATTTGGCCAAAGTTGAAGAATATGGTGATGAATTTCAAGCCAGCATGGGCGCTGAAGGTGTTCGTGAATTATTGCGTCAAATTGATCTGGACGCAGAAATTGAGCGCTTACGTCAAGAGCTTTCAGGTACTGCCTCTGACACAAAAATTAAAAAATATGCAAAACGTGTAAAAATTCTTGAGGCATTCCAAAAGTCAGGTATCAAACCTGATTGGATGGTAATGGAAGTCTTGCCGGTCTTGCCGCCTGAGCTTCGTCCGTTGGTTCCCTTGGATGGCGGTCGTTTTGCTACCAGTGATTTAAATGATTTGTATCGCCGTGTGATCAACCGTAATAATCGGTTGAAGCGTCTGTTGGAATTAAAAGCGCCAGAAATCATTGTTCGTAACGAAAAACGTATGTTGCAAGAAGCTGTGGATTCATTGTTAGACAATGGTCGTCGCGGAAAAGCCATGACCGGAGCCAATAAGCGAGCTCTCAAATCCTTGGCTGACATGATTAAAGGTAAGAGTGGTCGTTTCCGTCAGAACTTGCTCGGTAAGCGTGTTGATTACTCTGGTCGTTCCGTCATTGTTGTGGGCCCACAATTGAAATTACATCAATGTGGTTTACCTAAAAAAATGGCCCTAGAGTTATTCAAGCCTTTTATTTTCCATCGCTTAGAGGTAATGGGTTTAGCCACCACCATTAAAGCCGCCAAGCGTATGGTAGAGCAAGAGATTCCTGAGGTATGGGATATTCTTGAAGATGTCATTCGTGAGCATCCAGTTTTACTTAATCGCGCCCCTACCCTGCACCGCTTAGGTATTCAAGCCTTTGAGCCCGTGTTAATTGAAGGTAAAGCCATTCAATTGCACCCGCTGGTTTGCGCGGCATTTAACGCCGACTTTGACGGTGACCAGATGGCCGTTCACGTGCCTCTCTCACTCGAAGCGCAGATGGAAGCAAGAACACTGATGCTGTCATCCAATAATGTGTTGTCCCCTGCTAACGGAGACCCTATTATCGTTCCCTCCCAGGATATCGTCTTGGGTCTTTATTACATTACCCGTGAACGTGTTAACGCCTTGGGTGAGGGCATGGTGTTTGCCAATGTCTCTGAGGTGGTTCGTGCATTTGAAACACGCATGGTTGATGTAACTGCCAAAGTGATGGTGCGTATTAAGGAAGCCTTCCGCAATGAAGCGGGTGAGCGTGTTGAAAAAATCACCCGTTATGAAACGACAGTGGGTCGTGCCATCTTGTCAGAAATTCTGCCAGAGGGCTTACCTTTTGAGTTTATTAACAAAACTCTGAAGAAAAAAGAAATTTCTCGCTTGATCAATGCTGCCTTTAGACGTTGTGGTATTCGTGAGGCAGTGATTTTTGCTGATAAGCTCATGTATACGGGCTTTAGCATGGCAACGCGCGCCGGCATTTCAATTTGTATTGATGATATGTTGGTTCCTAAAGAGAAAGAGGACATCATTGCCTCCGCTGAGAGTGAAGTAAAAGAAATTGAGTCCCAATATACTTCAGGCTTGGTGACGCAAGGTGAGAGATACAACAAGGTAGTGGATATTTGGGGTCGTGCTGGTGACCAAGTGGCGAAGGCCATGATGGATCAGTTAGGCCGTGAACCTGTGGTTGATCGTAGTGGTAAAACCACTACCCAAGAATCATTTAATGCCATTTACATGATGGCCGACTCTGGTGCCCGTGGTTCGGCTGCTCAGATTCGTCAGTTAGCAGGGATGCGTGGTTTGATGGCAAAACCAGATGGTTCAATTATTGAAACGCCCATTACAGCTAACTTCCGTGAAGGATTGAACGTTTTACAGTACTTTATTTCCACCCACGGTGCACGTAAGGGTCTTGCTGATACGGCCTTGAAAACAGCCAACTCTGGTTACTTAACAAGACGTCTGGTTGATGTTACTCAAGATCTCGTGGTGGTTGAACAAGATTGCGGTACTGAAGAGGGAATGATCTTCAAAGCCTTGGTTGAAGGTGGTGAAGTGGTTGAACCATTGAAGGACAGAATCTTGGGCCGTGTTGCTGCCACTGATGTCATCAGCCTTGATACCCAAGAGGTGTTAATTCCAGCTGGAACATTGCTTGATGAAGACGCTGTTGATGCTATTGAGGCCGCTGGCGTTGATGAAGTCAAAGTGCGTACGCCTTTAACTTGTGAGACACGCTACGGTTTATGTGCTCAATGTTACGGCCGTGACTTAGGTCGTGGTGGTCGAGTTAACGTGGGTGAAGCGGTGGGTGTGATATCTGCGCAATCCATTGGTGAGCCAGGTACCCAGTTGACCATGCGTACCTTCCACATCGGTGGTGCGGCATCCCGTGCTGCGGTGATCTCCCAAGTTGAGAGTAAATCAAACGGCGTTATTCGCTTCTCCTCAGGTATGCGCTATGTCACCAATGCCCGTCAAGAGCAGATTGTGATCTCGCGTGGTGGTGAAGTGATCATTACGGAAGAGTCAGGTCGCGAGCGCGAACGTCATAAAGTGCCCTATGGCGCCACTTTACTGATTCAAGATGGCCATAAAGTGAAAGCTGGACAGGTTCTTGCTAACTGGGATCCGCATACTCGACCCATCATTACCGAGTACGCTGGTGAAGTGCGCTTTGAGAACGTTGAGGAAGGCGTCACCGTAGCCAAACAGATCGACGAAGTGACGGGATTGTCCACACTGGTGGTGATCGATCCGAAACGTCGTGCTGGTACACAATCCAAAGGATTGAGGCCACAAGTGAAGTTACTTGATGCCAAAGGCAAGGAAGTAAAATTGGCGCAATCTGATCAGGCGGTAAATATTACCTTCCAGATCGGTGCGATTATTACTGTTAAGAACGGTCAACAGGTCGGCGTGGGTGATGTGTTAGCCCGTATTCCTCAAGAGTCTTCTAAAACCCGTGATATCACGGGTGGTCTCCCACGGGTGGCTGAACTCTTTGAAGCGCGCTCACCCAAAGACGCTGGGTTGTTGGCAGAAATGACAGGTACCGTATCAACTGGTAAGGAAACTAAAGGTAAACAGCGTTTGGTGATTACCGATATGGATGGTATTGCGCATGACTATCTCATTCCTAAAGATAAGCATGTCACGGTTCATGATGGTCAGATTGTTAACAAAGGGGAAACCATTGTTGACGGTCCTGCCGATCCGCACGATATTTTACGTTTATTGGGTGTTGAAGCGCTCACGCGATACATTACTGACGAAGTTCAGGATGTGTATCGTCTGCAGGGTGTGAAGATTAACGATAAACATATTGAAGTTATTGTGCGTCAGATGCTAAGACGTGTCCAAGTGCTAGATCCTGGTGAAACACGTTTCATTCCCGGTGAGCAGGTTGAGCGCGCTGAGTTGTTGGATGAGAATGACAAAGTGATAGCAGAGAATAAACGCCCTGCGACCTATGAGAACATTCTTTTAGGTATTACTAAAGCGTCACTCTCAACAGATTCCTTCATCTCTGCCGCGTCCTTCCAGGAAACTACGCGTGTTCTAACGGAAGCCGCCATTATGGGCAAACGTGATGATCTGCGTGGCTTGAAAGAGAACGTCATTGTCGGTCGATTGATCCCTGCAGGTACGGGATTGGCCTATCACAATGTGCGTAAAAAACAGCCTAAGAACGGAGTGAATGCTGATGTTTCAATGGAAATAGCAGACATTCCGCTGGGTGAAGCCACTGATGATGAGCAAGTGGCTTGACAAGGGGGCCAATAGGCCATAAAATCAACAGTCTTTTTTGGGGTAAAAGTGATTTACCCCAAATTGACTATTAGTAGATAAAGTGGATCAACAATGCCAACAATTAATCAGTTAATTCGTAAGCCACGCGCTGTGAAGAAAGCCAAGAGTAAGGTTCCAGCCTTAGCGGGATCTCCTCAAAAGCGTGGTGTATGTACCCGTGTGTATACCACCACACCGAAAAAGCCTAACTCTGCGTTACGTAAAGTGGCTCGTGTGCGCTTGACCAACGGTTTTGAAGTCAGTAGCTATATTGGTGGTGAAGGCCACAATCTTCAGGAGCACTCAGTGGTGCTTATTCGTGGTGGTCGTGTTAAAGATTTGCCTGGTGTGCGCTACCATACCGTGCGCGGTAGTTTAGATACGGCAGGCGTGAAAGATCGTAAGCAGGGTCGTTCCAAGTACGGTGCTAAACGCCCTAAAGCAGCTTAATTAATAGAGAGAAGAATTATGCCACGTCGTCGTGAAGTGCCAAAACGTGAAGTGTTACCAGATCCTAAATATGGTAATACAGACATTTCCAAGTTCGTTAATGTCATTATGGATTCAGGTAAAAAATCCGTTGCAGAACAGATTGTTTACCGTGCTATGGATGCGATTTCCACCAAGTCAGGGAAAGATCCTTTAGAAGTGTTTGTGACAGCATTAAATAATGCTAAACCTATTGTTGAAGTGAAAAGCCGCCGTGTGGGTGGTGCTAACTATCAGGTTCCAGTTGAAGTTCGTGCTAGCCGTCGTACCGCTTTGGCTATGCGTTGGTTGCGTGAAGCTGCTCGAAAACGCAGTGAAAAATCCATGGGTTTACGTTTAGCCGGTGAATTGATCGATGCTTCAGAGGGGCGCGGTGGTGCGATCAAGAAGCGTGAAGAAGTTCACCGTATGGCAGAAGCTAACAAGGCTTTTGCGCACTATCGTTTTTAGGTTAGGAGTTGATCTGCTGCCAGTTCTAAGGCGTCAAGCAGATATCGGCAACGAATTAAGTTGTAATCCTAACTGGCAAGTAAAGGCGCCTTGGGCTCAGTATAAAGACTGGGCCCAAGGTGTATTAATTGAAACAATCGGAAGGTAAATAAATTGGCTCGCAAAACTCCTATTGAGCGTTATCGCAATATTGGTATCTCTGCCCACATTGATGCGGGTAAAACTACCACGACTGAACGTATTCTTTTTTATACCGGTGTGTCTCATAAAATAGGTGAGGTACATGACGGGGCTGCTACCATGGATTGGATGGAGCAGGAACAAGAGCGTGGTATTACCATTACTTCAGCGGCAACAACCTGTTTCTGGCGTGGTATGGAAGGCAAGTTTCCTGAGCACCGCATTAATATTATTGATACCCCTGGACACGTGGATTTCACTATCGAAGTTGAGCGTTCAATGCGTGTGTTAGATGGCGCTTGCATGGTGTATGACTCAGTGGGTGGTGTTCAGCCTCAGTCTGAAACCGTATGGAGACAGGCTAACAAATACGGCGTACCACGATTGGCCTTCGTTAACAAAATGGACCGTGTGGGCGCTGATTTCTTTAAAGTTTACGGTCAGATCCGTGAGCGTTTACGTGGTAACCCGATTCCTATCCAAGTGCCTATTGGTGCTGAGGACAAGTTCGCCGGTGTGGTGGATTTAATTCGCATGAAAGCCATTTTATGGGATGAAGCCTCACAGGGTATGAAATTTGAGTTTCAAGATATTCCCGCTGATTTACAGGATGTTGCGCAAGAATGGCGTGACAAAATGGTGGAAGCCGCAGCTGAAGCCTCTGAAGAGTTAATGAATAAGTATTTAGAATCAGGCGAATTAACGGAAGAAGAAATTCGCTTAGGGATTCGTACTCGCACTATTGCGGGTGAAATTGTTCCAATGCTCTGTGGTAGCGCCTTTAAGAATAAAGGTGTTCAAGCTATGTTGGATGCGGTGGTTGAATACCTGCCCTCACCTGTTGATATTCCTCCTGTTGAGGGTGAATTGGAAAATGGTCAGATGGGTGCACGCAAGGCATCTGATGATGAGCCTTTCTCAGGGCTTGCCTTTAAGATTATGACTGACCCATTTGTGGGTCAATTGATTTTTTTCCGCGTCTATTCAGGTGTGGTGAATTCAGGCGATACCATTTACAACCCGATTAAGGGAAGAAAAGAGCGTGTAGGTCGTATTTTGCAGATGCATGCAAACCAGCGCGAAGAGATTAAAGAAGTGCGAGCAGGTGACATTGCTGCTGCGGTGGGTTTGAAAGAGGCCACCACGGGAGATACACTGTGTGATCCTCAGCATGTGATTACCCTTGAAAAAATGGAATTCCCTGAGCCTGTGATTTCTCAGGCGGTTGAGCCAAAAACCAAGGCTGACCAAGAGAAAATGGGGATTGCTTTAAATCGTTTGGCACAAGAGGATCCGTCCTTCCGTGTGCATACCGATGAAGAATCAGGTCAGACTATTATTTCAGGGATGGGTGAGCTTCACCTTGAAATTATTGTTGACCGTATGAGACGTGAATTTGGTGTTGAAGCTGCAGTGGGTAAACCCCAGGTGGCCTACCGTGAAACCATTCGCAGTCAAGTGGATAACGCAGAAGGTAAGTTTGTTAAGCAGTCCGGTGGCCGTGGTCAGTACGGTCACGTGGTCCTCAAAGTTGAGCCTAATGAAGCTGGAAAAGGCTTTGAGTTTGTGGACGCCATTAAAGGGGGTGTGGTACCCCGTGAATTTATTCCAGCCGTTGAGAAGGGCTTGGTTGACACGCTACCTAATGGCGTATTAGCAGGTTTCCCTGTGGTGGATGTGAAGGTCACCTTGCACTTTGGTTCATACCATGATGTTGACTCAAACGAGAATGCCTTTAAGATGGCCGCCTCTATGGCCTTCAAGGATGGCATGAGAAAAGCCAGTCCAGTGCTTCTAGAGCCCATGATGGCTGTTGAAGTTGAGACGCCACCTGAGTTCATGGGTAACGTGGTGGGCGATTTGTCATCTCGTCGTGGGATGGTTCAGGGTATGGAAGATGTGGCAGGGGTGAAAGTGATCAAGGCTGAAGTGCCTTTGGCTGAGATGTTTGGTTACTCCACCACGTTGCGTTCAGCTACCCAAGGTCGCGCTACATACACAATGGAATTTAAACATTATGCGGAAGCTCCACGTAACGTGGCTGAAGCGATTATTAACAAGAAGTAAGGTCATTTTTTAAGGGACTACAGTCATGGCAAAAGGTAAGTTTGAACGTACGAAGCCGCACGTAAACGTGGGGACGATTGGTCACGTGGATCATGGTAAGACGACTTTGACAGCGGCGTTAACGATTGTGTTGTCGAAGAAGTATGGAGGTGAGGCGAAGAGTTACGATCAGATTGATTCGGCGCCAGAAGAGAAGGCACGTGGTATTACGATTAATACCGCGCACGTTGAGTATGAGACGGATCACCGTCACTACGCACACGTAGACTGTCCAGGCCACGCTGACTATGTGAAGAACATGATTACCGGTGCTGCCCAGATGGACGGCGCGATTTTGGTGGTGTCTGCAGCTGACGGTCCTATGCCACAAACCCGTGAGCATATTTTGTTAGCCCGTCAGGTTGGCGTGCCCTACATTGTTGTGTTCATGAACAAAGCCGACATGGTTGACGACAAAGAGTTGTTAGAACTGGTTGAGATGGAAGTTCGTGAATTGTTATCCAAATACAATTTCCCTGGTGATGACACACCGATTGTGATTGGTAGTGCATTGAAAGCCTTGGAAGGGGATCAATCTGAGATTGGTGAACCTGCTATTTGGCGTTTAGCTGAAGCCTTGGACACTTACATTCCTGAGCCAGAGCGTGCGATCGATGGTGCCTTCTTGATGCCAGTGGAAGATGTGTTCTCTATTTCTGGTCGCGGTACCGTGGTAACTGGTCGTGTTGAGCGCGGTGTTATCAAGGTCGGTGAAGAGATTGAGATTGTGGGCTTGAAAGCGACGCAAAAGACGGTATGTACAGGTGTTGAGATGTTCCGCAAGTTGCTTGATCAAGGTCAAGCAGGGGATAACGTAGGGGTATTACTACGTGGTACCAAGCGTGAAGACGTTGAGCGTGGTCAAGTGTTAGCAAAACCAGGTTCAATCACCCCGCACACCAAGTTTACGGCAGAGATTTATGTGTTATCAAAAGAAGAAGGTGGACGTCATACGCCATTCTTCCAAGGATATCGTCCACAGTTTTACTTCCGTACAACGGACGTAACAGGGGCGATTGAGTTGCCAGCGGGTACTGAGATGGTGATGCCTGGTGATAACGTGTCTGTAACGGTGACATTGATTGCACCGATTGCGATGGAAGAAGGATTGCGTTTTGCGATTCGTGAAGGTGGCCGTACGGTTGGTGCCGGCGTGGTCGCTAAAGTGATTGAGTAA
>JAGXAW010000035.1 GCA_018971415.1 Betaproteobacteria bacterium
ATAAAAGTGACGCCTAAGGTGGGTAAGCCCTATTACTTGATTGATGAAGAAGGTAAAGGGGTATGGCATCGTTATGATGGTCCTGTGGACCGAACCATTGTGCCACAATGGGTCATTCTCAAATTCTAAGATCGCATCTTCATGGCTGTATTTACCCCTGTATCTGAACAAGCCTTGTCTGCTTGGCTGACCAACTACCACCTAGGTGAACTCATCCATTTCGAAGGTATCAGCTCAGGTATTGAAAATACCAACTACTTTGTCACCACCACGAAGGGGCAGTACGTTTTAACTCTTTTTGAAAAACTGAGCCCCGCGGATGTCGAGTATTATCTCAACTTTATGGCCTATGTCAGTTCACGCGAACTGCCTTGCCCAACCCCTCAGATGCGCATTGATGGCCAATTGCAAGGCCTATTGTATGACAAGCCAGCCACGATAGTCACCCGCTTATCAGGCAAATCCATTCTTCAGCCCACGCTCACTCAATGCACTGCCATGGGAACCACATTGGCTAAACTCCATATTGTTGGGCAAAGCTATCCAACCATAAAAGCCAATCCAAGGGGACGCGGTTGGTGGCAAGTCACCGCACCTCAAGTGATATCTTATTTAGGCACTGAAGAGCAACGCTGCTTGTCTGCAGAGTTAGCGCTCCTATTAGAGCGATCCTGGGACGCTCTGCCCAAGGGAACGGTTCACGCCGATCTCTTTCGCGATAATGTTCTCTTTAATCACGAGAGCGTTAGCGGTCTTATTGATTTTTATTTTGCAGGGCAAGAGGCGTTACTGTTTGACTTGTGTGTGGTGATTAACGACTGGTGTATGAATGCTGACGCCTCACTGGATCAGGCGCGTTTTAACTCACTCATCAAAGCCTATCATCAGGTTAGATCATTGACCAGCGAAGAATGTCTTGAACTTCCCTTTATGCTTCGCTCAGCCGCCATGCGTTTTTGGTTATCACGGCTCTTTGATAAATTCCTACCAAGGCCGGGAGAAATGATTCAACCTCATGACCCTAGTTGGTTTTACCGTATTATTTTGCACTACCAAGGAAATCCCGCATCATGTCCACGCTTTTAGAGCCTGTTTCCACCCCCGCCCTCAGAGGCATGTATTGGATTAGCGAAGGATTTACTCTGGTCTTTCAAAGCCCCTTTGGTTGGCTGAGCGTCATGAGCGTATGGTTTTTCTTTACTTTGCTGTGTTCTGTCTTTTGGGGGTTTGGGCCGGTTTTGTTCTCTCTCACCTTACCTGTTTTTTTTGCTGGCTTAATGGTTGGTTGCCGCGCCATATCCCAAGGGCGTTCTCTCAAAGTTAAGCATCTGTTCACCGGCTTTAATCTTAAAAATCCACGATTAATTGGCCTTGGTGGAGTGAATGTTTTTTGGGAAATTGTTCTGTCTGTTATTACGCTGATTTGGGGCGGACAACACATCAGTGCATTTCAAGGTATGGTGTTTGATAACACCACCAAAGTGGAGGAGTTACAAGTCATCATCAATGATTTAACCCCTATGTTTATGACACTCAGTATTGTGCAATTGATTTTACTTATTCTGGGTTGGTATGCCCCAGCGTTACTGATTTTTACACCGGTATCTTTACTGGATGCCCTGACACTATCAGGCAAAGCTTGTGTCATCAACTTACTCCCCATTATTGTTTATTTGGTGTCTATGGCCGCCATTCTGGCTGCCATAGGTTTCACGCTATTCACCGTTCCAATTCTGGGTTTTTTCTTGGCCTTGCTGGTCATTCCAACTATTACTGCCAGTGTGTACATCAGTTATTCTGATGTATTCAAGCAAGAAATTATCACTGCTGATGCTTAGTTAGTGGTGAGACATTAACTGATTGGTGTCACTCACGATTTGATCCACGGTTCCTGGCATAGTAAAAGCTGCACGTAATTGCCCTTTTGTGTTGATCAAAAATACCGAACTTGTGTGATCTACCGTATACCCTTCTTTGACCGTATCGTTATTGTTTTTGCGTTGATAGTAAGCTGATAAACTTTTCACCAAGGGTTTTAATGCTTCATCGTTGCCTGTCGCGCCAATAAAAGTTTTATCAAAGGAAGTGACATATTGTTTTAAGATTTGTACATTGTCTCGTGGCGCATCCACTGAGACAAAGACCACCAGTGGTGCTTTGTCGACGCCTAACTTTTGCGTCACTTTAGCCAAGGTATTGAGCGTCGTGGGACAGACATCAGGACAATGCGTATAACCAAATACCAGATAGGTCCAATGACCCTCTAAACTGGAATTGTCCAACACTGCCTCATGGGAGGTGGATTGCAATTTAAAATTGTCCATCGTAGGGCCATCATCAATCGCCACAACCAACTTACTAATTTTCATTTCTGATGGTGCCGGGATGGTACTCACCCAGTAAATAGCTCCCATCAACACCAAAACTGACAATCCTGCGATCAGCGCAACTAATCCCTTCATCTAATCAATCCTCACTACTCTAAAACCAATATTGTTCGAACGGGTATGCGGATCATCTGCACTTCGTCTACCCACCATTAACTCCTCAGCGGAATTATTCCAAGCACCGCCGCGCAACACTCTAGAAGGACAGGCTTTACTCTGCTCAGGAACCATAGCATCTTCCCATGCCTTTCCATTGTTAGGCGCGCCTTTTAAAGAATCGTGATAACAATCCTCTAGCCACTCCCACACATTCCCGTTCATATCAAACAAGCCCCATTCATTTGGGCGTTTTGTCGCCACAGGGTGTGTGGTGTTATCACTGTTTTCTTGGAACCAGGCAATACTTGTGACATTGCTACTACCACAGTAGTTTTGACTGGTTCGGCCAATGCAAGCATATTCCCATTGTGTCTCTGAGGGCAGTGCATAATGCTTACCTGTTTTAACGTTTAACCTTAGGATAAACACTTGTGCTTCTTCCCAGCTGACATTTTCGACGGGACAGGCATCACCACAGTTGTTAAAAGTGCTTGGGTTATGTCCCATTAAGGCACGCCATTGACCTTGGGTAATCAGCGTGGCACTCATGAAAAAAGGTTTATTAAAGGTCACCCGATGAGGACTGTCTCCTCGTGACTGGTAACTTCCCGCAGGAATTTGAACCAAATCAGGGCAATTGGGGCAATCTTTTACCATGGTTGCTGCTTCAGCCACTGGTAACGCTCCCACCCATAACAATGCAGACAACAAAAGACATAATAGTTTCATGATCCCCCCCTAATTTGGTCCCTAGCGGTCTATTTTATTATCCTATTTAGTGTAACGTAGTAAATCAGTTAGCTCAATCACCGCCAATGTAAGCGTTTATACTGATTCTAATTGTAATATTCCATTACAGATTAAGCATATTTAATGTTTGCTATACAAATGGGGTTTTGATAGACTAAAACCACTAGTAAAAATAAGCGTTTATTAATAAAGGGGGTTTACATGGAAGTGTTAAATACTTGGGTCATGATTGTCCCAGTCATTTTATTTGTTACCGGAATCGTGGTTTCCTTTACTTTAAGTGGTGTGGGTATTGATCGAGTCAAAGAAATCCGTCAAAACGAAAGATAATTCTTAAAAGCCTGGTTAGCACTACTCACCAGGCTTTTTATTAACTAAAAGATAATAATAACAATGATCATAAATAAAAGTGAAACTCAGCCATTAGTTAAGTTCTTAGTGGTTTCTGCTTTATCCTTCTTAGTGGGAACCGTTCACGGCATGTTGCAGGTTATGCCGCCCATCCGTGCTTGGCTTGACTCGATTGGTAGTCCCTATGGTGGACCCGGACATATGATTGATCCCTTGGCCCACGCGCACATGAATTTAGTAGGTGGCGTCGTGATGCTTGCTATGGGAGCAACTTTTTATTTACTGCCCCAGTTTTCAGGTAAAAAAATCTTTTCGAAAAAACTAATTCAGTTCACCTTTTGGTTTACCGTGCTAGGGGTATACAGCTTTTACACAATTCTTATGGTGTTTGGTACATGGGAAGGTTATTTAATGCTGCATGATCGTGAAATGCTGCGTTATGTACACCAGCATTATTACAGCCCTTTAATGGCCTTGTCTGGAACCTGTATGGCCATTGGTTTTCTGTTCTATTTTCTTAATATTGTTTTAACTTTAGCTAAATCACCAAAAGCTACTGAGGCAGTGTCAAAGGAAAACGTAGTTCGGCCTCTTCATTTCCGTGCTTAACCTGAATCTTTAAGATAGATCTCTCGCCGGGCTCCACTCTCACAGCTCGGCGATAAACACCCATCCTGCCATCTTCAATCATTTGCTTCCAATCATCCTGCTCAGAGGACTTGATTGAAATAATCAAATCCCATGCCGGAATATTTCTTTTAATTTCGTTTGCAGTGAGCACAATTTCATTCATCCCCACCTGAGGAGGATTAGGTCTTGTATCTACCTGCAGGCTGACTCCTTGCCAAGTTTGAGGAGCTGGATCCCTATTGGGTCCTGAACCAGAACAGGCAGATAGCGCACAAACAGATGCTAAAACAACCAGGGGTTTTATCCTACTCACTTAATTTCGCTCCCATGGCCGTCAACCGCTGAGTTGGCCGGATCCACATCCTCGGAGGCTTTACTTGATGCTGTATCGCCATGCCACTTCACCATGTAATACACAAAATAGCCTGCGACAGCAATATAAGCCAGCGCAATAGCAAAGCCCCAATCAATCCAATGCTTTTGATGGCCAGGACGCGTCCCCCAGAAGGGAAAAGCCAAACCCACACCGACCAGTAAGACCACTACCACCACAGCGAAGAACCAGTAAGGCACAGGCTTTTGCGATTCAGGAATTTTTTCAACTAACTCCCAGTCTTCTAATCCTCTTTTTGCGCGACGCTCTTCATCGGAGGCGTAACCTAAATGATCATCAGACAATTTACCCCATTGTGAGCTCACCTTATCTAACTTCTTTTGTTCCTCTGAATTCTCTTGCATCACCCACCCTCCTTCTATTGTTCTGAAAAATACTGGATAGGAAAACGCTCCTCCCAGCCTTGTGTTGATTTGGCAACCACTATAACGCGATGGATACCGTGGGTTATCTTCGGTGACAAACTTAAAATGAGTGAGTGACGTGCCGAGGCAGGAACCAGTACCTGGGTCTCATCCAAGTGATACTGGTCTGGCGTTACCCCCTCAACAGAAAGCGTAACAAGACCCTCTTTGTACTGTTTGTTGGCAACAGAGATTTGATAATCTCGACTGGTGGCATTTTTTAAACCCTCGGCCTTATAAACAGCCAAATGATAGGGCTCCCAACTGATTAATCCCCAGACAAAAAATGATAGGCCCATTAAAGCAATAACCAAGACCCAACGGGTTCGGGTATCAAGGGCAATAGCAGCGTTTTTAAACTGAATACGGGACTCTTTTTTTTCTTTTCTCTCACCCATCTCAAAGGTGAGTAATCCTGGCTCATTCTTTTTAGCGTGAAGCTTATTACACGCGTCAATACATTCCCCACAATTGATACAACTGTCGTAGATATCGGTCTTTTTAGGATCTAAATCAATAAAACAGGCTGTCACGCAATAATTACATTTTAAGCATTCGCTGGCGCGCGAATCATCATATTTAATATGTAATGTTTCACGGGTTTTAAAGCTATGTTGCCAAACACGGTATACACAGGCAAAACGACACCAAAAATGCCGAATAATGGCTATATCAATAAAAATAATGATCACCACCACCGCATAAATCCAATGCAGTGAACGCGCTAATTTTGGGTTAGACTGCCACGCTAAAAAATCCCACACCACTTGTGGTGGATAAAAATAAAACAAAGGAATAAGAGCGAAGAACATGGCCGCCAACAGAAACGATAAGCCTAACAAAGTCCAATTTAGGGCTTTATTTTTGTTGGGCGCGACAAGTGGTGCATCACCCTCAAGACTAACTTCTGCTCGTTTGCCAAGTAGTTTGTGGGTCATGAAATTGGCCCATTCAGCCATAATGTTTTGTGGACATACCCAACCACAAAATACCGTCCCAGCAATGGAATAGAGCATCACCAACATACAGACCACTAAAATCCATAAGCCAGCCACTAAGAAGAAATCAGAAAACCAAATTTGACGACCCAATACCACCATAGCCCCCGCAATAGGATCAATCCTAAAAATGCCTAAGGCTGGAATAAGAACAACCAGCAACACCGACAATGCCTGAGCCGCTCGTCGACGAAGATGGTAATGGTTTGGGGCAAGAGCCAAATTAGCCATGATCAATATATGAATCCAAAACAATCACTATAGACCTCCATTTTTCGCTGAGTTGGCCTCGAGGTCAAGAGGAGATAATTTTATTAGTTGGGCCAAAGAAAAAGCAGCTTGCGGATCCTGTTGAACTTGCTGTAAATGCCAGAGTGAACGCCAAGCTTCTACATGGTAGGGATTGATACTCAAAATACGTTGAAGTAAGGTTTTTTCATCCATACCCTGCGACAAGAGACTCTTTTGATTGGCAAATAACTGATCACTTAACGCATATTGCACCCAACGATCCTTAGGGTTTGCCTGATAGGCTAACTCGATTAAATGCTCCGCCTCTTTATCTTGCCCACTGAAGGTGGCGAGCCATGAGCGAACCAAGAAGTCCGTGGCCACGTAACTTGCCTCAAAACTTTTGTTCATGGCAGCTGGAATGGCTAACTCTTTTTTGGCTTCCTCAAGGGTGGGTCGATGGGCCATCATGAACATAAGTAAGGTCGGCAGCGCATTGCCTTTAGTGTAATGAAGCCTGGGTAAAGAAAACTCAATCACTGGCGCCCATTCGTCTTGAACGGGCGTCTTTAAATCAGGAATACTGCCCCAATAGCGACCAAGCCAGGTGGTCAATGATTCGCTAAGCGTTGCTTCGTTTATTGCCTGACTAACTTGTTGCGTAATAAGGCCTTGCGAATGTCTCGGGTCATCAAGCCCACCTAACAAAGCCAAATGCATACCATCAACAAACATAATGCCTTCAGGAAAGACTGTTTTAAAGGTAGTGAGGACCACAGCCAATGACTGAAGATCAAATTGATTTAATGCCAGCCACTGTACAAATATGCCGTGTGAAGTTAAATGTTGTCTAACCCTCTGAAATTGTTCCAAGGACAACATAGAGGATACCCCAGCCAAATCAGGATGAAAAAGATCTCCCACTATTACATCATAATGCTCTTGGTGCGCACTTAAAAAGTGTCTTGCATCATCTTGTATGATTGTTGTTTGTTTCAAGCTATTTTCATTGAGGGGTTTAAACCAATTTTTAGCGCCATCAATAGCGCCTCGCGAGAGTTCCACAGCCGTTCTAGTTAAATCTTTAAAGTGTTGAGACCCTTCGTCTGATATACCCGTTCCTAACCCCAGCATCAGTAAACTACGAGGATTACCATGGAAAGTTAATGGAAAAAATACTTGGTTTTCTTGAGTGAAAACAGCGGTAGGCTCACTGGAAGCATCCCGTCTTTGTAAGTCCGTCAATAGGTAACGCTGACCGTTGGGTTGCTCTACCACTTGGGTCATGGCAATGGCATCCTCATAATGGTACAGATCGCGACTATGACCCATTTCTTGTGGAAGCAAACGTGATGTGGGGGGCATTTTAGATACCCAGAAAAAAAGTCCAGCCAACACAGGTAGGAGTACCCACATTAACCTATTTTGCTGCCTATTTACAGTCAACAGTAAAAATGAAAAAGCAATGAGTCCCAAGGTTGCCGTTGTGCCTATCAGTGGAATCAACACAAAACCTGTAATGAGTGCTCCAAGGGAACCCCCTAAAGCATTCACAGAATAAAACCATTGGCCACTATTACTGAACTGTTTTGTTAGTAAGGGGAGCCAGGCGCCTAAACACAAAGTCACCGGTAGCGTCATGACCAACATCAGTAGACTTTGTATTAAAACCGCTTGGTTAAAATCAGTAAATTGGGCGCTCTCGAGATAGGCTGAAATCGGTACCCATTCAACTAAAGACAAGGTAATACCAAAGGCGACAATCCAAGGCAGAAACGCTAACCATTTAATCCGACTTAATTGGGCTGTAATTAAACTACCAAGAGCAATACCCACCAAGAATGTGGCAAGAACTAGAGCGAGTACGTACTCAGTACGTAGCATAATCAGCCCAAAAAGTCGGGTCCATGCGATCTCTAAAGCCAAACTGAATGCCCCTAATAAGCCATACTGAAGGAGGGCTACAGTAGGTGGACGATGGTGAATGGTTAGTGCAGGCTGCTCTAATAACTGTTTTTTCGGTAACATAAACCAAAAACCGCAGGCCACAATAATGCCAAAAAGAGCAGCTATTCTTAAGCTTGCCACCCAACCAAAGTTTGGTAATGCCCAAAGCGGCCAGAGGGAGCCTAACACGGCTCCTAAAGTGTTCAATCCGTAAACCCATGGTAGCGCTTTCTCTTGATTGCCCACATAGCGTAAAACCAAAGAAAAACCTGCTCCCATCGCGTAGGCTGGGATACTGAGTAAAATAAGTGCCGCTAAAAAAATTAATAGATGCCACAAGCTGGTTGAAAAAAGTACTGCGGCAGAATCAATAAAGGGGGTGAGCAATCTAACCAGAGTGGGAAGAAAAATAGCAAAGAGACTAAGAGCAAACTCAATCCAGCCTAGATAAAAGGGCGCTTTTAAGGGGGAAGTTATGTTTTTAGAGAAGCGCCAAGCACCAAGGCCGAGACCTAACATAAAGGCTGCCACTGTGATGACCACAGCAAAGGTACTGACCCCAAATTGGATGGACACAAGACGCATCCACAGCACCTCATAAACCAGCGCCAAAAATCCGGAGCAAGCGTAAAGGCTAACTAGCCGGATCATCGTTTCACCTTAAAACGGATAGAACCAGACCAACCCCACAATTAAGTGGACAATTGCCAGGGTCATGGTTAAACCAGCTAAAATCATGTGTGCTAAAAACCAAGGTTTATCAAAAACCCCCACTGCAATACCCAAGGCGCCAGTAGCAAAGAGCAGTAATAGCAGTGGTATCCCTATGAGAAACATAATGACTTGTTTCTTGTGGGTACTTATTTGATCTTGGTCTTGCTTTTCTTTTTCTTCTTTTTGCTTATCAAACGCTTCCAGAATCTGAATACCATTAACATCTTTTTCAGTGGACGCGTTCTGACCTAAATTGCTGTTAGTGGTACTTACTACATCGGCTGCGTAAACACCTTGAAGACCTGAAAAAGAAAAAACAACGAGTAGTAGGAGAATAACTAATTGACTCAGTTTCATACTTAAAAAACCTTATACTTTTATTGTTGAGATGGATCCTGTTGCGACTCAGCGTGATCTTCCTCTGACTTATAACGAGTTGAATAACGCCAAATCAAAATGGCCATCAATACAAAGGGCGCTAAAATACCTATCAGTAAAAATAAAAAAATACTCCAAGGCGTTTCTATTGTTACATGAAGATAACGATAACTATCCAAGGCAAATGCAGACTCGCTTAAGCTGCTAATCAGAAGTGCGCAACACATTAACCTAAAAAAATACATTTTATTCATATTTAATGTCTCTTTGCCGGAGAATCACTGGCACATCGAAAGCCGTAAAAATCGGAGGCGTAATTTGCAAAAGCAAAGTTTCTATGAAAGGTTGATGTTGAAAAAGGGTCTCCCTTCCAGGAGCCGCCACGTAAAACCTTATAATGGGTTTTAACGTTAACCTGATCAGAAATTTTTAAAGCCTGATCCTGAGCGTTATCTTGAACCGATACCTTTCCTTTAAAAATGTCAGAGGGCGCGGTAGATCCTTTATACGGGAGAAAATCACTGTCAACCCACTCATCCACGTTGCCAGCCATATCCATGGCACCAAATGGACTAGCACCAGTTGGAAATGCGCCAACATCTGTTGCGGAACCCACGTCATAATAAGTGTTGACGTTTTTAGGATCCATTACATTACCCCAAGGCCAGCGTCTTGCATCCTGTCCTCTTGCGGCCTTTTCAAACTCGGCTTCAGTGGGCAATCTCTTGCCGTCCCATTTGCAGTAGTCCTTCGCATCGTACCAAGTAACCATGGTAACGGGGTGCATTTTCTCACCATTTGGGATACGTCCGTTTTTCCAATTGAGCGGAGGCCTGCGATGAGTAGCATAAACAAAACGAGCATACTGCGCGTTGGTCACTAAATACTTATCAAGATAATAGGTAGGAAGTGTCACATTGTGTTGTGGCTTATCTTGAATATCTGCACGCTCAAGATTGGTTCCCATTAAAAAGATACCAGCAGGGACTTTAACCATTGTCTCGATATCAGCCCACTGATCTCTTGATAACAAACGTTCCAGCTCGGCAGCATCATAACCTGCCCCAGTCAATCTGCCGTGTTCATGGTCTTCTTGAATGGTTATATCTTCACCCGCAGCACGAATACGTATTTTTTCTTCTTTGAGATTATAGCTTGCAAGATTACGCATATCCTCCATGCGTACTGAACCCAGTTTAATCACGTGTAAGATACTTCCAATCATGACCGCAATGAGGCAGGTAATGAGTGTTGCATGAAGGTAACGTTTTCTTTTTAACTTCTCTTGTTGAGTAAGTTGTTTTTTATTATTGAAAGCCATGAGATTGTCTTAATTAGGGAGTCTGTTTCTTTTTGTATAAGGTGTTTTTATCTCTTCTGCCATAAGTGCGCTTATTAACTACCTCTCCAACCACACCACCAATCATGGCAGACTCCATGATTAGAATCAAAAAGAATCCCCACCAACCCATCGGTTCCCTTGACATATGATCAGGCAAGGGACTGTTGATCACTTGATACAGGGCCATTAATCTTACAACCAAAGGAGGGAAAACAGCTAACCACTTACCGCCACCACCAAACACATAGGCCACAATCACTCCGGTGATAAATGGCAAGATAAATACCGCAGTTATCCATGCAAAGCTAAAATAGGCAATACCATTGAACAATTCAATATGCGGATCAAGTAGCACGTCACCAAAATGCAATATGGCAGCGGCAATCCCAAAGGCGATAAAACCTTTTAACAAACGATCATTTTGTGCTTGATTACTCATTGGCCTTTATAGGTTTTACCCGTTAATTTTTCATATTCCATTTTTTTGGTATCTTCCAAATACCAGTCCTTCACCTTTAAGCTGGCCATATATTGGGCAAGCACCCTACGATCATGTTCTGGAAGAGAGGCGTAAGAGGGCATACTGTACTCTTTTTTGAGTCGACTAGGCAGAATAGCCTGAGGGTTTTTCGCTGAAAAATAGTTATAGAACCACTCTTCCGTGCGAATCGAACCAATTCCATCTAAGGCAGGTGCAGGTATGGTCTCCAACATGTTTTTTACCGTCCACAAGGAATGGCATTGGCGACAACCCTGAACTCTATATATTTCCGACGCTTCTTTTGTTAATTGTTGACTTGCAGTGGTATAGAAGGGGATACCTTTATCCGGTTGCTTTTGTGTTTCAATTGTAAATATGTTTTTTGCCATCACGACCACCACCACAGTAGCCATAATGGCAAAAACTAATTTCTCACCACGTCTCATGCCGTTTTATTTCGGTGTTCTGCCGCTGCCTTCAAAAACACTTCACGCTCTTGTTCTTGTTTAGCCAAAACCTCACGGCTTTTTTTGTAATCTTCCGGTGTCATTTTATCTTTATCAGACTCTGTAAAGACTAAATACTTAATATCTTCATCAAATTGCTGGTTCTTAGAGGCCCAGCGAATACCATAAATGGATGCAATGATAATTAATCCACCTGCAACCAACCACAAGTAGATTGTCCAACCATCACCCAAAGAATCTATAAAATTCATAATCGTCTCCTATACATGCTTGTTGGACAATACAATACTGGCCAAGTTCTTAAAAGAGGAAGCCATTTAACATTTGAGCACCGCCAAATATAATAGCCACTAATACACCCATTATTATAGCCCCAAACATGATTTTTTCGCCGGTTCTCATTTTTCCTTCGGCCATTTGTTCACGTATCGTCGCAAAAATAATCCCGCAAAACACAGCAATCCCAATCAAAAGAAATACAAATATGCCATATCCAAAGTGTTGACTTCTCATGCCTTCTATACTGAGGTCAACTTTTCCGTTGTAGCCACTATATTCAGATGAAATAGTAAGCAAAAATCCTGTAATTAACTTATACATATCACTCTTTCAAATAAATATGCCACACAGGCGTGTGGCATATTATTATCAATCAATTTAACAATTAGCTTTTAATTTGTGGCTTATCTTTATCGTAATTATCTACAAAAAAACTGTAAATAAAGGGAAAAACAAAAGCAACTGCGATTGGTAACAAAATTGCTAAAGGACCATAATCTAATTCAATCATACTGCTCTCCTCAGGTAATTAATCTTCTACGTGACCGTGTCTTGGTTGCCATGTGGTTGGAGGCAAACGTTTGATCATCAAGAATACAGCCAAGAAGAAATATGATAAATAGAATAAATCAATAGTGTAGCCTTTATCCCACCAAGGTTGTTGACGGATCCGGCTGCCATCTGGACGGTAGTTACCTTCAAAGTTTGCGATAACTACATTAGGACCAACTACAGTGTAATCACCCAAATGTTCGTTGTGCGCCTTTAAAGCCTCAATTTGAGGACCAATCATTCTCAAGTCATCCATGGATACAGGATGTCTTTCAAGTAAAGCGTGATTAGCGTTAGGATCTTGGCTTACGATTTTTTCAATGGCTTTCATTGCTTCATCGTCATTTTTTGCGTTCATTACTTCAGGATTTTGCATAGCCTGAACGTAGGGCAAAAAGAGTTCTGCAGTAGGTCTTTGCCCCCATAGTGGGAATGTTACTAAAAACGCGGTGATAACTGTTAACAAAACCAACCAAACCACTGGTACTGGCACAGGATTATTGTCTTCAGTCAAACCACCTAATAATTCTCTTTCCCACAGTTTTTTATTTTTTTCTGTGGTTTCATCATCGCTGAGCGTAGCTAATGGATCTTTAAATGACCAGCCCATAATTTCCCCCTAGATTGCTATTTTAAGAGAAGCGGGGGTGTTACCACCCCCACCCTTTTACTTCTATTACTTAAGATTCAAGATGAAATCGATCAAATGTCTTGCATCACTGTTTGAAGCATACATAGGTACTTCTGGTGGATAAATTCTCTTACCCTCAGTGTACTCACTGTACTCTTTGCGCCATTTGTCGTAATCAATTGGTTTACCGTTGGCATCAACCTTACCCCAAAGATAATCAAAGCGAGGCATAATTGAATGAGGTTGTACCAATCTAGGATTAAAGAAATGCAGCATCAACCACTCTTTTGATGCGTTTCTTGACCCTACATGTAACAAGTCTGGTGCTTTACGATCTGAACCAAAAGCCGTTGGAGATTCTCCGTTAAAGTCACCTAACATAGGAGGGGCGCCAAATACTTGCCAATCCTGAGTTTGCTCTGGCAACAGTGTGTGGCACCACCAGCATCCTTCACGTACGAAAATTGATTTACCTGCACTTGCATAGTAAGTGTTGGAGTCACCAGCAGCTTTTAGTACCTGCTCAGGATTCCATCCACGGGTAACGGTGGCATCTTCAATATAGTATTGTTTTTGGTCATTGGATCTCACCAAAAAGACAGCACCTTGGTCTTTGTTGGCTTCATTGATATGACCTTCATTAATACTTAATCTTTCAGAAACCTTACCTAAGTTTCCAGGGTGCAATACGCCACCAGGGAACGGGGTACCCTTGTCATACACGTAGGCTGTGGTTGCTTCAATAGGCTGACCTGTTTTAGGATCAGTTTTCAAGATTACTTTTTCTGGACGATGCCATCCAAGTAATAATGGATCATCCAAACTAAAGCCTGATTCATGGCCTGCCCATAGTTGTTTGTCTAGTGCTACTTCTGTAGCACTCACTGAGGAGATGTCAAAACTTGGCAATAACAAGGTGATGGTCATAGAACCACCCAATGCTAGTGCAAAGAAACGGGCTCCGACTTTATATTCTCTAAAATTCATGTCGTTTTACCTCTTATTATTAGTTAATCTTAACGTTCGTAAGCTAATTCGTGTGGCATACGTCCTTGTGGTACTTCTGTACCAGCGCGGGCAGTCATCCACATATTGTAGAGCCAGAAGCAGTTACCCACAAAAACCAAGGTGCCACCAATCCAACGTGCAATCATGTATGGGTGTTCTGCTATAACTACGTCAATATAGGGAACCTCATAAATTTTACCTGCACCTTGAATCAAGCCAGCAATCGTCATGGAAACCCAGTAAGTTGTAAATCCAATCAATAATAGCCAGAAATGTATATTGGCTAATGTTAATGAATAGAGTTTACGACGCATCATGCTTTGTAAACCTAAATATACAGCTGCTGCTTCAAGGAATGTTGAAAAACCTAGTAAAGCTAAGTGAGCGTGTGCAACGATCCAACCGGTACCATGAATGTACCAGTTAATTGCACGGGTTTGCTGGAAACCACCTTGCATGTTCAAGGGAATGGCCATCAAACAACCTGTCACAGTGAATCTAACTTCAATGTTTTCAACAAACATATTCCATTTACCTTGCATGGTAAGAAGAATATTTGAAACAAAGGCAATTGCTGGAACAAGAATTAATACACCCTCAACTGACGCGAACGATTTGAGCCATTCTGGCAGAGGTGCTGACATTAAGTGGTGAGCAGCGGGAGTTGAATAAAACACCACAACAGACCAGAAATGTAAATGACCAATCCTGTGTGAATACAGAGGATTACCTGTTACTTTAGGAATGGTGTAATAAGCAATAGCAGCTGCTACTGGTGTAATCCACAAACCTAACACATTGTGAGCAAACCACCAGGTCAAGTAAGCTTCAGTTAAGCCGGTTAGGTGAAAGAATTCAGGCAAGTTACCAACTGTAAACACAATTGCCAACATAAATGTCGCGGCACCAAAGAACCAGTTGGTTGTGTAAATACCCTGTGTTCTACGGTTAATAATGGTCATCCAGACATTTACACCGAGTGGCACCACCATGAAGGTAATAATATATAAATCAATAAACCAAGGAAAGTCTGAATATTCACGACCAGAGGTCATACCTGCCCATAAAACAACTAAACCTAAGGAAAGACCAATATTCCAAAGGAAAGCATTCCACAAACCAAGCTTCTCAGACCAAAGTCTTGTGTTTCCTAGCGCTGGAGTGATGTACATCATGGCCATACCAAAGGCCATTGAAATCCACCCAAAAATCACTGCGTGTACGTGTACTTGACGCATGTGACCAAAAGCCAAGAATTCATAACCAGTCACAAAATCAGGAAATGCTAATTTTGCAGCATTGAAAGAACCCAGCCCAGTACCAATTACAAACCAAACAATAGCCGAGAATCCCCAATAAACTGCTGATGCACCATGAGGTATATCCTCATTTTTTGCCAGCAAATATTTAAACATCTTTACTACCCCCTTGTTTTTTACTTCATTATTACATTTACATAACTTACAAATACATAAGGCCCTAGCAACCGCTAGAGCCCTAAATTAATGATGATTCGTATTTTTACGATCATGCGGCATTAAAATATACCAAGAAAGCACCATACTTGAAAAAGCCAGGGCAATCCCGAAAACTGCTGCAATGGTATTTAACATTATTATTGTCTCCTAAAATCAAGCAAGGTTTTCAAGAGCATTGTGGCGTTTCAAGGAAATCGCTAACAAAGCAACATAGGCGAAACCAAAAACAAACATGCACCAGTCAATAAAACCTGTGAATGTGGAAGGAACAAAAGCCCAGCTCATCCATCCACCCCAATCTTCAAATTTTCCACGACCTGCAAAACACATCACTGTGGCACCAAATACACTACCGTTTCCCATACCGGTTAGCATGCCGCCTACAATCATTACCCAAAAACCACGTTCTCTAATTGATTTTTTTTCCATCTCCCCCCCCCTTTCGGCATTAAAACGAAATCTAACAGATCAAGTTTTAATAAGTTTAGCCAATTTTTCTTAAAAATTCGTAACAAATTATTAACAAATTTTTAACTCATAAATA
>JAGXAW010000036.1 GCA_018971415.1 Betaproteobacteria bacterium
GAAATCATTCTTATTATAGTGTAAGACTACGTGAGAGTCTGACAAGTTTCAAGTGGGGATGATTGGGCTAAAATTCAATGGTTAGACGAAAAGTAATAAATCAGTGTAAAATATGCGGCTTAGTTTAGTATTAATCAAGTTTATCTTAAGGGAAGCGTGGCCGAGCGGTTTAAGGCACTTGTCTTGAAAACAAGCGTGGGCTGATACCCCACCGTGAGTTCGAATCTCACCGCTTCCGCCAACATCTCAATCCCTATCAACGGGCTCTACCCAATTAACGAAGTTTCGCTCGGAACTCTATACCCCACATTTGATCCTACCCTTTGACCTCTGTGCATTAAGGTGGCCAGTTAATTCTGGCTAGATAACCGCTATGTTTCATTGCTCTTATGGATTAATATAGTCATGCTTTTCTGTACTTTGTCATGTCATTAATATGTGTGTTTAATCTCTCTTAATGAGTAACTGCTATGTCTGATATCAAACCCCCTCTACCTCCCTTTAGCGAAGAAACGGCCAAACAAAAAGTGAGAATGGCTGAAGATGCCTGGAACAGTCGTGATCCCGATCGCGTGGTTCAGGTTTACACAGAAGATACGCTCTGGCGAAATCGTGCCGAGTTTCCCAAAGGGCGCGCTGAGGTACATGGCTTTCTAAGCCGCAAATGGGCGCGTGAAATAGAGTATCGTCTAATTAAAGAATTGTGGGCTTATACCGATCACCGTATTGCTGTTCGATTCGCCTATGAATGGCATGATGATTCAGGCCAATGGTTTCGCAGCTACGGTAATGAAAACTGGGAATTTAACGAGTTTGGTTTAATGCAGCGTCGTTTTGCCAGTATTAATGATTTACCGATTAAGGAGTCCGACCGACTCTTTCATTGGCCTTTAGGGCGTCGCCCTGATGATCATCCCGGTCTTTCTGATCTGGGATTATAAGATTGATGAACAAGGTGGTGGTGCATGAGCTCACCCACCCATTGCCAAGAGGATATCGAGTTGGGGATATTCTGCCTTATCATCAACGCGATGATGAGGCCTTGGCAGAGGAAGTGGTGGGACAGCGCTTACGTAAGGGGATAATCTGGCAGGGTAGCCCCGCGTTGTTAGAACTGATTTTTTCAGAACAACATGTTGATGCCTCTCTTCACCTCAGTGAGGGTGTAGAGGGTTTTTCGCAAAACCACTTTATGCGCTGCGTTCAGCGAATGTGCGGTTTAACGCAACCCATAGAATCCTTTACTCACGAGTTAGGGAAACACGAACAATTAATGCCTTTGTTTGAGGGTGGAACCGATTTGAGGTTTGCTTTGACGCCAAGTGTGTTTGAGGCCCTTAGTTGGGCTGTGGTTTCACAGCAGATCAGTGTGCGTGCTGCCGTCAGGTTACGCCATCGTTTGATTAAAACAGCGCAAGTGATCAGCCCAACAGGTCTTTACTGTTACCCAGATGCTGAGGCGTTAATGCCTGTTTCGGTGAACGATTTGTCAGCCATTGGTTTTCCGAAGGCGAAGGCAGAAACATTAAAACGTCTCTGTGATTTTGCGATAGATAAGTCACTAGATGAATTAGATGGCAATAATCAAGCGCACATGCAGCAATTAAGTAATCAATTATTGGCAATTAAAGGGATTGGTCCGTGGACTGTCAATTATGGACTGCTGCGTGGTTATGGGTATTTAGACGGCTCCTTACATGGTGATATTGCTCTTCGTCGGGCGCTACAAATTGTTTGGCAGCATCCCGATGACGTGTCCGATAAACAAGCAGAGGCTTGGTTGTCACAATTTAGTCCTTGGCGCGCATTGGTCGCCGCCTATTTATGGCAATACACCGGGGCGTGAGTGAAGGGTTACTTTCTAATCGATAAAACAGATTCTCCTTCAGCATGATAAAATTCTCTTATGAGTAAATCGCTGATTCATTTATTTAATAATAATCGTCAATGGGTTAAGGAAGTGCTATCTGAAGAGCCGCATTTCTTTAGTCATTTGGCCACCCAGCAGGCTCCCCAGTATCTGTGGATCGGCTGCTCTGACTCAAGGGTGCCGGCAAACCAAATCACCGGTCTTGATCCCGGAGAAGTTTTTGTTCATCGCAATGTGGCCAATGTGGTGGTCCATACGGACTTAAATTCCCTTTCGGTAATTCAATTTGCTGTTGATGTGTTGAAAGTTAAACATATTATCGTCGTCGGCCACTATGGATGCTCTGGGGTACATGCTGCGCTTCATGGTGAGCGAATTGGTATTGCCGATAATTGGCTGCGACATGTACGAGATGTGCATGACAAACATCGCTCACTCATTGATTCAACAGATTGTGAGCATGAGCGTTATGATCGTTTATGTGAGTTTAATGCCATAGAACAAGCCTTGAATGTGTGTCAGACCACCATGGTGCAAGATGCCTGGTCAAGTGGTCAGGAGATTAATGTACATGCTTGGGTCTATGGAGTAAAAGATGGTTTAATTCGTGACTTGGGTTTCACTGTGTCCAGTAATCAAGAGCTCGCTGACATTTACCCAAAAACCATTGCCGCTGTTCACGCTTAATCCTGTAATGATCTGTTTTCTTTAAGTCGTTGTTGCAGCGCCTCAGCAAACAGGAGATCACGCTGAGTAATCCCCATCACATCGTGACTGTAGAGTTCGAGAATGACTTCACCGTATTTGATCGTCATGTTCGGATGATGATCGTGCAGCTCAGCAATCTCACTAATGATCTTTGCTAAATGCATTGACTCTTGCCAGTTTCGGGTTTTCCATTTACGCCACAGTGCAGGTGGTCGATAACTCCAGGATGAAAGTGTGTGAGAGAGGGAGAAAGCAATCTCTTGGTCCTTAAGGCATTGTGTGTCATTCATGGTGTTTACCGTTGACATTGCGGGCAATAGAAAGTTGAGCGCTGCGCTTGGCGGATGCGACGAATAGGGCTTTGGCAGTGATGACAGGGTTGCTGTTCACGATCATAGACTTGATGGTGAATTTGAAAATAACCATTTTGTTCTATGCCATGCTGAAAATCTCTCAACGTACTGCCGCCCAACGTTATCGCTTGCTGTAAGGTATCTTGAATAGCCAAAGCTAAGCGTTGATAGCGCTCCTTGGCAATTCGCTTGGCGCTGCGTTGAGGCAGAATACCTGCTTTAAACAAGGCTTCACTGGCGTAAATATTGCCCACTCCCACCACAATGTCACCACTTAATAATAAGGGTTTGATGGCCTGTTGTCTTTGACGGGCATGCTGCCACAGATACTCCCCGGTGAAGAGGGGATCAAAGGGTTCAATACCCAGTTTTTTGAGTAAGGGGTGAAATAGGTTCTCCTCATTACCTGGTTCTGCCCACAACAGAGCCCCAAAGCGTCGCGGATCATTAAAGCGCAGTGAATGTTCACCAATAGAAAAGTGAGCATGGTCATGTTTGAGTAAGGGCGCATCTAGAGGCTTAATAGTTAAGGTCCCTGTCATCCCAAGATGGACCATCAGTGATCCTTGACTTGTGGTGATAGTGAGATACTTAGATCGGCGCTCAATACGGGTGATGGTGGCGCCTGTGATACGTTGACTGAGTGTTGGGTCAATCGGGTAGCGCAATTTAGGGATAAGTACTTGCGCATGGTCAATGCGGCGATTTAGCACATGCGGCAGTAGAGACAATCGAGTGACTTCAACTTCAGGCAATTCAGGCATTGTTATACATCCAAGGAGAAGGGCGTGAACTCAGTGTCACGATCAAAGTAATCTTCCTGTTCTGCTTTTTTTAATTTATTAACTAGCCAATAGGTTAAGGGAGTAGCAAGAATTTCCCATAGGGTTTTGAGGGCATACTCGAGCAAGGCGATTTGGATAAGATCCTGTGTCGTCCAAATACCATAGAAGGCCAAGGCATAAAAAAGCATTGAATCAATTAATTCTCCCACCGCCGTGGAGCCAATGGTTCTTGTCCATAGCCATTTACCGTTGGTGGCCACTTTCATTTTGGCCAGCACAATGCTATTAGAAAAACTGCCACACCAGTAGGCCACAATGGAGGCCACCGCAATGCGCCACGCATTATCAAATACGCCCTCTAGTTGGCCCTGAAAGGTGGTCATAAAACTGTTATGGGCTGGCGGCAGATGAACCACAATAAAGGCCATGGCAGAGGAAAAGAGCAGGGCCACAAAACCTGCCCAGACCACTCGACGATCTCGCGCGTAGCCATACACTTCGGTGAGGATGTCACCGAAAAAGTAAGAGATCGGAAAAAACAATACCCCAGCACCCACAGTCAGCGTCCCCACCCATGGCAAAGTCACATAGGTTTGTTTGGCGGCACCAATTAAATTTGAGCACAGTAAAATGCAGACAAAGGCTGCCATGATGAGATCATAGTAGCGATAATGTCGTGCGGGTTGGGGCGTTGTTGGGGTCATAGTAAAGGTGCAGTGAATTAAGATGAACAGCTTACGCTAATGCTTGAGGACCATGCAGGAGGAAGCTCTGCCCAGCTGCTAAACTCTGGGTGCTCATCAAAGGGTGAATGTAAGACCTCTTGCAGTGATTTAATCATCGAGAAGTCTCCCTGCGTGGCTTTGTCGATCGCTTCCTGGGCCAGATAGTTACGTAGCACAAAGCGCGGGTTAGTGCGGCGCATCAGTGGGTGGCGAGCGCTGTCTTGGGACTCCTCTTCAATTAAGCGCTGACGATAGCGTTGTAGCCAGAGATTAAATAGGCTGACTGATCGATCAAGGGGAGCCAAAAGAGTCGCGTCTCTGGCGCTATCTGTTAACGACAAATCACTTAATAAACGGAAAAACAGAGTAAAGTCCACCCGATGTTGGTGCAGTAAATCTAACAGATCTTGAATTAATGCAGAGTCGTCCGCCTTAGCCTGTTGTAAGCCCAGTTTTTTTCTGAACAACTGTAAATAACTCCACTGATAGCGTTCATGAAAACGCTCTAAGCGATCGGAGAGGAGGTTCTCATCGGCAATTAAAGGCCAGAAAGCGGAAGCCAGTGCAGCACAATTCCAATAGGCGGCATGGGGTTGATTGATATAGGCATAGCGACCCTGATGGTCCGTGTGATTGCAACGGTGTTGCCAATCAAAATGATCAAGAAAACCATAGGGACCATAGTCAAGGGTAATGCCTAAGACAGACATGTTATCGGTGTTCATTACGCCATGACAAAACCCCACCGCCTGCCACTGTGCGATTAAGCGCGCAGTGTGGCTTACCATCTGTTCAAACAGGTCGATATAGGGAGTATCACTCTCCAGCAACTGAGGATAATGCTGCTCAATAATGTAATCCAATAGGGTGACCACATGGGCGATATCCCCACGGTGTGCAAAATGCTCAATATGACCAAAGCGAATAAAGCTTGGGGCGAGGCGAGTGACAATGGCAGCGCTTTCCCACCGCTCACGTTGCACAGGTAAAGTGGAGCCCACTAACGCCAATGCTCTTGTGGTAGGAATTTGCAGGGCGGCCATGGCTTCGCTAGCTAAATATTCACGAATACTGGAGCGTAATACCGCTCGTCCATCACCCATGCGTGAAAAAGGAGTTAAGCCAGCGCCTTTTATTTGAATTTCTAAGGCTTGATCAATGGTGTTAACTGAACCCAGTAAATGCGCTCGTCCATCCCCTAACTGTCCAGCCCAAACGCCAAACTGATGACCGGAATACACGCTGCACCAGGCCTGATTCACGCGTCCTGCACACACATTCAGCCAAGCGGGAGTGGCTTCTAAAGAGAGGTGCAATGACTTGGCGAGGTGAGAATTCCAACTAATCCAATAGGGTTCAGGTAGGGGATGGGTTTTAACCTGTTCAACAAACGGCTGAGACAATTTTAAAAAGGGGGTCTCAGGATGTAAAAAAAGAGTTTCAGAGGGAGCGTTCATAGCTTATTCTATCCTGTTTAAGGATGGTTCATGAAGGTCGATGACAATACAATTTGGGACGCTGTGGTGATTGGCGCTGGTGCCGCGGGGTTGTTTTGCGCGGGGCAAGCGGCAATGCGTCAAAAAAAGGTATTGGTATTGGACCATGCGCGTAAAATTGGCGAAAAAATCCGTATCAGTGGTGGCGGCTTTTGTAATTTTACGAATCGGTTTTCTAGTGCACAACATTTTTTGTCCCGCAATCCTCATTTTGTTAAAAGTGCACTGTCTCGTTATCGTCCCTCTGATTTTGAGGGATGGCTGTCACAGGCGGCTATTCCTTATCATGAAAAACATCGAGGTCAGTTATTTTGTGATCGCTCTGCCCAGGATATTATTGATTTGTTATTACAACATTGTCGCCAGTATGGGGTATCACTTCGTTTCCCGGTCCAGGTAGAGCATTGCCAGTTGTTAGACCAGGTATGGCATATTCATACCTCGCAAGGCGAAATAAAAGCCCAAGCCCTGGTTTGGGCAACTGGCGGTTTACCTGTTCCAAAAATTGGCGCCAGTGACAAAGCATTGCGTTTCGCCAACGAGTGGGGACAGGCGGTAGTAACTCCGCGACCCGCGTTAGTGCCTCTTTCTCTGACTGAGAAAACCCAAGGATCGTTCACTCAATTATCAGGATTAAGTGTGCCTGTCCACATTAAGGCAGGACAGCGTCAGCAGCATTATGGTGAAGGGTATTTTGCGGAGGACTTGTTGTTCACTCATCGCGGACTGTCGGGTCCTGCTATCTTGCAGGCCAGTAGTTATTGGCGTGAGGGGGAAGCTTTAGCGGTGGCGTTTTTAGAGGAGAAGGATTGGCAAGAGATGCAGCAGGTTGCGGGGGGTAAAACAGTGGAGAATGTATTGGCTTTATATTTACCACAGCGGCTTGCTAAACACTTAACCGAGTTATGTCAATTGGAACAACGGCGTTTTGCTGAGCTTAATCGATTAGATAGAGATAAGCTAAAAGTATGGTTAACCGAAGCCGTTTTTTATCCCGGTGGCACACTGGGTTGGAATAAGGCAGAGGTCATGTTGGGTGGAGTGGATACCCATCAAATGGACAGTAAAACCATGGCATCCACCATTATTCCTCAATGCTATTTCATTGGTGAATGTGTGGATGTCACGGGGCACTTAGGCGGACATAATTTCCAGTGGGCTTGGTCTAGTGCCTATGTCTGCGCTCAGTCACTGTAGTGAGTGCGCTTTTCAATGAACTCAATCTTGTAGCCATCAGGATCTTCCACAAAGGCAATCACCGTGGAGCCATGTTTCATGGGGCCTGCCTCACGAGTAACTTTACCGCCACGGGCGCGTACCTTGTCACAGGTCTCTTGAGCATTATCCACTTCTAAGGCAATGTGGCCATAGCCGTTACCAAGGTCATAGGCAGAGGTATCCCAGTTATAGGTAAGTTCAATCACCGCTCCCTCAGACTCGGGTTGATAACCCATAAAGGCTAAGGTGAATTTGCCTTCAGGATAATCCTTGCGACGTAGCTCATGCATGCCCAAGACATCGCGGTAAAAGGCAATGGATCGCTCAAGATTTCCAACGCGTAACATGGTGTGTAAAATTCGCATTCTGAGCAAGTCCTTAACTAAAGTGTCTTATGGGTACCGTCACAAAACGGGCTATCAAAAGTTTGACCACAACCACAAATATAAAGCGTTTCGTCTTTCTCTGCGATATAGTGATGGGGTGTGCGGTCAGTCACTTTGTGCGATCCGTTACACAGTCCTGTTCCGCTTTTGCCACAGGTACATAACCAATATTCTTTACCGGCTTCAACGTTGATTGCGTAGGGCATGATAAACTCCTTATAATGTACGTATGCGAACTATTTTAACCAAAAACTCAATTTTTTACCATGACTAATTTTTTACCTACCTTACGGGCCTTAGTGAGAACTTACCAAGCCTTTGATAATTTCTCGGAGCGCCATATTAAAAGCCTGGGTTTAACCACTGGACAATTCGATGTAATTGCCACATTAGGCAATACTCAGGGCATGACCTGTGGTGAGATAGGTGAAAAAACCTTGATGGTCAAGGGAACCCTAACCGGGGTACTAGATCGCTTGGAAGCCAAAGGAATGATTGTTCGAGTTGAAAACCCAAAGGACAAACGCAGTACGCTAATTAAGTTAACGGATGTGGGAGAAAAAACGTTTCAAAATACTTTCCAACCCCACTTAGAATACTTATCACAAGTCTTTGATAAGTTGTCCGCCAAAGAACTCCAAGAGATAGAATCGCAGTTACAAAAGCTATACCAATTATTTTAGGTGGGCGTAAAAAACCCCGCCAGTATATTTTCCTGACGGGGTTTTTCGTGTTAATTATTTGTAGAACAATACTGCAGCTTTCTGAATAGCGATTGAAACGCCAATCAAGAAAGGAATTCCCACCGCTGCCCAGGCAATAAGCCCGCCAAAACCAAGGGATCCTCTTGCTGTATCATCTACCGATACTTTACCAACGGTTTGCTCATGGGCTTTTGATCGCTCGGCTTTTAGTTCATCTTCCGTCATATGAAACTTAGGATTGACGGGACGAACTAGTAAGTTACAAACCATGCCAGCTAAGAGTAATAAGGCCAAAATGTAGAGTGTACGGTCATACACCATATTTGGCGCAACACCAGCATCAATTTGCGCCTGACGAACTGATGCAATTAATGAAGGACCCACAACCCCTGCCACCGACCAGGCGGTGAGTAGGCGACCATGAATAGCACCTACCATTTGCGTTCCAAATAAGTCAGCAAGGTACGCTGGAACCGTAGCAAAACCGCCGCCGTACATGGACAAGATTACACAAACGGTCACGATAAATAGTCCTGCGCTACCGTGGTGCCCCATCGAAGGCATAGCAACATAAAGGGCAATACCGAGAATGAAGAACACAGCGTAGGTGGCTTTACGGCCTAAAAAGTCAGACATGGAAGCCCAAAATAATCGACCTAAACTGTTGAACAAACTAATGAGACCCACTAACCCTGCAGCTGAGGCGGCAATGGCTGCCTTTTGAGCTGGGGTAACATCGGCAAAGGAAATGTCTAAACCAAGCAAATGGGGACCAAATACATCTTGTAGCATCGGGCTTGCCATGGAAATCACACCAATACCTGCCGTCACGTTGAGGCACAGGACACCCCAAACCAACCAAAACTGGGGAGTTTTCCAGGCTTTATCTAAATGAACATGGTTTTGAGTAATCATGTATTTTTTATTGGGATCCTCTTTTGGGGTCCAGCCAAGAGGCTTCCATCCAGTGGGGGCAATTCTGAAGCCAAAAGCGCCCAATGACATAATAATGAAATAGAGAATACCCATCGTGATTAAGGTTAATCCGACACTGTTCACGCCAGGGGTTGCACCATAATGTTTCATTAAGGCAACGGCTAGAGGAGCGCCAATCATTGCGCCACCCCCGTATCCCATAATCGCAAAACCTGTGGCAAGACCACGGCGATCAGGGAACCACTTAATTAGGGTGGACACAGGGCTTATGTAGCCAAGACCTTGACCCACACCCCCTACAATTCCACTCAGCCAGAGTAACCAAAGTTGGTGATTAATGACCCCAATACCTCCGAGAACTAGGCCGCCGCCCCATGCCATAGCTGCAATGAAACCAGCCTTACGGGGACCTGCATGCTCTAACCAACCACCCCAAATAAAGGCCGCGATACCTAACACGGCGATAAATAATTCAAAGATAGGGGTGACCATGGGAATGGTCCAGTTACAAGTGGTGGTAAATAACATGTCCCAAGTGCTTAAATTCTTACAGGCTAATGCGTCAGCATTGGGTAAAAGGTTAACCATGGGTTTCCAAAAAACGGAAAAGCCGTAGGACATTCCTATACACAAATGAATTGCTAAAGCTGCGGGAGGCACAAGCCATCGGTTAAAATTAGGACCTGCGATAGTTTTTTCTCTATCTAGGGAGCTCCAGTTCATCTTTCACCTCCAAAGTTTTTACAAGAATGATTACAACCAATATTTATAAAATTTGTGACACTTGACTAAAGGATAGTCTCGGGCCACGGGGATGGGTAGCTGAATGATCAGCGTAGCCCAAATTCACTAAAAAATTACTTTTAAGACGTCCGTCAGGAAAAAAAGTGCCATTGACGATTTCAGCATTGAAGCCAGACATCGGGCCAACATCAAGACCTAATGATCTCGCTGCCAACATAAAGTAGGCTCCTTGTAGGCTGCTATTTCGAAATGCCACTTGCTCAGCCAACACAGGATTATTCTCATAAAGAGCTTTGGCATCGTAAGCGGGAAATAATTCAGGTAAATGATTAAAAAATTGAGTATCGTAAGCAATGATGACTGTGGCTGGGGCAGATTGAACTTGTGCCACATTGCCTGGGGAAAGCGCTGGAATAAGCTTTTGCCGAGCCTCTTCACTCTTGATAAGGATAAACCTTGCAGGGCAGGCATTAAACGCAGTGGGCGCCCACTGAGTAAGATTAACGATTTTCTCGAAAATGCCTTCTGGTAAAGGGTCTCTTTTGAAAGCATGGGCCGAGCGGGCTTTTACAAATAATTGATCTAGCGCCTCTTGGGAGAGTTCAATATTGTGCATTTTAGTGCTCCAAGATGTAACTAATTTGTAATATTACCTCACTTTTTGGCTTTACTCAAGATTGTTTTTGTTACACCCCCTCGATCAAATGCGTGTCAAAATAGTGTTTTAAATAATTTTTGTTGAGGAAAGAATGACTTACGATCTTTACTACTGGACAACACCAAATGGCCACAAAGTCACTATGTTTCTTGAAGAAACGGGTTTGAATTACCGCTTAATTCCAATAAATATAAGTACTGGGGAGCAATTTAAGCCAGATTTTTTGGCCATTGCACCCAATAATCGTATCCCAGCTTTGGTGGATCACGCTCCTCAAGGTGGCGGCGACCCTATTTCCCTCTTTGAATCAGGTGCCATTTTGCTGTATCTAGCTGAAAAAACTGGTTATTTTTTGAGTAAAGAGCTGCGTCAGCGCACTGAAACAGTGCAATGGCTATTTTGGCAAATGGCGGGTTTGGGGCCAATGGCTGGACAAAACCACCATTTTGTTCAGTACGCGCCAGAGCGAATTCCCTATGCCATGACACGGTATATTAACGAAACAAACCGTCTTTATGGGGTAGTGAACAAACGTTTGGCCGATCGCCGCTTTGTGGCAGGGAATGATTACTCTATCGCCGATATGGCTATTTACCCTTGGATTGTCCCCCATGAGCGTCAACAGCAAAATTTAAATGATTTTCCGTATTTACAGCGCTGGTTTAGAGAAATAGCTGAGCGTCCAGCCACAATTAAGGCCTACGAAAAGGCTAAGGAAGTGAATACTGCACCCACAGTCAATGAAGAAGCAAAAAAAATACTTTTCGGTCAGCGGGCCAGTTAATTAATCGGACTTTTTAAAAGGGGCGTGCTCATTGAGCTCTGAACGATAATGCTCAATTTGTCGCCCTTCGCGAATTAAAAAATCCTCTACGGCGCGATGAAACTGCGGTTCACGGACGTGGTGATAGGACTGTGTTCTGACAGGAGTGAGGCCGCGGGCCAGTTTATGCTCGCCCTGGGCACCTCCCTCAAAAATGGGAATATTATGGGCTATACAAAAGGCAATACTCTGGTAGTAACAGGTTTCAAAGTGTAATCCAGGGATAAAAGTCATGGCTCCCCAATAACGCCCATAGGCCCGTTCTTGATTAAATAAGTTAAGAGCGCAAGCAATCATTTGGTTATTCTGATAGGCGACAATTAGGCAGCAATTTGGTAGACCAATATCAAAAAAACGATTAAAAAAGTCCTCGTTTAAGTATGGAGTAGAGACATGTTGTCGATAAGTTTGACGGTAACATTGGGCAAAGAACTGCCAATGCTCCTCCTTGATGGCAGAGCCTGTGAGCCAAGAGAAACTGATTTGGTGCTCTTGGATTTTTTTTCTTTCTTGTTTGATTTTTTTACGTTTATCATGATTCATCGAGGCCAAAAAATCATCAAAATCCCTGTAGCCATTGTTGCGCCAATGAAACTGGACGCCCTCGCGCACTAAAAAACCTTTGCGTGATAAGAGTTTCGCATCCTCTTCCTGAGGAAATAGGCAATGAGTGGAGGACAGTTTAGCCTCTTGCTCAAGAGCCAATAAGCGCTCCACTAACTTCTCTTTGATAGATGTGTCTCGACCTAAAATCCTAGGGCCTGTAACGGGTGTAAAGGGCACTGCCACCAGTAACTTAGGATAGTAGGGTTGCCCCAATTGTTCATAGGCCTCAGCCCAGGCCCAATCGAATACATACTCTCCATAAGAATGAGATTTTAGATAGCAAGGGATAGCCCCGACGCAGTGATCATCTGACCAAGCAGTAAGGTAAAGCATGCCCCAACCTGTTCTAGCACTAACACTGCCGCTATCATGCATGGCCTTTAAGAAATCGTAATTAAGTGTTGGATGCTGCGCACACAGATGTTGCCAATCCTCTCGGGGGATGCGATCCAGTGTTTGTGTAATGTCGTAGTTAATCATGGCTATCGGTAAATGTGTCGTTGGGCCCGGTAATGCGTCCCGTGTGTTCTGCACTATACCCCGTTAAATGCCCCATGGCCTCTAAAAAATCACGGTCATACAATAAAGCCAGAATAGGGGTGAAGCGGTTATCGCTTAATAAGGATTCGTTACAGAGATAAAAGTAGCGTTCTGTATAAAGGGGAATAAAATCCAGATCAAATTGCTTGGCTGCCGTCTCTACGCCAAGCCCCACATCCGCTTTGCCGCTTGCAATATAAGCGCCTACAGCAGCGTGGGTATACTCAGTATTGCCATAGCCTTTAATAGAATTAGTGGATAATCGGTGTTTTCTAAGTAGCATGTCCAGGGTGAGTCTTGTGCCTGAACTCGGTTGACGGTTAACAAATAACACCTCTGGCCGAGCAAGATCCTCAATTTGATGAATGGACTTAGGGTTATTTTTCGCTACGATTAAACCTTGGTTACGCCTTGCAAGTTCAATATAGCGGACATCATCGGGTAGGGGAACTTTAATGAGGTCTAGGTAAGGTTTTTCTAATTCTCCTAGAGGAACGTGAAAACCGGCGATATCGCAAATTTGACGACTGAACGCATCTAAAGATTCTTTACTGCCGCGATAGTTAAAATCGAGTTCAATGCCTCTTTGATTAAGGAATTCGTTCAGTAGAGCGACGGCAAAACCATGACTCGCAAAAAGACGAAGCACTCTTCTTGTGCGGCGTGTTAAGGCTTCGATATCTTCACTGATTTCAGAGCTGATACTCTCCAGTAAGGGACCGAGTCTTGCTTCCGTGAGTTTCTCTGCCCAAACCAGTTTTTTTCCTAACTCAGTCAGGCCAGAACCTCGTCCAGGGACACTCTCAAGAATTGCTCCACCAAAAAGTGATTGTGCCTGCTCAATTAAATTCCAAGCATGCCGATAAGACAACCCTACAGATTGGCTCGCTTCTTTCATGTTATGAAGATTTTCAATGGCACGAAGAAGTTTGAGTGTGCGAGACAGAGGGAAATGCTCGTTACTTGTATTAGAGGACAAATGGAACTCTGGCAGGATATTGATTCTCAAAGTCATACGCTCCTAAAAAAAGTAATATTTTGTTCCAATAATTGAAATAAGTTGCAATTGAAAATGAAATAAGCTGCAATTATAGCCACCATAAGTTTTTCTTTTATTACAATTGACTTATTGTGTTAATGGGGATAATCTAGGAAAACATTACAGTACTGTTGCATCAAGTGTCAATAACTAATTGCAACTTAATGCAACAAGTTAACCCTTAAACCATGAGGAGGAATCCTTGGATACAGTCGAATTTCATTATGAATCTGTGATACGCCAAGCCGCTGAGCGTTATCGTGGTGTACCAGGTGCCCTTTTGCCTATACTTCATCACATACAGGACACCATAGGCTTCATTCCAAGCCAAACGGCCTCTGAGCTTTCCCCTGTATTAAACTTATCTCGTGCTGAAATCCACGGGGTGATCACTTATTACCATCACTTCAAACAAACCCCTCCCACCAAACATACCCTGGCCATTTGCCAAGCTGAAGCCTGTCAAGCTCGCGGCTGCCGCTCCTTGAGCGAACAAGCCACTCAATTGTTGGCAAATGATCATGATTGGCACATAGAACACGCTTATTGTTTAGGTTTATGCGCTACGGGTCCTGCGGTGGAAGTGGATGGAAAATTAAAAGCCCACGCTTCTATTGAAAAGATACAAAAATGGGTTAAACAAACTAAGGAGAACGTATGAAACCGATCGTTTTCGTCCCCTGTGATTCTGCGGCCTTAGCTGCAGGTGCCGATGAAGTTGCCATTGAGATAGCCCGTTTAGCAAAAGATTCCGGTACTGATATTGAGATTAAGAGAAATGGTTCGCGCGGTATGTTCTGGTTAGAACCGTTGGTTGAGGTGGAAATTGATGGGGTTAGGCATGCCTACGGCCCTGTTGATGTCTCTGATGTGGCTGATTTGTTTGCCGCTGATTTCTTGCAAGCAGGAGTCCACAGTCTATACCAAGGGGTGACTGAAGAGATTGAGTATCTTAAAAATCAAGAGAGATTAACATTTGCTCGTGTGGGTATTACTGAGCCTCTGTCACTCAATGACTACGCTAAGCATCAAGGATGGCAGGGTTTGAAAAAAGCCTTGACACTGAAACCCGAAGAGATTGTGCAGGAGGTGTTGGATTCTGGTTTGCGCGGTCGCGGCGGCGCCGGTTTTCCTGCCGGTATTAAGTGGCGTACCGTGATGCAAGCTCAAGCTGATCAAAAATACATTGTGATTAATGCCGACGAGGGTGATTCAGGAACCTTCGCTGATCGCATGGTGATGGAAGATGATCCTTATATGCTGATCGAAGGCATGATTATTGCCGGTATAGCAGTGGGAGCCACCAAAGGGTATGTTTATATCCGTTCTGAATATCCTCACGCGGTTGATACCATGACCGAGGCAGTTCGCCTGGCAACGCAAGCCAATTACTTGGGACGGCGTATTTTAGGTTCTGAGTTTTCCTTCGAGATTGAAATTCGCAAGGCAGCAGGATCTTATGTGTGCGGTGAAGAAACTGCTCTGCTTGAGAGTTTAGAAGGTAAACGCGGTATTGTGCGCGCCAAACCCCCCTTACCTGCATTAGAGGGTTTATTTGGTCGCCCCACAATCATTAATAACGTGCTTACCATGGCAGCTGTGCCTTTTGTTTTAGCGCAAGGCGCTAAAGCTTACGCTGATTTTGGGATGGGGCGCTCACGCGGAACTCTACCCTTCCAGTTGGCTGGCAACATTGCTCGTGGTGGACTCGTCGAAAAAGCTTTTGGTATTACTGCCAGAGAATTAATCGATGTCTATGGTGGCGGTACTTACACCAAACGCCCTATCAAGGCTGTTCAAATTGGTGGTCCTTTGGGTGCCTACATTCCTGTTGATAAGCTAGATATCCCTATGGATTATGAAGCTCTTGCTCAAAAAGGGGCAGTCTTAGGTCACGGTGGCGTTGTGGTATTTGATGATACCGTCGATATGGCCGAGCAAGCCAAATATGCCATGGAGTTCTGCGCATTGGAATCCTGTGGTAAATGCACACCTTGCCGCATCGGTTCAACGCGAGGCGCTGAGGTCATTGCTAAAATTCAAGCACAACCCGAACAAGCCGCAGCTCAAGCGTCTCTATTGAGAGATTTATGCGACACCATGCTCAATGGTTCACTGTGTGCAATGGGCGGAATGACTCCGTTCCCAGTATTGTCAGCCCTGGATCACTTTCCAGAGGATTTTAATGTAACAAAAACCGAACAGCAGGCAGCTTAAGTTGGAGGAATAATGGA
>JAGXAW010000007.1 GCA_018971415.1 Betaproteobacteria bacterium
ATAGCTCTTTTACAGGAATGCCAGCTTCTGCTTCCTTCAAAAACCCAATAATCTGTTCCTCTGTAAATCGCTTCTTCAAGTCCATTCTCCTTTACATAAATGAACTTTACTAGATTTAACATAAAACTAAAAATTGGGTGCAGGTCAACAAACCATTTTTTTGGAGAAATTACTAGTTTAGTATAACTGTTACCTAGCCATGCACCCCACCAACTAAAGGAACTATTTGCAATTATAAAATGTTTGCAATGCGACATTAAATAAATATCTTTTGAAGGTTCATTCTCGTTGTTTTCAATATAAGAAACATTATTTAAATATCTAAAATTTGATTTACACCAATTGATATCATCAGAAAATACAAAAAAAGAAGGATTTTTTATTTTGTTAAGTATAAGTTCAATTCCTTTTTTATAGTAATCGATATCACATATTCCATGTATTTGTAGGTTGATGGGATTATTAACATAGTCCCCCCTTCTAACGTGAATCATTACACTTTCACTTCTTTTTATTTTATTAAGTGTGTTTAAGTTTTCTGGATCTAACGGATCTATAAGAGTAAAGTCATTAAAAATACTCTCTTTGTATTTTAAAAAATATTTTTCTGACTGATAAAAACCGTCCAACATAACCGGTACTTTTAAATTAAAGTAATTAGGGTCAAAATTATAAGATAGTTCAAAATGATATTTTGATCGCAACCCAAGCTTTTGAAATATTTTATTAATTTTTTTATACTTAATAGGCCAACCTTTTAAAATATTTTCATCTGCAATTTCGGCTCTTATATTGAAGTCAAGTAGTTCGAATTTTCTAATCTTATCTGTTTGGTAGGTTGTAAGATCGAGATATAAATCTGTTTTAATATGGTCGGCAAGAGCCCTTCCCGCCGCATACTGAAACATTTGATTACCTAATCCTCCTTTTAAATGAATACAAATCATATTAATTAAAACCTGTATTTAAACTTTGAGCATAATATAGTAATAAATAAACTCCAGTTTTGAAGTCTAATAGCTGTTTTTAAAGATTTAAGATAACGTTTCTTAATTTTATTTTTTAATTGTTTTTTATTTTCAAATCTAGAAGGTTTTAGTTTCAAAAGTATGTCTAACTCAACTAAAAAAGATTCAAGAATTGTGACATTTTTTTTACTTGAAACACTTATATCTGTAATTCTATAAATACTTACAAAATTGGGAACAAAAATAAAATTAATATTGTTTAAATAGCATTTCCAAGTAAACCCATAATCACAAGCATCTTTAATTAATCCATAATTAAATAAACCAAGTTGATAACAATAGCCAATTTTCTTTAATAAGTCAGTTTTAATTATAAAACCATTACTTGGAATTGTATGCTGACTTACCAACTCAAAACTTGAAGGCAAAACCTTAGAAGGATCTCGATGAAACTTTTTGTTGAATTCTAATGCTTCATCGTCAGTTTGAAGTTTATTATTTTTTAATAGCTTCTGCATACCAAAAAATAGATCACCATGACTTGATTCTTTAGTAGTATTAAAAAACTTCTGTAAGCTATTTTCAATTAGTAAGTCATCATCATGAATAAGCATTGTCCAGTTGGATTGAACCTTGTTAATTAAATCATTAACATTTTTACTTTGCCCTAACGGTTTTGTTCTGTTTAGTACTTTTATGTTAAATGGATATTTTGATTGTATTTCTTGAGCATCTATAGGGTCCTCAATACAATCGTTTCCAATAACTATTTCATTTGGTAACACATCTTGTTTGGAAATTGATTCTAAGCAACATGTTAAAAGTTCTTTTCTTTTATAAGTTGGTATGATTATGGATAAATCAATTAATGGTTTCATCTTATAGCTGAGTAATAGTACTTAACACTTTTTCCAAAGGCATATCAATTAAACAATCACTAAAACTTAGTGGTTTCTTGTTGCAGCCCTCATTCATACAGGGAACACAGAACTTTTCACCCTGTATCAAATATATATTATTAATTTTGTTATTTATAACTTTAAGTGGCCAAGCTGAGCTTTCGTTGTTTTTAAAATTAATTGGCCAAGGCCCCCACTTTATAGGGTTCGACGGACCAAATAAGGCAATGGTTTTTACTCCAGTTGCAGCTGCAATATGAGTAACACCAGTGTCTGGCCCTACAAAAAATTCAGCTTTTTTAATTAAGGCCCCTACTTCCCCTAGATTTATTTTACCTGCAAGATTGATACAGTGCGTAGCATCGACAATCTCCTTACAGTACTGTAGTTCATCCTCTTCCTTGCTACCTGTTAGTACAATCTGTATGTTTTTGTTTAAGATGAACTTGATTAATTCAATCCATTTTTGTTTGTCCCACATTTTGTAGTTAAATTTGGGGTATGGATGAATAACAGCGTATGGCTTGTTAATCCCCCATTTGATTAGATCAATCTCTTTAAATGGGGGAACGACTGTATTGGTAGGTTTAATGTTCAGAAAACCAAGAAGTTTTTGTCCATGAATAACTGTGTGTGTATTTAAATCATCAAATAAAAAGCCGTCAGTGAGCAATGCCTTTGAAATTTTTGCTGTATGTTCGTTATAAAAGCCGTAGAATTTTTTAGCGGTAATGTAGCCATAAAGTCTTGCTCTGTCTGATGAGACAGGACTTAACGCGATATCGTATTTATTCCACAGACTAATATATTCTTTTAGTCGATTAAAAAAAGAGGTTCTGTGCGGTAAAGCTATTACAGTGTTTATGTCAGTATTCCCCTCTAAAATGCCCTCATTACCTTTGAGAACCAGATAATCAATTTGTGCGTCAGGATCATGAGCTCTAATTGAGTGAGCAATGGGTGTACTCAGTAAAATATCACCTAAACGTAAGGTACATATAATGAGATATTTTTTTCTGGGTTTAGGCATAAAGAAATTTGGCGCGCTCGACAGGAGTCGAACCTGTGACCTTTGGCTTCGGAAACCAACACTCTATCCAACTGAGCTACGAGCGCACAATAAACTGCAATATATGAAAATGCGTTAAGTAAGTAATTCTCTTATTTTATAGTCTTTCTTTCTTAAGCACACAGAAAAAAAGCTATAATCAAATAGTATATCGTAATGGATTTAGATTATGTCTAATACAAACTCTTCTTTTCTAAATATCGTAAAAGGTGTTTTGCTAACTCTAGCGGGTGTTGTAGGAGTTTTACTGTTACAACATTATGTATTCAGTTTGAAGTCAGAAGAGCAAATCTCAAAACAGGACACGGACAACAGAATTAAACCTATTGCTAGGGTGGTCATTACTCCATTACCTAAACAGGCAGTTCCGGCAGCTACTCCTTCATCAATCAATGAACAAGCTAAGACTGATACCCAAACTACTTCCCAATCTGTAAAACCGGCATCAATGGCAAGTAACAATGATGTCGAGTTAGGCAAAAAAACCTTTGAGTCAATTTGTACTGGTTGCCACAGTTCCGGTGCCTTGGGAGCACCGAAATACGCCAATAAACAGGACTGGGCTCCTAGAATCGCTCAGGGCATAGACGTTTTATACAAAAGTGCTATAAATGGAAAAAACAGTATGCCAGCTAAAGGTGGAAATCCTGCTTTATCGGATGCAGAAATAAAGGCAGCTGTTAATTATATGGTGGCAGCGGTTAAATAAAGCATGAGTGTTTACATTATTGGTGATGTTCAAGGCTGTTTTACTCCTCTTGAAAGGCTCTTAGACACAATACATTTTAATCCTCAGTTGGATCAATTATGGTTTGTTGGTGATTTAGTTAATCGTGGACCTCAATCCTTAGAGGTATTGCGGTATATAAAAAATCTTGGTGATAGTGCAGTAACCATTTTAGGTAATCACGATCTGCATTTGTTATGTGTGGCTGAGGGTTATCAAAAGGCTCATGCTAGCGATACCTTGGATGCTATCTTAGAGGCACCAGATAAAGATGATTTATTACGTTGGTTAAGATATCGCCCGATGATGCACCACGATCAAGGGTTTACCATGGTGCATGCAGGTCTACTCCCTCAGTGGTCTATTACCGAGTCTTTATCTTTGGCAGTAGAGGTTGAGCAAGCTCTTAGAAGTCAACAATACCAAGAGTTTTTAATCCACATGTATGGCAATAAACCGGCTTATTGGAGTGACGATTTAGAAGGCATGGAGCGCCTAAGAGTCATAACTAATGCCATGACACGTTTAAGACTTATTGATAAGGACGGTAAAATGGACTTCTCCTTTAAAGGAAAAATCCAAGAAAAACCTAAAGGTCTTTACGCTTGGTATGAGCATCCTAACCGAAAAACCAAAAATGACACGATTGTATTTGGCCATTGGTCAGCCTTAGGCTTACATATGGAGTCTAAGGTTTTGGCTTTAGATACGGGATGTTTATGGGGTGGATGTTTGACGGCTTTACGACTTCATGACCGCAAGATATTCCAGGTTAACTGTAAACCAGAGGCTTCACTTAAGCACTTCATGAAGTAGTGTATGAGTGTCTTTCTCTAAAATTTGCGCCAACTCTCTGCGGTGGACATCAACGGGGGTAATGGTATTACCAATCGCCACCTTAACCGTGGTTTTAGGACTTTTTAACACGCCAAGTAAGGATGATACAAAATTCATATCGCCAATAAAGGGAATATGGTGGTTTATTTTTCCATTCTTGAGGTAGTAACGAAGAGCGATGGGCACAAAAGGAGTTTTCTCACTGACGGCGGGTTGTAACATTGAGCTTTTAAAGGGCAGTATTTGTAAACCGTTGGATGTTGTACTTTCCGGAAAAAGCCCCAGAGAGTCCCCTTCCCTAAGAGCAAACACCATATCGTGACCAATGGCATGAGTTGCTTTTCTGTTTTGTCTTTGTAAAAAAAGGGTGCCTGAGCGATTAGCCAGCCAACCAAAAATAGGCCAACTTCTGACCTCAGATTTAGAGACAAAGCGCACAGGGTAGAGTGAATGAATAACAAAAATATCTACCCAGGAAATATGGTTAGAGGTCAAAATGTAGGTTTGTTTTTTAAAGTCAGGCAGCTCGCCAACTTTTTCTACACGGATATTTAAATATAACAGTAACATCTGCGCCCATTTTTTAATTAGTCCCAGGCGTACTTTTTTTGAAGAAATGGGAAAGATAAAGGCGCAAGTTATCACCCCAATTGTCACGTGAAACGATACGAAAACCAGTTTTACTAATGAAAGAACACGAATCACGTATCAAGATCCAAATCAAATTGTTGCTTAAATAATGATGCGATTTCAGCGAACGTATAGCGGTGGTTCTGTCCGCCTCGGTGGCCAATTTTTAATGATCCCATGAGCGCGGCTAATCGACCTGTTTTGGCCCATGACCATTGGTGAGTAATGCCATAAATTAAGCCTGCACGATAAGCATCACCGCAACCCGTGGGATCAATAATGTTTTCCGCTCTAACTGCAGGAATGTGAATGGTTTCATTATCGGTATAGATGGTAGAGCCCTCTGCTCCTCGAGTCACAATGGCAGCGTCAACCCGTTTGGCCAGCTCTTCAATGGCGAGTCCGGTTTTATCAACCAATAATTGAGCCTCATAATCGTTTACGGCAAAGTAAGTGGCCTGTTCGATAAAGGTTAATAATTCCTCACCGCTGAACATTGGTAGGCCCTGTCCTGGGTCAAATAAAAAAGGGATTGCTTGTTGATGAAAGGCTTTGGCGTGTTCTATCATTCCCGTTTTACCATCAGGGGATACCACGCCAAAAGTCACGTTTTGAGCCTCTTTCACGTGATTTAAGTGAGAGAAGTTCATGGCACCCGGATGAAAGGCCGTTATTTGATTGTCATCAAGGTCCGTTGTAATGAAGGCTTGAGCAGTAAAACTGTCAGAGAGCTGACGAATATGCTGCGTTGAGATATTTAGTGATTCTAAGCGTTGGTGATATTCAGTAAAGTCATGGCCTACAGTTGCCATGATGAGTGGGTTGGTCTCTAATAAATTAAGGTTATAGGCAATGTTGCCTGCCGTACCTCCAAATTCTTTTCTTAGGGTAGGGACCAAAAAAGCGACACTTAAGGAATGAATTTTTTCTGGCAGAATGTGATGCTGAAAGCGATCTTCAAAAACCATAATGGTGTCATAGGCCATGGAACCACAAACGAGAGTTGTCATAAGCGTATTTTGATCCTATTTAAGCGTAGTAGTAATTAACGACTTCAGGCAAGCGAAATCTGCCTTAAGTTTACTTGGTGAGTTGTTGATATTGTTCTTCTGTGAGCAGTTTCTCGAAATCTGTTTTATTTGAACATTTTATCTTGAATAACCAGCTACCGTAGGGGTCACTATTAATATTTTCCAGTGCGGAAGTGAGTTCATGATTCACTTCAACAACGCTACCTGCGAGAGGAGAATACACATCGGAGGCGGATTTTACAGATTCCACAGTGGCGCAGCTTTCTCCTTGTTGAACAGCTTGATTAAGCTGAGGGAAATTGACAAACATCACGTCCCCCAACTGCTGTTGAGCAAAGTCAGTTATGCCAACGCTATACAGATCTTCTCCAATAGGTAAAGCCCATTGATGGGTGTCGCTATAGCGACGGGCTGCAGATTGTGTCATGTGTTTTCCTGTTCTTACAGTAGATTATTTTTTACCCATTAGACAAACCCACTCTTCCTGTTGCGAGACTTTCCTTAAGCTAATAAACGGACTATAGCAAGCAATCATCTCATCGGTTTGTTTATCTAATAACCCTGAAAGTATAAGCCAACCACCAGGTTTCACATAGGAGGATAGCAAAGGCGCCAAGACCTTTAATGGTGCCGCTAAAATATTTGCTACCACCCCATCGTAAAGCGTATCGCTTTTCCAGTCTTGATTGTTGTAAAAGTGAGCGCTTACATTATTAAGCTCAGCATTGCGTTTGGCTGCTAATACGGCGGCCTCATCAATATCCACTCCAATGACCGATTGAGCCCCCATTTTTGCGGCGGCAATAGCCAATATGCCAGAACCGCATCCATAATCAAGAATACTGGATTGTGGGGTGATCTCTTTTATTAGTGCATTCAAACACAATTGAGTGGTTGGATGGCCGCCCGTACCAAAGGCCTGTCCAGGATCAATTCTGATGTTAATCGCCTGCTCATCAGGAGGAGTGTGCCAGGTGGGAACAATCCACATATGATCGTTGATTTGTATGGGTTCGAATTGGCTTTGTGTGAGTTGTACCCAGTCCTGGTCTTCAATGACGTCCACTTGAAAGGCGGGGATGTCACTTAGCTCAATCTCAGCGCATGCTCGCTCGATCAGGTCAGCAGCATTATCTTTGAAGTCAATGAGCACTTTAAGCGTACACCAAGGCCAGAGTTGATCAGTTTCATAACCTGGTTCACCAAACACCTCAAATTCGGGCTGTCCTGGTAACTCAAAGTTTTCAAGGGTAACGGTTAAAGCCCCTTGATTCATAAGTGCGTCAGAGAATTGCTCAGCCACCTCTGAGGACAGAGTGAGTTGAATTTGGTGCCAGGCCATTAATTTTTACTTGAAGCGAGTTTTTCTTCTAAATAATGAATACTGGTCCCACCCTTAATAAATTCAGCATCATTAAGTAACTGTTGATGAAGAGGAATATTGGTTTTAATCCCTTCCACCACCATTTCCGATAAGGCAATACGCATTCTGGCTAAGGCCTGCTCTCGCGTTGCGCCATGGGTTAATACTTTAGCAATCAAAGAGTCATAGTAAGGCGGAACAAAGTAATTTTGGTAAATATGAGAGTCAACGCGCGTACCAGGGCCTCCTGGCGCATGGTATTGATTAATGCGTCCTGGAGAGGGCATAAATGTGTAAGGGTCTTCCGCATTAATACGGCACTCAATAGAATGACCATTGAGCACAATGTCTTTTTGTCTAAAGGAGAGTTTGTTGCCCGCTGCAATACGAATTTGTTCTTGTACTATATCGATACCAGTAATTAGTTCAGTCACAGGGTGCTCAACTTGCACACGGGTATTCATTTCAATAAAGTAAAATTCGCCATTTTCGTATAAAAACTCAAAGGTACCAGCACCGCGGTATTTAATACGTTTACAGGCAGCCACACAGCTTTCACCAATTTTTTGCCGTAGTTTTTCACTAATCCCTACTGCTGGAGCTTCTTCAATGATCTTTTGATGGCGACGCTGCATTGAGCAATCACGTTCGCCAAGGTACACTGCATTACCATGTTCATCTGAAAGAACTTGAATTTCTATATGGCGAGGCTGACTTAAATATTTTTCCATATAGACCGTATCGTTACCAAAGGCAGCTTTGGCTTCTGAGCGAGTCATTTGTAGCGAAGAGAGTAAATCCTCTTCTTTTTCAACAACCCGCATCCCACGTCCACCGCCACCGGCAGCAGCTTTGATTAGTACGGGGTAGCCAATTTGTTGGGCGATTTTTTTAAGCTCTTTAGGGTCCTCAGGAAGTTGCCCTTCAGAGCCTGGAACAACAGGCACACCAGAGGCTTTCATGGCACTTTTGGCGCTGATTTTGTCACCCATCAAGCGAATGGTTTCAGCTTTAGGACCAATAAATACAAAACCACTGTTCTCTACGCGTTCAGCAAAATCAGCGTTTTCTGATAAAAATCCGTAGCCTGGGTGAATGGCCTGTGCGCCAGTGACTTCTGCTGCAGAAATAATGGCAGGAATATTCAAGTAGCTTTGTAAAGAGGAGGCGGGTCCAATGCATACGGACTCATCTGCTAGCATCACATACTTTGCGTCGGCGTCAGCCTCAGAATGTACCGCGACCGTTTTGATACCCAATTCTCGGCAAGCCCGCTGAACTCGCAGAGCAATTTCGCCGCGATTGGCAATTAAAATCTTATCAAACATAGTTGTTTTACCAGTAATTTAAGAGATGATGAACAAGGGTTGTCCATACTCAATGGGCTGTCCATTTTCAACTAAGATACGTTTAACTGTACCTGCCACATCTGACTCAATTTCGTTGAGCAATTTCATGGCTTCTATAATGCACAGAGTTTGTCCTTCGGTAACATTTTGACCCACCTCAATAAAGGGAGGAGACCCAGGAGAAGGTGAGCGGTAGAAGGTACCGACCATAGGCGATTTAACCACGTGACCATCATCGTCGGTATTCACAGGTTCTGCGGCAGGCGTCGCTGTGACATTATTTTGTTGTCCTGCCATCATCCCTTGATTGACCGGCGGGGCGTTGTACTGATAATTAGGCATGGCATTGGGCATCATAAAGTGACTGCCGGCCTTTGAGATTCTTACCTTCTCTTCCCCTTCAGTGATCTCAAGTTCAGAGATACCTGATTCTTCTACCAGATCAATTAATTTTTTGAGTTTTCTTAAATCCATAGTCATAGACGTTCCAGCCAGTAGTTAAGCGCCAAATGATAGCCTGTAGCCCCAAGACCACTAATCACGCCTTCTGCTAAGGGTGACAAGTAAGAATGAGTACGGAAGCTTTCGCGGGCGTAAATGTTAGAAAGATGAACTTCGATAAAAGGAATTTTTACACCAGCTAGAGCATCCCTTAAAGAAACGCTGGTGTGGGTCAATCCACCCGGATTAATGATAATGCCATCGACCCCCTCTTCTTTTGCATGATGAAGGCGATCAATTAAAGCCCCTTCCCAATTACTTTGAAAGGTACTCAATGTCACGTCAGTGCCATGACATAGCGCTTCCAACTGACGATTAATGTCATCGAGCGTGGTTCTGCCATACACATCAGGTTCACGCGTCCCAAGAAGATTCAAATTGGGGCCGTGCATCACTAAAATTTTCTTCATAATGCTAATTTTCCCGATTTTCATGCATTTTGTCTAGTTTTTCGACGAAGTTACGGAAAATTTACTGTTTTACTTAATGAGTTTGAGTTTGGCTAAACAACTCGTTACGGATGGATAGAGAAATTCAAAGTTTAATTCTTTAGTTAATCTTTGATTGGTAATTTTACGTGATTCTGCTATGAAACTCCAGCTAATTTCGCTAATTATGTTTTTAACTTGCTCTTTTGCGAGCCGTGGTGCTCGATTGAGTTGGAAGTGATCTGCCAGCTGATCGTAAAAGTCTCCTATTTGCATAGGCTCGTTATCCACCACATTATAAGCTCTTGAGTTACGGGGTTGATACATACTTTTTACCGCTGAGCGTGCTAGATCTAAGGCATGGATATGGTTACTCCAGGAATCCTCTTCTTTTGTAACTAGAGGCAATTGGTCGCTAAGTCGTTTTAAGGGTAGTCTATCTTCTGCGTAAATCCCCGGGGCTCTTAAGATGGTGAGCTTGATGGTCTGATGACAGGCAAAGCGGCGCAATTGGTTTTCCGCATCAACTCGCCGTATGGCCCTGGCGGATTGTGTTTGCTTTCTAGTTGTCTCATCAACCCAGCCGCCCTGCTGATCTCCGTACACTCCGGTTGTACTGATATAGACGATATGCTGTGGTAAACTATTTGACCTTGAAAGAGCGGAAATAAGGTGACGCGTTCTTAAATCTTTGTCGCCACCCAGATTGGGTGGCGCAAAATGAAAGACTCCCTCAGCAATCCCTGCAATTTGGGTTAAGCTTTGTGGATCGTCAAGGTCACCAATAATCGGTGTAGTGCCTAAGTCTCGCCAATAATCGGCTTTTTCTGGGTTACGGCAAAGAGCAAAGAGGCGCGCGCGATGTTGAATAAGAGGCACCATACGTGCTGCAACATCACCTGCTCCAATGATTAACCAGCGTTTCATGTTTTCTACCTTAATCTTTAGGATAAACGTATGTTAGTAAAGGTTACTTTAAGCCCCAGCGGCAATCAGTTTCAATGTGATCAGGAAGATACTATCTTAGAAGGGGCACAGAAGGAAGGTCTTGTCCTCCCCTTTGGTTGTCGAAGCGGCGCCTGTGGCTCTTGTAAAGGTAAGGTGCTTGATGGCTCCTTAGACCGTGGTGAATATCAAAGCTCTGCATTAACTGAGGAGGAAGTCTCTCAAGGCTTTGCCCTGTTGTGCTGCGCTAAACCTACTTCGGACGTCACCATTGAGATCAGACAGGTGAATGGCATGAAAGACATTCACATTAAAAAATTACCCTGTCGCGTTGAGTCAATCGAAAAACCCAATCATGATGTGGCCATTTTAAAACTTAAATTGCCTGCACAAGAGAAATTTGAGTTTCTCGCTGGTCAATACATTGATTTCTTATTAAAAGATGGTAAGAAAAGAAGTTTCTCTTTGGCTAATGCCCCCCATGAGGCCGGTATTATTGAACTACATATACGTAACTATCCTGGCGGTAGCTTTTCTCAATACGTATTTAATGAGTTAAAAGAAAAGATAATTTTACGTTTTGAAGGCCCCTTGGGCACATTCTTTTTAAGAGAAGACTCTGACAAGCCCATCATATTTATGGCTGGCGCCACAGGTTTTGCACCTATAAAAGGAATAATTGAGTCTGCCAAACACAAGGGGATTACTCGTCCAATGGTACTTTATTGGGGAGTGAGAAGTAAGCAGGATTTATACTATTATGAGCTCGCACAAAGCTGGGTCAATGAGCAATTTACCTTTATTCCAGTTCTGTCAGAGCCCCTGGCAGAAGATCATTGGCAAGGAAGAACAGGGTTAGTTCATGAAGCAATTCTTGCGGACTATCAAGATTTATCTGGGTACCAAGTCTATGCTTGCGGCGCGCCAATAATGGTGGAATCAGGTTTTAATACCTTTACTAAAACCAGGGGCTTACCTGAGGATGAGTTTTATTCTGACCCATTTACCCCTTCCGTAGACAACAAACCCGCGGCTTAGGCAACGCCAAAGTCAGGGTCTATGTGGTTGTTGTTACGTGAGGTAGGTTGTTTTGCAGGCCCCATCTTTTCAGATAATTCTTGCTGAAGAAGTTGGGCCTCTCTACTGGGTTCAATAAAAATACTGGCATCTAAATAGCTTTGTGCTTTGCCCCATAGCAATTCACGCATACACAATTTGGCCAATGTCAGTAACAGTACAGCATCCTCTGGATGGTCTTTTAACCAATTCTCTGCTTTTTCAATTTGCATTCGGTTAGACTGACTGCGACACTCTCCATATAAGGCCACTAAAGCATCGTCCCAGGATTTTTCTAGATTTCTTTCGATGATAGAAAGAGCTTCATCATGGGCTTTGAGGTCAATAAAATACCCTGCTGCTGTTTGCGCAAGAAGGTGGTCAAGTCGCATTTCGCTAGGGATACTTTTCCAGGTGGTTTTTAAATCATCTAAATAGGTAGAAGAGTGTCTAAGAAGTTGTTGCCAAGCATTTCTTCTGATGGGTAAAGCATGAATTTGATCAACAGCATGAACGGTTTCTAATAAATCCAGCGTTTCAATAGCCGCGCGCCAAGCGCCTGTGGCAAGTTGAGCTTTAAGAAGCAATTGATGAGCGCGCACATGTTTGGGAGAGAGTCGGTGTGCTTCCTTCAGTAAAGTCAGGGCCTCATTATAGCGACGCTCATCAAGCAGTAATTCAGCATGCGTGGTTAAGCGAAGTAGGCGTGTTTCAGGACCTAATTCGTTTATCTTTGCTAAATATAAATCACGCTTCTCATATTTATGTAGTTCATGGGCAGAACGAGCGGCGACGATGGCGCTTAAAGCTGGAGATTCGCCATTTTCTAAGGCCAATTCCACCTGTTTTTCTGCACGTTTAAAGTTGCCTTCAAAATAATCGGTTAGGCCTTGATAGAGAGCGCTGCGAGCACGATTTTTTGAGCGCTTTTGACGGTAGGCTTGCACGCGGGTGGGTAAACTTAAACTAAGATACGCCAATCTCGAAAAAGTATACAAACCTAAACACAAAACAATAATACCTATTACAAACATGGCCAGAGAGATTTCAATGCGCCAAGGAGCCATGACAATTAATACATAGCCTGTGTTTAGTCCCACGGCAATAGCGACGATGGTTGCTACCACAAAGAGCGCGATAAACCACAATAAACTGCTCATCGATGATTACCCTCTTTTTGTGAACGAGCACGTCTTACGGCATTTAAGGTGGCACTAATATCTTGCACAGACATGTTCACAGGTGCGTGACGTAATTGCTCGATAATATGTAAGTCGTTTTTAACCGCAGGTGATTGAAGATCAAAATAGCGTTTAATCCATTCTTGCGCCGTATTGAGATCTGCCTCATAAGTAATATTATTGTGAGAGAGCGCGCCAAGTCTTGCTGAAACCAATCTTAAACGCAGATTTTCTCTTAAAAAGAATGATTGCTCGGGACTTAGCAGAGGAAGCTCTGGAGTATCAATCCGTTTAATTTGAATAGATTGACTTAATTCATTCAATAATTCACGGCCTACCTTTGATAAGGTATTGGATTTATCGCTCTGTGAAACAGCAGACTTTTTAGGGGGTCTTGTGTCAGAGGCCAGTGGAATAATATCAATATTTTGAGCGATCTCATCGATACGGTTACTAATACCCGTGATATCAACAAAAGGCACAGCGCGTAGTCGGTCGATATCCTCAGTAATCGCTTTATGTAAAAACAATAATGAGGGACGATTTAACTTTTGTAAGCGCATATCAGCAGACTGAAGCGCTGATAAGGCAGATTGTACGTTACCTGTAAGCTGCAATTGTTGGTTGGCCACATCAACCAGTTGCTCCACTTCTGCTAAAACCCAGTCATCACGGTTACGGGCCAATTCTTGGTACATGCTTTGTAGGACAATTTGTTGGCTTTGCGAGTCTGCCAGTTGGGATTCAAGGTTACTAATGCGATGATTAGATTCTTTCAGTGTTTCTTGGACTGAAGAATATTCCCCTTGATTTTGTTTTACCAAGCGATCGGCTTGATTAAGACGATTGGCTAAATCTTCTCTGAGTTGCAGATTATCATGGCGGTATTGTAACCACAGAGATAAGGTACCTAAGAAAGCAATGACGCTTAACCAGCCAAATAATTTATATAATTTAATCGATGTGGTGGTTGGTTGAGTGGTTTCTGTTGTCATGGTTTAAATTGCAATTTTACGCCAAGTATTAATAATGGCTTGATGATTGTTTTCAGTTAAATAGATTCTTTTAATGCCTAACTGTATCGCATAGTCCTTAATACGCTCATGGGTGACTAAAAAAACCTTTTTTGTCAGTTGATCAAGTCTGTGCGAATCTAGGCTATGCCACAGGTTTGATAAAGATTCTATACTCATAATAAGTATAACCGCTTGATCAGCCATTGCGTTATCAAAAGTTGATAAATTTAGCTTAGGTTGAGTACGTATGTAGCATTCTAAGTAATCCACCTTAGCTCCTCGTGTTTCAAGAGTCTCTTTTAACCATTCACGCCCCCCTTGGCCGCGGCAGATTAGTACAGTTAAACCATCAATAGAGTGCCATTTGTCCATTGACAGTAATGCTTCACTGTCTGTTTTAGGTTGCGGATAGCTAACAGGACGATTGGCGTGGCGTTCTAGTGCTTTTCCGCTACCCTCACCAATGGTAAACAACGTGGTATCAAGATTGATATAGTTTTGAACAAGAGGCCAGCCATATTGAACGGCATTCGTACTAATAAAAATCACTCGGTCATAGTAACGGCTAGGTAGAGATGGAGGAAGCTTGGGCGGGCTAAGGGCTTTAATCTCAATGGCGGGTAATTCATAGACCTTAGCATTAATGTTGGTAAATAAGTTGATTAAATCAAAGTTTTGACCTGAGGGTCTTGTCAGTAAAATACTCTTTATAAGCCTTCCTTCATCTATCATGATGCGCGGCAAGCATCCAATATGGCTTGCGCCCCCTGCTCAATGAGTTGATTGGCACAATTAAGGCCAATAGAGTGATACTCTTCTGGTTTTCCTGTGGCTGAGGCGCGCAGTATCAGTGAGCCATCTGGTCGGCCGACAAAGGCCTTAAGGATAAGCTGACCATCCTTAATAACGGCATGAGCGCCAAGGGGCACATCACAGCTACCGGAGAGTTGTCTTGATAGCGCTCTCTCACTTAATACGCATTGCTCAGTGGTTTTATTAATAAGAGGCTGTAATAGCTCCTTAAGCGCTGTGTCCTCGCTGCGAAACTCGATGGCAAGCGCTCCTTGGCCAACGGCTGGAATACTCTCATCAAGACTGATATGTGCTTTAATTCTATTGCCTAGCCCTAAACGTTTAAGGCCGGCGGAAGCAAGAATAATCGCATCGTATTCTCCTTGATCTAACTTTTTAAGCCGAGTATCAAGATTGCCTCTCAAAGGTGTAATGGTGAGATGGGGATAACGCTCACGCAGTTGACATTCACGACGTAAACTTGACGTTCCCACTACGGCCCCTTTTGGTAATTCACTCAGTGTTGCGAATTGATTTGAAATAAAGGCATCGGTAGCCTCTTCTCTCTCGCCCACCACGACCATACTAAAGAGCGGGGGAAGTTCCATGGGAACATCCTTCATAGAATGCACGGCAAGTCTTGCTCTACCCTCTTCCATGGCAATTTCTAATTCTTTGACAAATAACCCCTTACCCCCTACTTTAGATAAGGTTCGATCAAGAATCTGATCGCCTTGGGTTGTCATTCCTAACAACGAAACCTCAAGCTGTGGATATAATTGTACTAATTGGGACCGGATATGTTCAGCTTGCCAGAGGGCCAGACGACTTTCACGGGTTGCGATCGTAATTGGGAGATGAGCTGACATGAATAAGCAATCTATAAAATTAAATAAAAATAAGTTTAGCATGAAGATGGCCAGTTTCTGGAGTTCTTGCGATGAGTGAGCATGCTTCAGAAAAAGACTTGCCTTTGAAGGAAGATATCCGCTTTCTGGGCCGTATTTTAGGCGATACCCTTAGAGAGCAAGAGGGTGAGAATATTTATAATCTAATTGAAGGCATTCGTCAGAGCGCAATTCAATATCGTCGGGATGATAATCCTACTGATTTACGTAAATTAGAACATAGCCTAGATGGGCTTTCAGCAGAAGACACTATCGCGGTGGTAAGAGCCTTTAGTTATTTTTCTCATTTGTCCAACATTGCAGAAGATTTACATCATAATCGCCGCCGCATGGTTTATTCTCAACGCGGTGCGCCGCCCCGTGAGGGCAGTATTTTATTGGCTTTGGAGAGAGCCAGAAAAAACCATATCACAGTTAAGCAATTGAGTGATTTTTTCTCAAAAGCACTGATCTCGCCAGTGCTCACCGCTCACCCCACTGAGGTTCAACGAAAGTCAGTATTAGACTGTCATTTAATGATTGCCAAACGTTTAGGAGAGCGAACAAGAACCTCCATGACGCCGGAGGAGCTTGAAGAAAATGAAGCCTCTATTCGCCGAGCCATTCTTATTCTTTGGCAAACCAATGAATTACGAACTTTTAAATTGCGGGTAAAAGATGAAATCGAAAATGGACTCTCTTACTATCGTTATACTTTTTTAAAAGAAGTCCCGCGCCTGTGCGTCCAATTAGAGCGTATGGTTAAAGAGGATCAGGATTATCACGAATTAGGTAACCAACCTCTTTTACCTATCAAAATGGGCAGTTGGATTGGGGGGGACCGTGACGGGAACCCTTTTGTGACTGCGGAAGTAACCCAGTATGCATTACAACGTCACAGCCACATTGTGTTTGATTATTACTTCCAAGAACTGATTTTATTGCGCGGACAGTTGTCTCTCTCATCCCGTTTAGTGAGTGTCAGTGATGAGCTATTATCCTTAGCCAAACTCGCTCCTGAAACAGAGGATGCTCGCTTAGAGGAACCTTATCGACGTGCAATTACAGCCATTTATTTACGTTTACAAGCCACACAAAAAAGTTTACAAAACACTCAGTTGTTGTCAGTTTCTGAAGGTATTACGCCTTATGTAAATGTCCAAGCCTTTAAAGATGATTTATCACTTTTAGCTCGCTCGCTCATTAGTCACGGTTCACAGTCTTTGTCCGAGGGTCGATTAAAACATTTGCAGCGGGCAGTGGACATTTTTGGTTTTCATTTAGCGTCCCTTGATTTAAGGCAGCACTCAGAGGTTCATGCCAAAACCGTGGCTGAGTTGTTACAAAAGAGCCAAGTGTGCGGAGACTATCTGTCACTTGTCGAGGCAGAGCGTATCAAACTCTTACTAGCTGAAATCATCAATCCAAGACCTTTGCGCTCACTCTTTATTGATTACAGTGAACAAACTCAGTTAGAAATGGCCATTTTTGAAGTGGCAAAAAAAATGCAGCTTGAGTTAGGTGAAAGCGCAATTACCAACTACATCATTTCAAAAACAGACAGTGTCAGTGATGTGTTGGAAGTGGCTTTACTCCTTAAAGAGGTGGGTTTATTGGTGCCTGGCGAAAAGCCGCAACTTAAAATGAACATTATTCCACTCTTTGAAACCATAGGCGACTTACGCGGCTGTGGACAAATTATGGCGCAATTGTTTTCTCTGCCGGTGTACAGAGACTTACTGGTTAGTCGTCAAGATCTGCAAGAAGTCATGCTGGGCTACTCTGACAGTAACAAAGATGGCGGCTTTTTAACAGCCAATTGGGAGCTGTATAAGGCAGAAAAAACTTTGGTTGAAGTCTTTCAGCGTTTTCAGATAGAAATGCGTTTATTTCACGGTCGTGGGGGTTCGGTTGGGCGCGGTGGTGGCCCCAGTTATTACGGGATATTGGCGCAACCAGCAGGCAGTGTGAATGCGCAGATCAGATTAACCGAACAAGGTGAAGTGATTGCCAGTAAGTATTCAGATCCAGGCATTGGTCGGCGTAATTTAGAAACTTTAGTGGCGGCGACCTTAGAGGCAACCTTGTTGAATCAAAGTGGAAGCACTGAGGAATGGCAACGTATTTATCAGGTAATGGAAGAAATCTCAGTAACTTCCTTTGAGCGTTACCGTGCCTTGGTCTATGAGACACCGGGTTTTGATCAGTTTTTTAGAGAAGCAACGCCTATTAGTGAAATCTCAAAACTCAATATTGGTAGTCGTCCCGCTTCGCGTAAGCCCTCTACCCGTATTGAAGATTTAAGGGCTATTCCCTGGGTCTTTAGTTGGGCACAATCACGCATGATTCTGCCGGGTTGGTATGGTTTTGGTAGTGCTGTTAAAGCTTTTAGGGAGCGTCACGCGGATGGATTGGCACAGTTGCAGCACATGTATCAAAAGTGGCCCTTCATGCAAACATTACTATCCAATATGGATATGGTGTTAGCCAAAACAGACTTTACCATTGCTAAACGCTATGCTGGATTAGTGAAAGATGAGGCCTTAAGAGTTCGTATTTTTAGTGAAATAGAGAAAGAGTATGAGCTCACCACAACAGAGTTAAAAGCCATTACCAGTCAACAGGATTTTTTATCAGCCAATCCCACTCTAGCAAGGAGTATTCGTGAAAGACGCCCCTATTTAGATCCATTAAATCATTTGCAAGTGGATTTATTAAGGTGTTATCGACACGGTGAGGCAACTGAAGCGGTGCAGCGCGCTATTCATTTAACAATTAACGGTGTTGCTGCTGGATTAAGAAACAGTGGTTAGGAAAGATGAATCAGAAAAAACAATTAAAAATCAATGTATTATTTGGTGGCGATAGTGCTGAAAGAGATGTCTCAGTGGCGAGTGGCGCTCAGGTGGTTAAGGCACTTCGTCAACGATCACACACGGTGAACGCCATTGATACCACGGTGGGCTTATTAAACACAGAACAGGAGCGTCAGTTATTTGATCGCTCTGTGGCCAGCAGTCCACCGGTCACAAAAAAAGGATTGGCATCAGTTTTATCTTGGTTAAATAACCCAACAATTTTAGAGGCAGATTTGTGGTTTATAGCCCTTCACGGAGGTTCTGGTGAGGATGGTCGATGGCAGGGCCTCTTGGCGATGACGGGTATTCCTTTTACAGGCAGTTCAGTATTGGGTAGCGCTCTGGCTATGGATAAAGACATGACAAAGCGAATCTTGCGCCAAGCGGGGTTGCCAACTCCCAATTGGTTAATGGCGCCAGCTAAAATTGAGGACATAGAGCAACAATTGGGCTGGCCAGTTGTTATTAAACCCAGTAAGCAAGGCTCTACGGTGGGTTTATCAATTGTTAGACAAGCGGATGAGTTAGATGCAGCACAAGCTTTGGCTTTTCAGCATGATGATGAAGTGATGATTGAGCAATTTATTCCAGGGCGAGAATTAACCTGTCCAGTACTGCATGATAAGGCGCTACCTGTGGGAGAAATCATCCTAAAGCGTGGTGAAATTTTTGATTATGAAGCGAAATACCAACCGGGAGGCGCTGAAGAAGTGTTTCCTGCATTGCTAGATGATTTAACAACTCGGCACGTACAGGACTTGTCACTTCAAATTCATCAGACATTGAAGTTAACTGGGTACAGTCGTAGTGATTTTAGATTAGACAATCAGGGTAGATTGTGGTGCTTGGAGGTCAATACCTTGCCTGGCCTCACCGCCATGAGCTTATTACCCCAATCAGCTCAGGTTGCAGGAATTACTTTTCCTGAGCTGATTGAGCAAATTTGTTTTAGTGCCCTAAGGGGTTAAGTTAATGAGAAAGGTGAGTTTCTAAAGCGAGGATGGTTTTAAGCGCAATATCCTCACCTGTTTGATCACGTATTTCTCTCATGCAGGTGGGGCTTGTAATATTAATTTCAGTAAGATAATAACCAATTACATCAAGACCCACGATAAAAAGTCCATTCTCTTTTAAAAATGGCGCAAGGGTGGTGGCAATTTTTCTTTCCTGTTCAGTGAGAGGCATGGCAACACCTAGGCCGCCCGCTGCAAGATTGCCTCGTGTCTCCCCTTGTTTGGGAATACGTGCAAGAGCATGTTCCGCCACTTCGCCGTTAATCACCAATACCCGCTTATCGCCCTCTTTAATGGCAGGAATAAATCGCTGAGCCATAATGCTGCGACTCGAGTCCTGTGTCATGGTTTCTAATATGACGTTAAGGTTGGGGTCTTTGGGTGTCACTTTGAATATTCCGCTTCCCCCCATGGCATCTAATGGTTTTAAGATAACTTCCTCATGGGTGGCGACAAAGTCTTTTATTTCCTCTGGAAGGCTACTGACCATTAGGGGTGGAGTAAATTCCGGGAATAAGGTGGTGCTGAGTTTTTCATTAAACGTTCTTAAGCTATTAGGCTTGTTTAGAACCAAAACCCCCTCTTTTTCTGCTTTTTCAAGTAAGTAAGTGGTTACTATATAATTCATATTTAGCGGCGGATCAACGCGCATAAACACCGCATCAAAATGGCTTAAGGGTTGAGTGAAGGATTCCCCCAGATAGTGCCCTTCTTTATCGTTAAAGAATACCTGCTTACCTGTCCCCATCACTTGATTATTAATCAGTTGGAGTTGCTGCTGCTCGATTACTGCGCTGTTGTGATGGCGTAGCTCGGCAGCACGAATTAACTCGAGCGTGGAGTCTTTTTTTGGATTGAGGCTCGCAAAAGGATCAATAATAAAGGCAATTTTCATGCTGGTTTTTCCTACTGATTAGCGATCAATGCGCTTTCCATTTGTTCAAGCTCTCTTGCAGCTGCCAACATGGCTAGCCGAGCAACCACACCATAGGTATAAAAACGGTTTGGTGGCGCATCAAAATCCTGTGATTGATCGGGGGCGATGGTTTCAGTCTCAAAGGCGAGGGGAACAAATTTAGCGCCCGGAGCGTTGAGGTTCTCATCAATGCCGCGTTCAGTATGGACACGGTAAAAGCCCCCTACCACGTAATGATCAACCATATAAACCACAGGCTCTGCCACGGCGCCATCAACGTTTTCAAAGGTGTAGACGCCCTCTTGCAGTAATACTTCACGTACCACCTGGCCTTCTTTGATAACAGACATTTTGTTGCGTTGTTTTCTGTTTAAATTCACTACATCATCAGGACTTTTGACTGTCATGATACCCATACCATAGGTTCCTGAATCAGCTTTGATGATAATAAAAGGCTCTTCCTTAATGTCATATTCTTGGTATTTTATTTTGATGCGCCCCAGCAGCTCTTCCACTTTTTCTGCCAAAGAGAGTTGACTCTCTGTGTTATTAAAGTCGACATTTGTAGCATGACTGAAATAGGGATTAATAACCCATGGGTCTAGCTTGATCAACTCTGAGAATTCCTGGGCCACTTGGTTAAAAGCAGCAAAATGCAGAGATTTTTTACGGGTAGTCCAGCCTGCAAAGAGTGGTGGCACCACATGCTGGTGAATATTTTTTAATATTTCTGGTATGCCTGCCGAGAGATCATTATTCAAAATCACTGCGCAAGGATCGTAATCTTTTAAGCCCACTCGGTGTCCTGATCTCACTATTGGTTCAAGTATCAAATGCTCACCAGAGGGTAAATCAAAACGAGTAGGTTCTTGTATTTCAGGTAATAAGGAGCCAATACGCACGGCAAACCCTGCCCGTTGTAAGAGGGTTTTTAAAACAGCCACATTTTCCAAATAAAAGGTATTCCGCGTATGGTTTTCAGGAATCAGTAAAAATTGACGCGTATCCGGGCAAATTTTCTCAACGGCCGTCATTAACGCTTGAATACACAAAGGATAAAACTCAGGACGCAAATTATTAAAGCCTGCCGGAAACAAGTTGGTGTCCACCGGCGCTAATTTAAAACCAGAATTTCGAAGGTCCACGGAGGTATAAAGTGGCGCAGGATGTTCTAACCATTGCTGACGAAACCAGTGCTCAATGGTTGGCATGGCATCCAATATATGGGATTCCAATGCCTGCAAGGGGCCGGTTAACGCTGTTGATAAGTGAGGAACCATACTAATCCTTTTAAAAAAGCCCCAGAGACATAAGTTTGTGCGCTGGGGAACAAAATAGTACTATAATAGTCCACTTTAATGAAAGTGTATTGGCAATTATATCTGAGGCTTTATTACAAATGATCAAGATGGGGAAACTCACCGATTACGGGACGTTAATGATGACCTATCTCGCAAGAGAACCTAAGCGTCTTCATTCGGCCCAAGATATTGCTCAAGCCATTGGTATTAATGTACCTACGGCCACCAAGGTATTAAAAATGCTTACGCGTTCGGGATTATTGGAGTCCCATCGTGGTATCAAAGGAGGTTATTTATTAGCCAGAACACCCCAAGATATTACCATGGCTGACATTATTGGTGCACTTGAAGGACCCATTGGCCTCACCGATTGTGGAACACCCAGCCAACCCGGAAATTGTCATAGGGAGCGTTCTTGCTCAGTCAAAGCCAATTGGCAAAGAATCAGTCAAGCGGTTAATGATGCCCTAGCCAGCGTAAGCTTGGCTGAAATGACCGTTCCCGTAGCCCAACCCATCGTCATGCAACGACCGACGCATATTGAACAGGTAAGACTATGAATAATACAACAACACAAATTGAAGAGATTATTAGCCAGGAATACCAGCACGGGTTTGAGACAGATGTTGAATCGGACGCCATTCCTAAAGGATTGTCTGAGGACACCGTTCGTCTTATTTCCGCTAAAAAAAATGAGCCTGAGTTTCTACTCGAGTGGCGTTTGAATGCCTTCCGCAAATGGCAAGCAATGACCCCACCTGAGTGGGCTGATGTTCATTACCCGCCCATTGATTACCAAGACATCATTTATTATTCAGCGCCTAAGTCGCAAAAGGATGGACCGAAAAGCTTGGATGAAGTGGATCCAGAATTATTGAAAACCTATGAAAAACTGGGTATTCCGCTTCATGAGCGCGCTATTCTTGCAGGGGTTGCGGTTGATGCTGTGTTTGACAGCGTTTCTGTTGCCACGACATTTAAAGACAAACTCTCAGAAAAAGGCATTATTTTCTGCTCCTTTTCTGAAGCAGTGCAACATCACCCAGAGTTAATAAAACAATATTTAGGTACGGTGGTGCCTGTGCAAGACAATTTTTATGCTGCTCTAAATTCGGCAGTATTCAGCGATGGCTCCTTTGTGTATATCCCCCCAGGCGTTCGTTGCCCAATGGAGCTTTCAACTTACTTTAGGATTAATGCCAAAAATACAGGTCAATTTGAGCGCACATTAATTATTGCCGATAAAGATGCTTATGTGAGCTATCTTGAAGGTTGTACGGCACCCATGCGTGATGAAAACCAATTACACGCAGCTGTAGTGGAATTGGTGGCTCTAGATAACGCGACCATTAAGTACTCAACAGTACAAAACTGGTATCCCGGTGACAAAGAAGGGCGTGGTGGAATTTATAACTTTGTGACCAAACGTGGTGACTGTCGGGGTCCTAAATCCAAAATTTCCTGGACGCAAGTTGAAACTGGATCAGCCATCACTTGGAAATATCCAAGCGTGATTTTACGAGGGGACGATTCCGTAGGAGAGTTCTATTCAGTGGCCCTAACCAATCATCGTCAGCAAGCGGATACGGGTACAAAGATGATTCACATCGGTAAGAATACCAAGAGCACTATTGTATCCAAAGGAATTTCAGCGGGTTTTGGTAAACAATCCTACCGAGGTTTGGTGCGTATCGCTAAAAGCGCAACCAATGCCAGAAACTACACTCAGTGTGATTCTTTGCTGATGGGGGATCGTTGTATTGCTAATACTTTTCCTTATATTGAAGTGAAGAACGCTTCAGCTCAGGTAGAGCATGAAGCCTCCACCTCACGAATCGGTGAAGATCAATTGTTTTTCTGCCGTCAAAGAGGGTTGTCAGCTGAGGATGCAGTATCCATGATCGTGAACGGATTTTGTAAAGAAGTGTTTAAAGAGTTACCCATGGAGTTTGCCGTTGAAGCGCAAAAACTGTTGGGCGTGAGTTTAGAAGGCAGTGTGGGTTAAAGAGAGATCATTATGTTAGAAATCAAAAATTTACAAGCAACTGTAGCGGAAAAATCAATACTTAAAGGTATTAATCTAACGGTTAATCCTGGTGAAGTGCATGCCATTATGGGCCCTAACGGTTCTGGGAAAAGTACCTTATCAAACGTTCTGGCAGGCAGAGAGCATATTGATGTGACCGCTGGAGAAGTACTCTACAACGGTAAAAACTTATTGGATATGGATGTGGAAGAGCGGGCTCGAGAAGGCCTCTTTTTAGCGTTTCAGTACCCGGTAGAAATTCCAGGAGTGGGAAACATTTATCTTTTAAAAGCTGCACTCAATGCCAAAAGACAACATCAGGGTTTACCAGAGTTAGATGCAATGGATTTCTTGAATTTGGTTAAAGAGAAAGTAAAGTTGATGGAAATGAACGAAGCGATGCTTTATCGTTCAGTCAATGAAGGTTTTTCAGGCGGCGAGAAAAAACGCAATGAAATACTTCAAATGGCAGTGTTAGAGCCCACCTTAGCTATTCTTGATGAAACTGACTCAGGGCTTGATATTGATGCCTTAAAAATTGTCGCCAAAGGGGTAAATAGTCTAAGAAGCCCACAGCGAGCCATGATATTGGTTACCCATTATCAGCGGCTACTTGATTATATTAAGCCTGACTTCGTTCATGTATTAGCCGGTGGCAAGATAGTGCGCTCTGGTGGCCCTGAGCTTGCCTTGGAATTAGAAAAAGAAGGTTATGCCTGGATTGATCCTTCTGCTAAACAATCAACAGTGAATTTGTAAAATGGAAGTCATTAGTCATTATCAAGAACAGTTTGCCGCTGTTAGTCAGCATGATAGTCCTTCTATCAAGGCTTATCGGCAACGGGCCTGGGAAAAGTTCGCGGCCTTAAGTTTTCCTACCCTTAAAATGGAAGACTGGAAATACACTTCAACTGCCGCTCTTCAAAAACTGCCTTTTTCAGTTAACTCATCCTTAGCATCGAAGACGAGTAAGGAAAGCGTTTTATCTCGTCTACTTATTGCTCAAGCAACGCATAAGATTGTGTTAATTGATGGTCAGTTGAGCCAAGAGAATTCTTCCTTAGATAAGTTACCAAAGGGAGTGATGGTTAAGGATTGGGCAGCCATGACCCAAAATGAGCGGGAACAATTACAGCAACAATTAGCGCCACTTCACCACACTGACGGTTTAAGTGCTTTAAATGGTGCTTTAGTTAATCAGGGGATGACTCTTGAAGTCAAAGAGGGTTGTGAAGTTAATGAGCCTGTCCTGCTGGTTCATCTTGTCACTGAGCCAATGAACGCCCACTTTGCAGTCCAGCAGATTAAGGTGGGTCAAGGGGCAAAACTCACTGTAGTTGAGCAGTTTATTAGCTTAACTGAAGAGCCTTACTTAAACAGTACCGTACAAAGTTATCTGATAGAGGACAAGGCGTCCTTAAACTACATTAAAGTGCAACAGGAAGGTAAGGAAGGTTTTCATCTATCCTATACTGACATAAAGCAGCAGAAAGAGAGCTATTTTCATGGCTCCTATTTTGCTTTATCAGGCCAGTGGGCTAGAAACACAATTTCCACAGTGTTAACGGGGGCAGGCGCTCATGCTACCCTTAATGGGATGTATCACATTACCCAAAAGTCCCTACAGGACTTTCATACATTGATCCACCATCAGGTGGCAGATTGCTCGAGCAGTGAACTCTTTAAAGGTGTACTAGATGGAGCGGGTAGAGCGGTCTTTAATGGAAGAATTCTCGTTGATCAAGACGCGCAGCATACACAATCTGAGCAAGCAAACCATAATCTTATTCTCTCCGATCAAGCAGGGGTGGATACAAAGCCGCAGTTAGAGATTTTTGCTGATGATGTGAAGTGTGCTCATGGCACCACCATCGGTCAAATCAATGAAGAACAGTGGTTTTATCTGTGTTCACGAGGCATTAACAAAGATTTAGCAAAAAAAATGCTAATTGAGGGATTTGTTGTTGAGGTTGCGCATCAAATCAATGATGCTGAGTTGCGACTCTTAATTGAAAACCTATTACGTGAGAATATGAATGTTTAATGTTGCGCAAATCCGTGGGCAATTTCCCATTTTAAAAAGTAGCGTTAGAGGTAAACCGCTCGTTTACTTGGATAACGCTGCCACAACCCAAAAACCCCAATGTGTAATTGATGCAGAATCAAACTATTATGATGTGTTGAACGCCAACGTTCATCGTGGTGTTCATAAATTAAGTCAAGATGCCACCGATGCCTTTGAAAAGGCCCGTGACACCATTCAGCATTTTATCGGCGCAGCCCATCGCGAAGAAATTATTTTTACGCGCGGAGCGACTGAAGCGATAAATTTAGTGGCGAGTAGCTGGGGAAGAGCAAACTTAAAACCTGGTGATGAGATTTTGCTCAGCCAAATGGAGCACCATGCCAATATTGTTCCTTGGCAACTGATCGCTGAGCAAACAGGAGCAAAGATTAAAGTGATTCCGATGGATGACACAGGAACGCTTGATTTAACTCAGTTTGAGGCACTGCTGTCTAGTAAAACAAAAATGCTGGGCATTACTCAAGTATCTAACGCGTTGGGTACAGTAAACCCTGTGCAATACATGATTGAAAAAGCCCATCAGGTGGGAGCTTTGGTTTTAGTAGATGGTGCTCAATCCATCTTGCACCAAACAGTGAATGTGACTGAACTGGATTGTGACTTCTTTGTTTTTTCTGGACACAAACTCTATGGTCCAACGGGTATTGGTGTGCTCTACGGTAAAAAAGCACTACTTAATGCCATGCCCCCCTATCAAGCGGGTGGTGACATGATTTTTAAAGTGACCTTTGAAAAATCAACCTTTAACCATTTGCCGTATAAATTTGAGGCAGGTACACCCCATATTGCTGGCGCCATTGCGCTTGGAACGGCTATTGAGTTTGTGCAATCAATTGGTTTAAAAGACATCGCCCACCATGAAGCTGAGCTTTTAGATTATGCCGCTCAACAGGCGCGTTCAATTCCACAGTTAAGAGTGATTGGCCAAGCTAAGGATAAAGTGAGCGTGTTTTCCTTTGTGATGGATGGGGTTCATCCTCACGATATTGGCACTATTTTGGACAGTGAAGGGGTAGCCATTCGTACTGGACACCACTGCGCTATGCCAGTGATGGATTATTTTAAAATTCCAGCAACTGCCCGTGCGTCTCTTGCACTTTACAATACCAAAGAAGATATAGATGCTTTATTTGTCGCTTTACATCGCGTCACGGAGATGTTTTTAAAATGAGTGATTTACGAGAGTTATATCAAGAAGTGATTTTTGATCATAATAGACACCCAAGAAATTTTGGTAAGCTAGTGAATGCCAATCGTCACAGTGAAGGATTTAACCCCTTGTGTGGCGATAGTTTGGATTTATACTTAATCGTAGACAATAATCGAATTATAGACATTAAATTTGAAGGTCAAGGATGCGCCATTTCCACTGCCTCAGCCTCTCTCATGACCGAGGTATTAAAAGGAAAAACACTGCAAGAAGCAGAGCAACTTTTTGAAGGTTTTCATCAAATGGTGACCACTGGAGAAACGCCTTCAATAGATTTAGGTAAGCTGTCTGTTTTAGCCGGTGTGAGCGAATTCCCGGCTCGTGTAAAGTGTGCTTCTTTATCTTGGCACACGTTAAATGCAGCACTCCACAATTCTACTCAACCAGTTACAACGGAGTAAGTCATGTCTGTATTAGATTGGTTTAATAAAGACCAGACCAAGGAATCAGAAAACTCTTCTCAAGAGACAACTCCAGAAGTGGCCAACGAAGAGTTAGAAGATCTTGTCATTGCTGCCTTAAAAACCGTATATGACCCCGAAATTCCTGTGAATATCTATGATTTAGGGCTTATTTACGGTTTAGAAATTGATCACTCTACCGGACATGTTGATGTTGCAATGACACTGACTGCACCAGGTTGCCCTGTGGCTCAAACCTTTCCTGGTGAAGTGGAAAGAAGAATTATGGAAGTTCCTGGTGTCAGTACGGCAAAGGTTGAGCTAGTTTGGGAACCGCCATGGACCAGAGAGCGCATGAGCGAGAGCGCTATGCTTACTCTCGGTATGCTATAACATCATAGACTAAACATCTTCATCTTCACTTGACGCTTCATCTGCGCCTTTATTCTCTCCGAGAAAAAGCATTTGCAATGCTGGTGCGACAACTAGCAACATAATGGGCCCTAGTAACATCCCTCCTACAACCACGGTGGCCAAGGGCCGTTGTACTTGGCTACCAATACCTGTTGAAATAGCTGCAGGAAACAATCCAATACAAGCAGATAAGGCTGTCATGAGCATAGGGCGCATACGCTGATCTGCAGCATTAAACATCGCCTCGAAAGGAGGCAACCCAGAATAGCGTAACTGATTGTAGTAGGTAATAACTAAAATGCCGTTCATAACAGATACACCAAATAGTGAAACAAAGCCAATGGCAGCTGAGATACTAAAGTGCAGTCCCGTGACGGCGAGAGCGATAACTCCTCCACCAATAGAAAATGGAATAGCAGCCAGCGCCAGTAAACTGTCTTTAAGTGAATTGAATAAGGTATAAAGCAGCACTAGGATTAGTGCTAAAGCAATGGGTAAAATCAAAGCCAATCGTTTTTTGGCCTTCTGTAATTCTTCAAACTCACCTGACCAGACAATATGATAGCCCTCTGGTAATAGAACATGATTGGCAATTTTTTTTTGTGCTTCAGCAACGGTACTGCCTAAATCGCGACTACGAACGCTAAACTTAACGGGAATAAAACGTTGATTTCGCTCGTGATAAATATATGAGGCGCCAGTATCTAGTGAAATGTCAGCCAGTTCTTTTAAGGGAATATAGGCCATCGCACCATTTGCTGCCGCGTAACCTACTTTAAGTTGGCTAATGGTTTCAATGTCTTTTCGGAAATTTGGTGATAAGCGAACGGTCAAAGCGAATTGACGGTCACCTTCATAAACAGTGCTGGCTTGTGTGCCGCCAAGCGCTGCCTGAACGACGGTATTAACGTCACCTGTATTTAATCCATAGCGAGCTGCTTTAATTCGATCAATATTAATATTAAGGTTAGGTTGCCCTAGTACACGAAAAACCCCTAAGTCTGTGACGCCTTTAATTTTAGACATTTCAGCTTGCACTTGATCAGCCAGTTTTTCTAGGGTGGCGAGATCGGGTCCTAGAATTTTAATTGAGTTGGCCCCCTTAATACCAGACAACCCTTCCTCAACGTTATCCTGGATGTATTGAGAAAAATTAAGCTCAACGCCTGGAAAACGACGACTAAATTCTTTTTGTAAGTCATTAATCAGATCATTTTTACTGTAGCCACTTTTCCATTCATCAAAGGGTTTGAGAGGCACAAAGAACTCAGCATTGTAAAACCCGGCCGCATCACTGCCATTGTCAGGACGCCCATGTTGGGAAACTACGGTAATCACTTCGGGATGTTTGATAATAATTTTTCGCATTGCATCAACCACAGGCATTCCCGATTCAAGAGATATGGTCGGTGGTAGTGTTGCTCGAATCCAGAGATTTCCTTCCTCAAGAGCTGGAAGAAATTCTGAGCCTATACGGATGAAAATGATGATTGAAACGATCAGAAAAGCCACGCCTATCCCCACGGTTTTTTTCACATTGGCTAAAGCCCAACGTAAAACAGGTTTATAGACATGACGCATTTTTTCAACTATTAAAGTTTCAGTTTCTTTGACTTCTCTGGGAAGCAGATAAGAGGCTAATACGGGGGTAATGGTAAATGTGGCAAGTAGCGCGCCAGCAAGGGCATAACCATAAGTCCGTGCCATAGGACCAAAAATCTGCCCTTCTACGCCTTCCATGGTGAACAGCGGTATAAACGCGGCAACGGTAATGGCCGTGGAAAATAAAATTGCCCTATCAACTTGAATGGTACTAATGAAAATAATTCTTAAACGGTTAGTCCAACCCTTACTCATCAAGAGTTGACGAAAACCACTTTGTTCTTGGTCTTGAATCAGGTCTCGTCGACCATCTGGTGCCTTCTGAAAGTTCCGGAAAATATTTTCTACAAGAATCACCGCAGAGTCCACAATAATGCCAAAATCCACGGCACCAAGAGAGAGTAAATTGGCTGATTCACCTGTAATGACTAAAATAATGATACTGAAAAATAAAGCAACGGGGATGTTTACGCTAACAATAATGGCGCTTCTCAAATCTCCCAAGAAAATCCATTGAATAAAAAATACCAACAAGCAACCAAATATCAAGTTATGTAAAACGGTATGGGTTGTCACGGCAACCAGTGTGGTTCTGTCATAAAAGGGAACCAAGTGAACGCCTGCTGGCAATGTGCCATCGTGGTTAATCTTATTCACTTCCTCCTTGATTCTGGCAACCACTTCGTTGGTTTGCATGGTTCTGTTCATCACAACGATGGCAGCCACAACATCATCGTTTTGGTCTCGCCCCGCCCTACCAAGGCGAGGTACGTTACCCACATAGACTTTGGCCACATCTTTTATTGTGATGGGAAAGGAATTGGTTTGTTTGAGAACGATATGATTAATGTCATCGACGTTATAGCCCTTGGTGAGATCAGTATCGCCGCCAGAATGAATTAAGCCAATACCTCTGATATTAACGGACTGTTGGCCAAAATTAATGGTTCTACCACCTACGTTAATATTGGAGTTATTAATAGCGCTTAATAGTTGGGGAATTGTGATGCCGTAGTGCTCGAGTTTTTCCGGATCAGCTTCAACCTCGAATTCTTTAGTAGTCCCTCCCCAAGTATTGACCTGGACAACACCAGGAACAGACAGTAGTCGTCTTTGCACAACCCAATCTTGTACCGTTCTTAAGTTGGTTAATCCAAAATGGGGAGGGCCCATTAATTCATAGCGATAGACTTCACCCACCAAACTAGATGCTTGAATTTGCGGTGCAACGCTGTTGGGTAGTGAAACGTTTTGTTGAAGACTTAATGCTGCTTGCGTGTAAGCAAAGTAATAATCAACCCCATAATGAAAGGTCACTCTGATGAAGGATAAACCGGTAAATGAGGTGGAGCGTATAACTTCAACACCAGGGGTTGTAGAAAGGCCAATTTCCATGGGAATGGTGTAATAGCGCTCCATTTCCTCGGCAGACAAACCTGGTGATTGGGCAGTGATTTCAAGAATGACTGGCGCGGGATTGGGGTAAGCCTCGACGTTCAATTTGTAGTAAGCACCTAAGCCGACAAACAGAAAACCAAACAGCAAAATAACGATAATCGGTCGACTACTTAAAGAGAACGCCAGTAAATTTTTTAACATAGGCTACTCCGTCGACATGTCATAGGCATGGCTTACAAATACAGCCCCTTGGGTGGCAACAGACTCACCTATTTTTAAACCCGATAGAATTTGATAATAGCCGTTTTGTTGTAAGCCAATCCGCACTTCTCTTTTTTCAAAAAGATGGCCATTATTTGTTACCCACACGATTAAGGTGCCATCTCCTTGACGCACAACACTTTCAAACGGAACAGCTGGAACGCCCTTTAAGTTCCCAGTTGTAATAGTGAAATTCGCTAACATACCAGGTAAAAGTAGTTCGGAGTCATCTTTTATCTCTGAACGAACTGAAACGCTATGGGTGTTGGGGTCCACTGACTCTCCGACATTTGTAATGACACCCTTAAAATGACGCTCCTCCAAAGAAGGAACTCTCACATCAACACTTTGACCTACTTTCATGGAGGTAATGTCAGTTTCAGTGACATTGGCAATCATCCACTTTGTCGTGGTGTCAGAGATTGCCATTGGGGCAGGCAAAGTTCCTGGTTGAACATAAGCACCGGGTGCAGGATTACTAATCGCAATTACTTTTCCATTGATTGGGCTACGTATGACCAATTCAGGATCAGCCTTTTTGTTTTTAATCATTGACTGAATTTCACTCTCACTCTTATCAAAGACTTTTAAGTTTTTAACAGAGCTTTGATAATTTCCTTCCGCAGTTTGTTGGTCTGAAATGGTTTGTTGATAGTCCTTTTCAGACATGGCTCTTAGTTTGTAGAGTGCTTTAGCGCGTTCTAAGGCTTTTGTTGTTAATTCTCTGATGGCCGCATTTGAAATAAGCGCTGATTCAGCCTGTAAAAGATCGGGGCTATTGATGCTATAAAGAGGCTGTCCAATTTTGACTTGCTCATCAAGTTTTGCGAATCTATGAAGAATTTTTCCTGGATAGTTGGGAAAAACCTGTGTGGTCTTTAAATCATTAAAGGCGATTAGCCCCACTGCCTCTTTGTTTGACTCAAAATCATAGGCAACGACAGGTTTAACTTTAACAAACTGACTTTGTGTTGCTGATAATACTATTTGTTCTTTATTGGTTTGTTTGGGTTCTTCTGGGAGAGCGGTTGAAATATGACTACTCTCTAGCCAACGAGTGAGAAGAATAAGAAGAAGTACTACAGCAGTGACGGCAATTTTTTTTATCATATTAAGGTTTTTTTATCAGATCATCTAACGGTTTTTTATCCCACCAACCTCCTCCTAGAGCCACATATAATGATGCAGCATCGCCGAGTTGGTTGGTCTTCATTTGGATAAAGTTAATTTTTGCTTGTTGATAGGCAATATCAGCGTTGAGTAAAACCAGTTCATTAATGAGTCCAAGTTTTTCTTGAGATGTTGTAAGATTCAACAGTTGTTGGTTTGTGTTGAACAATTTTTCAGCACTATTTAGTGCGTTAGCATCATTTTGAACTGCGTGCAGCGTATCCGCTACATTTTGAAAAGCGTTTAGCACGGTTGATTTGTATTGAGCGAGGGATTGATTAAATGCCTCCTTTGCTCCTTGTTCACGGGCACTCAGAGTGCCACCATTAAAGATGGGGAGAGACAAATCACCGATTAAGTTAAAAAAACCAGCGCCATTATGATAAAGCTGATCAAAGGCGTCTGCGGCGCCACCAATTGCACCTGTCACATTAAATTGTGGAAAACGATTGGCAAGTTGAACCCCAACTTGGGCGTTAGCATATCGAATTTCTTCTTCTGCAGCTAAAATATCTGGCCTTTGTCTGACAAGTTGCGCGGGCAGTGAAATCGGAAGAGTATGCGGCAATTTAAAATCATCAAGTTTAAAATCAACAGTTAACGTTTCGCTTGGAAAACGACCTGATAAGACATGAATCAAATCATTTGTTTGTGCTAATTGCTGTTGATATGGCGTGATTTGCTGTTGGGCTTGGGTGAGCTGAACGAGTTGGTTATTTAGATCAACAGCACTGATCAAGCCCAAATTAAACTGCTGCTCTGTCAGTTTTAATAATTCTTCATTATCTTTAATAATTTGTTTGTTGGCTGCAATGATGCTTTTAAGAGATGCTTGTTGAATAGCTGCGGCAACTGCATTCGCTGTTAAAGTGATATACGTTGCCTCTAGTTGATAAGCAGTAATGTTTTCCTGAGCTTGCAACGATTCAACTGCTCTTCTGTTCGCGCCAAAAAAATCAGGCGTATAACTGAGTGAAACTTCGGCGGTATGAAAGTTATAGTAAACAGGGCCGTTAAAAGGAGGGGGTCCATTCGGTGATTGATAGGTTGAGATAACGTTCCCATTGCCTTGAATACCTGGTGAGTTGCCACCTAAATTTCCTGCAAGTTTATTTCTTGATAAAGCGTAGTCAGCGCCGATACTTGGAAAAAAGAATCCTTGCTGAGCGATAACATTTTGTTTGGCTTGTCTTAAACTCGCTTCTGCTGCCGTAATTGATGGATTATTATGAATGACTTGCTCAACAAATTCAGAAAGATCTTTTGAGCCTAGAAGGCTCCACCAATCACCTATGATTTTAGTATTTGGATCTAAGGTTAGCTTATCACCAGACGTATTTTTATTTATTGAAGATTGCTCTATGTAGCCCGCGCTTTTAGGTAAAGTCGGTGCTTGAAAGTCGGGACCAACAGCACAATTACTTAGTAACGGTAAAAGAGTCATTGCTCCTAAATGTAAAGCATGTTTTTTTAAATACGTCTTATACATAAGAATTAAGGAGCAAATAAGTTAGGTAAGGTGCCAAATTGTAATGGTTAATCATTAACAGAATATTTCATTGTATGCGTAACTTCTGAATTATATTAACTTTTTTGATTATTATTGATCTTTTTCTCGAGTTCCTCCAGTCGTTCTCGAGTTTTTAGCAAAATAGCCTTTTGAATATCAAACTCCTCTCTTGTTACCCAACCACTATTAGCAAAAAAATTGGTCAATATTTGCCGAATATTTTGTTCAACATCTTTAATGGGTGTTTTTTCAATACTAGACAATATTCTTCTTATGGTTTCTTCGATCAGGTTACTTTGAAACATAAAGCCTCTCCTTTGAGAATAAACGCACGCTTTTGGTGCATCTTAAATGACTGTTTCACTTAATTGAGGCTATTTTAAGCAAATAACGTGTATAAAGGTGGCTTTAATAAAGAAAAAACGAGTTGGCACGAGTTATGCTTTGTAAGCAAATGTAATGATTTTTAATTTGTTAATTTTTGGAGAACTTGATATGAAATTTAAAAAATCACTCTTAGCTTTGGCGTCTGTTGCGGCATTATTACCAGCAGGCTTGGCCTATGCTGATGATGCAAAGCCGGCAGATGCGAAACCTGCAGGACCTACCATCTCTGATGTGTTAACAAATTCAGGGATTGATATGAAAGGCTATTTTGATGCTTCTTATATTGGCAGCAATAAGACACCTAATTCTTCAATCCAGGTTTTTAACCAAGATAAAAACTCTTTTGCCTTACACCAATTCGGTATTACCTTTTCAAAAACACCTAAAGAAGGGTTTGGTGCTCTTTTAAACTTAACAGCAGGTCGTGATGCACAAACTATCTCTTCCTATGGGGCAAGTAGTCAAAGCGTAGATGTTACTCAGGGCTATATTCAGTATGCCAAGGGGGCTTATACCTTAATTGGTGGTAAATTTACTACTCTAGCAGGCGCTGAAGTTATTGACAGTTCAGCTAATACAAACATTACCCGTTCAATTCTTTTTGGTAAGATCCCTTTTACTCATACTGGATTGAGATTAACAGATGCACTCTCTGACAGTACAAACTTAATTGTTGGCGTAAACAACGGTTGGGATCAAGTCACAGACACCAATACACAAAAGACCGTTGAATTAGGTTTAACAACAGCCTTTACCAAAGACACTTCACTAGCAATTAGCGGTTATTCTGGAGCGGAAAACAGTTTTCCTAACGCAGGTTACGCTTATGGTACGGCAAATGCACCAAGTATTCCCAGCGGAACAAGGAATTTGATTGATGCCGTGTTCACAACAAATATTACGCCTTCATTAACCTTTATTTTAAATGGCGATTATGTCTCGCAAGATAATGTTCCAGGTGTAAATGGTAAAGCCACTTATTCCGGTTTTGCTGGTTACTTAAATTATCAAATTTCAGACTTTTACCGTGTTTCGTTCCGTGCTGAAGAGGTTCGTGATGACAGTGGTTTGGCCACTGGTGCAACAACTCCCGGAGCAAATAATGTACGAGAGTTTACGCTGACAGCCGGCTATGCACCTGTTAAAAATGTCGAGATACGTGCTGAGGGACGTTACGATCATTCAGACTTAGCGGTTTACAGCGGCGGTAACAATATGACTACCTTTGGCCTACAGGGCATTTACAAGTTTTAAGGTAATTAATTAACCAGGAGATGTATATGAAACTCGTTACGGCAATTATCAAGCCATTTAAGCTTGACGAGGTACGTGAGGCCTTAAGTGCAATAGGTGTACAAGGCATCACTGTTACTGAAGTTAAGGGATTTGGCAGACAAAAGGGGCACACAGAGTTGTACCGTGGTGCTGAATATGTAGTGGATTTTCTACCCAAAGTGAAACTCGAGGCAGCTATTGCCTCTGAGATGCTCGACCAAGTATTAGAAGCCATAGAAAAATCGGCCAATACCGGGAAGATTGGGGATGGAAAAATCTTTGTCTTTGAACTTGAACAAGTGATCCGTATTCGTACCGGTGAAACCGGTCCTGAAGCGTTATAAAGGGGAATTGAAATGAAAATACTAATGAACAGCTTCAAGGCGGCACTCATTGTGTTGGCTTTAACTGTTGGTTCGCACCAAGCCTACGCAGATGATGCAGCGGCACCCGCAGCAGCAGCACCAGCTGCCGCCGCTCCTGCTACTGCAGCCCCGGCTCCTGCTCCCGCAGCAGCACCTGCAGCAGCGCCTGCAGCAGCGCCTGCAGCAGCGCCTGCACCAACGGCACCTTTTTTAACCGACTTTAGTAAGATTAACTCAGGTGACACAGCATGGATGCTCACATCCACGGCTTTGGTTTTATTCATGACTATCCCTGGATTGGCTTTGTTTTACGGCGGTATGGTACGCAAAAAGAACGTACTGGCCACCCTAATGCAAAGTTTTGCTATCACCAGTTTAGTGACTATTCTTTGGGTAGTCGTTGGTTATAGCTTGGCTTTCATGCCAGGATCCGGTTGGCTGGGTAATTTAGATCGCTTTATGTTGCATGGTATGCTCTATCAACATGATGCCTCTAAAGTCATGGTCTCGCACATTGCTTCAAATATCCCAGAGTCTGTTTACATGATGTTCCAAATGACCTTTGCCATCATTACCCCTGCATTAATTTGTGGTGCCTTTGCAGAGCGTATGAAGTTTTCAGCGATGTTGCTCTTTATGGCTATCTGGTCAATTGTTGTGTACTCACCTATTGCCCATTGGGTATGGGAACCAGGTGGCTGGTTAGCAGGTAAAGGAGTGCTCGACTTTGCTGGTGGTACAGTTGTACACATCAATGCGGGTATTGCAGGCTTAGCTGCAGCCTTGGTGTTAGGCAAACGTGTAGGTTACGGTAAAGAACCAATGGCTCCCCACAACCTCGTATTAACTTTAGTTGGTGCATCCATGTTGTGGGTGGGTTGGTTTGGCTTTAACGCAGGTTCAGCTGTTGCCGCCGATGGTCGTGCTGGAATGGCTATGGTAGTGACCCAAGTAGCTACCGCCGCAGCTGCACTGGCATGGATGTTCGCAGAATGGATAACCAAAGGTAAGCCTAGCGTTTTAGGTATTGCATCAGGTGCTGTAGCAGGTTTAGTAGCGATTACGCCAGCGTCAGGTTTCGTTGATACCACAGGTGCTTTAATTATCGGTATTGCTGCCGGTGTAATTTGCTTCTGGGCTGCAACCAGCTTGAAACACATGCTGGGTTATGATGATTCATTAGATGCCTTCGGTGTGCACTGTGTGGGCGGTATTGTGGGTGCACTATTAACCGGTGTGTTTAATGTTAAAGAGATCAGCGGTGTTGATGGTAGTTTCTTAACACAGGCTTTAGGGGTCAGCGTCACCGTGGTGTATGGTTTTGTGGTGTCCTACATTATCCTTAAAGTAGTTGATCTATTAGTTGGCTTAAAAGTCACAGAAGAAGAAGAAAGGGAAGGATTGGACTTGGTCTTGCATGGCGAGCGTGTCGAATAGTTTATCCCTCTAGACTCTCCTCCAGGCGCCTTCGGGCGCCTTTTTTTATCTTGTGATCTGGCTTTTGAAGAAGGTCTAGACAGTGTAAAATATACTGCTATGCAAAATAAAACCGTACAACTGCAACAATTACTGAAAGACAGGATTGTTTTTTTAGATGGTGCCATGGGCACAATGATTCAGGGTTATAAGCTTACTGAAGCTGATTACCGTGGCGATCGTTTTCGTGATTTTCCTCATGACTTAAAAGGCAACAACGATCTTTTGGTTTTAACCCAGCCGCAAATTATTAAGGCCATTCATCAAGCCTATCTTGAGGCTGGCTCAGATATTATTGAAACCAACACTTTTAATGCTAATCGCGTCTCCATGGCCGATTACTACATGGAAGACTTGGTTTATGAAATAAATAAAACAGCTGCGCTTATTGCTCGAGAGGCAGTGGATGAGGCGTTAGCTAAAAATAGCGGTCAGCCAAAATTTGTTGCCGGTGTCTTGGGACCCACCACCAAAACAGCCTCTATTTCTCCGGATGTTAACGATCCTGGTTTCAGAAATGTGGATTTTGATGCTTTAGTTGAGACTTATATCGAGGCCATTGATGGATTGGTTGCTGGTGGCATTGACATACTCTTGGTTGAAACGATTTTTGATACTTTGAACGCCAAAGCTGCTGTTTTTGCTATTGAAACTTACTTTGAGCAGCATGGAATACGTCTTCCTGTGATGATCTCGGGAACCATTACTGATCAGAGTGGAAGAACGTTAACTGGGCAAACAACAGAAGCATTCTGGAATTCTCTAAAGCATGCTAAACCCATTTCAATAGGGCTAAACTGTGCCTTGGGTGCTGAGTTAATGCGCCCTTATGTGGAAGAGATGGCGCGTATTGCTGACACGTATGTCAGTGCTCACCCTAATGCGGGACTGCCTAATCCTCTGTCTGAATCGGGGTACGACGAGAGCCCGCAAGTTACTGCCCGCTTACTCAAAGAATTTGCTGAGTCGGGTTTTATTAACATTGTCGGTGGTTGTTGTGGGACTACTCCTGAACACATCAAGGCTATTGTTGAGGCAATTCGCGATATTCCTCCACGCAACGTCCCTCTTATAACACCAGAATTACGTTTGTCTGGTTTGGAGCCTTTAAATATTGGCGACAATGCACTCTTTGTTAACGTGGGTGAAAGAACCAATGTGACAGGTTCAAAAGCCTTTGCCAGATTGATACTCTCTGGTGATTTTAATGAAGCTTTGGCTGTTGCCAGAAACCAAGTAGAGAATGGCGCACAAATTATAGATATCAACATGGATGAAGCCATGTTGGATTCTAAAGAGGCGATGAAACGCTTCTTAAACTTAGTTGCTGCCGAGCCCGATATTTCTAGAGTGCCAATAATGATTGATTCATCAGATTGGCAAGTGATTGAGACGGGTTTGAAGTGTGTCCAAGGAAAGCCCATTGTTAATTCCATCAGCCTTAAGGAAGGGGAAGAGGCCTTTTTGGAGAAAGCAAAACTGGTCTTGCGATATGGCGCTGCAGTTATTGTTATGGCCTTTGATGAACTGGGACAGGCCGATACTTTAGACAGAAAAGTTGATATTTGCACGCGCTCGTATAACTTACTCAGAGAAAAGCTCGACTTTCCACCTGAGGATATTATTTTTGATCCAAACGTTTTTGCTATTGCTACTGGTATTGAGGAGCATAACAGTTACGCGGTAGATTTTATTGAAGCGACCAGAATCATACGTCAACGCCTACCCCACGCTAAAATCAGTGGCGGAGTATCAAATGTCAGTTTTTCTTTTAGAGGTAACGAGCCCGTAAGAGAGGCTATTCACACGGCCTTTTTATACCATGCCATTCGTGCTGGCATGACCATGGGTATTGTTAATGCGGGACAATTAGGTGTTTACGCTGAAATTCCTGCAGATCTTCTTGAGCATGTTGAAGATATCATTTTAAACCGACGACCTGATGCGGCGGAGAGAATGGTGAGTTTTGCAAGTCAGGTCAAAGGCGAATCAAAAACCCAAACAGAGGACTTAAGTTGGCGTCAAAAAACCGTACAAGAGAGGCTGACTCATGCGTTGATAAAAGGGATCACCAATTGGATTGTTGAAGACACTGAAGAAGCCCGTCTTCAATATGCGCAGCCGATTGAAGTGATTGAAGGCCCGCTGATGGACGGCATGAATGTGGTAGGGGATCTCTTTGGTGAAGGAAAGATGTTTTTACCGCAAGTGGTCAAATCTGCCCGAGTCATGAAGCAGGCAGTAGCTCACTTAATACCTTTCATTGAAGCTGAAAAAGCCAAGTCTGGCGACACCCGATCCAAGGGAAAGATCTTAATTGCCACAGTAAAGGGCGATGTCCATGATATTGGTAAGAACATTGTGGCAGTGGTGTTGCAATGTAACAATTTTGAAGTGGTGAACATGGGTGTCATGGTTCCAGCGGATAAGATTTTACAAACGGCCAAGGAAGAAAAGGTTGATATTATTGGCTTGTCTGGATTAATTACCCCTTCCTTAGAGGAAATGTCTCATGTGGCAAGAGAAATGCAGCGTGAGGGATTTTCTATACCGCTGTTAATTGGTGGAGCAACAACTTCGCGCGTGCACACGGCAGTAAAAATTGAGCCGTTTTATCCAAGAGGCGTGACCGTTTATGTCCCAGACGCATCACGGGCGGTGGGCATTTGTAGTCAACTCTTGAGCGATGAATTAAAAGCGCCGTTTATAGAAAAAATAAAGGAAGACACCCAGCGTATAAGGCAGCAGCACGAGTCTAAAAAAGGACAAGGACCGCTAGTGCCTTTAAGTGAGGCTGCAAATAACCGTTTTGTTATCAATTGGACTAACTACACACCTCCTAAACCTAAAAAATTAGGGATTACTGTTTTTGATCAGGTTCCTCTATCCGAGTTGGTTGAGTTTATTGATTGGGCACCCTTTTTTCAAACCTGGGAATTATCGGGTAAATTTCCTGACATTTTAACGGACCCTATTGTGGGTGAGTCCGCTCAAGCCGTGTTTCATGATGGCCAAAAGATGCTAGAGGAGATTATTTCGCATAATTGGTTAACAGCAAAAGGCGTAGTTGGACTCTTTCCTGCCTCTGCTGTTAATGAGAGTGAAGATGTTGCTGTTCTTGATCCTGAGACAAAAGAGGTATTAACCACCTTCCACTTCTTAAGACAACAAAATCAAAAGGCCGCTGATAGGTTTAATTACAGTTTAGCGGACTTTGTGGCACCCAAAGAAAGCGGTGTTGAGGATTATGTCGGCTGCTTTGCTGTCACTGCAGGTATTGGGATTGATAGAAAGCTTGAGGAGTTTGAAAAGAAACACGATGACTACAACTCGATTATGTTAAAAGCCTTAGCTGATCGTTTGGCTGAGGCATTTGCTGAATGGCTACATCAAAAGGTTCGTAAGGATTTGTGGGGTTACGAGCCAGAGGAAGCGCTTACTAACATCGATTTGATTGCTGAAAAATACCGAGGCATCAGGCCTGCTCCTGGGTATCCAGCCTGTCCAGACCATACGGAAAAAGCCCAGTTATTTGAGCTAATTGATGTGCCGCATCATGCGCAAATGACCCTAACAGAGAGCTTTGCCATGTTACCTACTGCGGCCGTCAGTGGATTTTATTTTTCACATCCTGATAGTCGATATTTTGCTGTTGGTAAGTTAGACCGCGATCAAATTATGAGTTATGCCCAGCGTAAGCATATGCCACTTGAAGAGGTGGAAAGATGGTTGGCGCCTAACTTAGGTTATGACCCTTTTTCACTGTCTCAATAATTTATGCACATTCATATACTAGGAATATGTGGCACCTTTATGGGTGGCATTGCTGTTATTGCCAAAGAAGCTGGGCACCATGTCACTGGGTGCGATGCTAACGTATACCCGCCAATGAGTACTCAGCTTAAGGAGCAGGGTATTCATTTGATTGAAGGTTTTGCTGCCGAACAAATTAATCTTAAGCCAGATTTGTTTGTGATTGGTAATGTTGTCAGTCGTGGCAACCCTCTAATGGAAGCCATTCTTGACCATGACCTTAACTATGTATCAGGACCTCAGTGGCTCTCAGAACATATTTTAAAACATTGCCGCACTCTTGCTGTTGCTGGTACTCACGGCAAAACCACAACTTCTTCAATGGCTGCCTTCATACTGGATCAAGCAGGTTATCAACCCGGGTTTCTTATTGGTGGAGTTGCTCATAATCTAAAAGTGTCAGCTCGGTTGCCCAAGCATTTTAATCATAGCCAAGAGAAACCCTGGTTCGTTATTGAAGCAGATGAATATGACACAGCCTTTTTTGATAAACGATCAAAATTTATTCATTATCATCCTGAGGTTGCCATCTTAAATAACCTTGAGTTTGATCATGCGGATATATTTAAAGACATTGAAGCCATTAAAACCCAATTTCATCATTTGATAAGAACCATTCCTGCGAAGGGAACCGTTGTTTATAACGAAAAAGATGACAATCTACAAGATGTGATAGATCAAGGAGTGTGGTCTCACCTCGCTCCTTTTCAAGAGAGTGGCCCGTATCAGTTGTCAGTCAATAACGCTCAAATGACGCTCAATCATCAACACTCTCAACTAACTCGCTCCTTTTCTTGGCAATTATTAGGGGCGCATAATGAGGCGAATGCTAAGGCGGTGGTCACAGCGCTATCTGTGGTGGGGTTAGATATTGATAGTATTAGTCGTGGTTTAGAGGGCTTTACCGGTATTGCAAGACGCATGGAAGTGAGAGGAATCGTTAACGATATAACTGTTTATGACGATTTTGCTCATCATCCAACAGCTATCGCAACCACCATTCAAGGATTAAGAGAGAAGATTCACCATCAGCGAATTTTGGCCGTTATAGAACCACGCTCTAATACAATGAAACAGGGCGTTTGGGCTGATACGCTTGCGCAGAGTTTGTCAGAGGCTGATCACGTTTTTGCCTATAGTGCCAATATAGGTTGGGATATTGATAGTGCTTTACAATCATTGAGTAACAAGCTGACGATTCTTGATGATTTAGATCAATTGGTGAGTGCAATTTGTAAAGTGGCAAAACCGGGTGACCATGTTCTGGTCATGAGTAACGGTGGTTTTGGTGGGATACACGAACGCCTATTAAGCGCCTTACAACAATGAATATCTTCTATGAGGACGAGGGCGAATTAAAGGTTGCGAGAATATTAACCTCATCAGAACAAAGCTTAATGGTGGAAACGCCCTTTGGTAAAAGAGCCAAAATAAAACGTCAGTCAGTCATCTTTGAATTTGATAGCTCATCTCTAGAGCAATTTTTAATTGATGCTAAAGCCTTATGTAAAAGTATTGATGTGAACTTGTTGTGGGAAGTATGTCCTACCACAGACACCTTGGACGTCAAGCTATTGGCCTCAGAGTATCTTGGCCATCCACCCGTCTCTTTAGAGCTCGCCTCCTTTTATTTGGCTTTGTTTCATGCCCCAATTTATTTTTATAAGCGTGGTAAAGGAGTATTTAGACGGGCACCCGAGGAGAACGTCAAAGCCGCCTTGTTAGGAATGGAAAAGAAAAAGCTTCAAGAAGAGCAAAAACAACAGGCACTAATTGCGATTCAACAAGGACAAACGCCTGATTGGTTAAAATCACATTATCAATCTATTTTGTATAAACCCGATAAAAATACATGGGAATATAAAACCGCAGAATTCATAGCTAATCATCTTAACCTAACATTGCCTCAGTTAATGACTTTATGTGGCCTCGTTAGCAGTAGCCATGATTTTTTTACACAAAAATTTATTCATGACTATATTGTGCCTGAAATCAGTGTTCCCTCTTTTAACAGAGATGAGATTTTAAAGGATTTACCCGCCGCGTCTGCCGCAGCCTTCAGTATTGATGATGCCTTTACCACTGAGATTGATGATGCCTTCTCCTTAGAGGAATTTGATGCTTTACACTGGCGAGTGGGTATTCATATTGCCATTCCTGCACTTGGTATAGATGTGCATTCTGATTTGGCTCATTATGCCCGCCAGCGGATGTCTACCGTCTACATGCCAGGTAATAAAATCCCTATGTTGCCTCAGGAAGTGATAGATGGGTTTAGTCTAAAACAACAACATTGGAATCCTTGTTTGTCCTGTTATCTTAAGGTCGATAAGGAGAGCTATGAGATTAAAGAGAGAACCACTCAAGTTGAAAAAATTTGGGTAGCAGATAACTTAAGATTACACGAATTGCAGCCCTGTTTTAGCGACAACGACATTGTAACGGAGCACCCCTATCAACAGCAGTTACAAATTTTACTGTATTTAGTAAGAGCCATAGCAGACCGACGGGGCGTGAATGACAGACCCCAAACCCATTATGTGGATTTTGATTTTGTTGTCATAGAGGATCAAGTCACCATAAGTCAAAGACCCAGAGGCTCGTCATTGGATACCTTGGTGGCAGAACTAATGATTGAAGTTAACAGTTATTGGGCAAGTGAGCTTGCTCAGAGTCAGTTGACAGGGTTATATCGAGTTCAAGAAAATGGTAAAACCTATATGAGTATTGACGCTAAGGCGCATCAAGGACTTGGTCTAAAAATGTATGCATGGACCAGTTCACCTCTGCGCCGTTATGTGGATCTTGTTAATCAGTGGCAACTGTTAAGGCTTATTCGTCAGCAAGAGGGAAACTGTTTTCCGCTTGCCAGTGAGTTTGAAGAGATAGCTCGCTCTTTTGATATCACCTATGGTATTTATTTGGATTTTCAGCGCATGATGGAAAAATACTGGTCCTTTAGGTGGCTAATTCAAGAGGGTATTACAAACTGTCAAGGGACCGCTTTACGTGATACAAATGTGAGACTGAAAGATTTACCTTTGGTGCTTCCTGTTAAAGGTGTAGAAAAGCTCGTTTCCGGAGAAGTTTATCTCGTTAAAATCAGTCACATTGATTTATGGGAGTTAACCTGTGAGTGTGAGTTGGTGTCCTAGCTTATGATGAAGAAAAGCCCATTTTTATGGATACTTCTCATATCAATTACTTTACATATAAGCTTTATCTGGCTTTTGTTACATCGTCATACGTTGCCACGGATTAATCCAGGACCTATGACAACCTTTGAAAAACCCATTGAATTATCGTGGTCGTTAGAGACTCCTCCTCAACAAGGTAGTCCAATCCCACCTCAACCTACAGAGTTATCTTCAGTGGCAAAAAAGTCTTTAAAGAAAAACCCTTCTGTCCCCACAAAGTCTGTTCAAGCTAAAGAAACCAGTCGCGATATTAATAAAAACACTGACATCATCACAGAGAGCTTAAAGTTAGCCAAACAGCTAGATATCAGTTCTGCGAGTGATAACAGTAAAATTTTAAATACGTTAAACAGTCGTAACGCGTTAGTGATAGATTATGAGAGTAACTTTAGGGATAAGGTTGAGAGAATAGGCTCGGTCAATTATCCTGCCCCCGTGAATGGCCGTCCCTTATCAGGTAACGTCAGAGTCAGTGTCGTGATTAATAGCGATGGACATATTCAAGAGTTACTGATTATTAGGAGCTCTGGTGTGAGTGAGCTTGATCAGGCGGCGCTAAAAATAATTAGACTGTGTGATCCTTTTCCGCCCTTTTCTAAGTCAATGAAAGCCGTGACCGATGCGGTTCGCATTACCAGAACCTTTGTCTTTAGACAGTCGGATGAATCGGTATTAAGTCGTTAAACCAGTTTGTAACGAGCGAGTGTTTTTTCGCGTGCGATTTTGTGATCCACCACTGGCGCTGGATAATCACTGCCAATAATACAGTGGTACTGTTGCTGCTCAATGGCAGACAATAACCAAGGACTATGGACTTTAGCGGCGGGAACCTCGCTCAGCTCTGGACAGTAACGCTTAATAAAACTCCCCTCACTATCAAATTTTTCTGATTGTGTTATTGGGTTAAAGATTCTAAACCAAGGTTGTGCATCACAACCCGTAGAGGCAGACCACTGCCATCCACCGTTATTGGCAGATAAATCAAAGTCATTTAAATGTTCAGCAAAAAAAGCTTCTCCCCAGCGCCAGTCTATTTGTAAGTCCTTAACCAAAAAGGAGGCGCTGATCATGCGTAATCGATTATGCATAAATCCTGTTTGTAACAGTTGCCTCATAGCGGCATCAACAATGGGATACCCAGTATTTCCAGTACACCAAGCATTAAATAACTGAGGATCATTTTCAAACTCAAGTTTATCCCACTCTTTTTTAAAGGACCCCTGTGTCACATAGGGAAAGTGCCACAGAACAGAGAAATAAAAATCACGCCAAATGAGTTCATTTAGCCAGCTCGATGCTCCCTTGTTGTTTAACTGTAGTGCTTGCCTCACTAACGCCCTAACTGAAATTGTGCCAAAACGTGAGTGTACCGACAGATAAGAAACGCCTCGTACACTCGGAAAATCTCGTCGTTCATGGTAATAGGACATTCTCGGTAAAAAGGCATCCAGTAGTGCTTGAGCCCCAGTTTCACCAGCCTCAATAGGTAAATCCGTAAGATTGGTTTTAACAAAACCTAGCTCAGCCAGGGTGGGCAGTCGGCAGTTAATCGATTCGGGTTGCGCCAAATGAGTAAAATTGGCTTTATAGTCAATATAGTGTTCACTCGATAACTGTTTGAGCCAGTTATTTTTATAGGGAGTAAAAACGGTATAGGGTTTATGTTGTGCAGTGAGCACTTCATCTTTTTCAAAGATTGCATGATCTTTAAAAGTTAAGAAGTTAATGCTGCTTTGTTTGAGTTGCTCTTCAACCAAGCTGTCCCTTTCACGTGCGTAAGGCTCATAATCATGATTTGTTACCACAGCATTAACAGAGAGTTTTTTAGCTAAATCAGTAATGATGTTAGTTGGTAAACCGTCCATTACAATCAAATCTCCGCCAAGCTTCTTTAAGTTAACCTTAAGCTCATTCAAGGAGTGCCAAATAAATTCGACACGTCTGTCCTGTTTATTATTTAGTTGATCTAAGATGGCTCGATCAAATACAAACACACAATACACATTATCAAAGTGATCAAGTGCATAAGACAGGCCGTGATTGTCATATAAACGAAGATCACGGCGAAACCAAAAAAGCGCTTTTTGAGTGGTATTAACTTGAATACTTTGCATTTTTTACCTGTAAAACGTCATCGAATTTTTACAACTTATGAGATAATATGCGGCATGACAACGGTAAATTTAACCAATCATTTCCTTATTGCAATGCCTGCTATGCAGGACCTTAATTTTTCCGGAACACTGACCTACATTTGTCGCCATAACGACCAAGGAGCCCTTGGACTTATCGTTAACAGACCAACAGACATTACCTTGGTTCAGTTATTTAATCAAATTGAAGTGAACGTCGAAAACGACATTTTTAATGACAATATAGTCTATCTTGGGGGCCCCGTTCAAACTGACAGGGGTTTTGTATTGCATTCTCCCGTTGGACAATGGCGCTCGTCTTTAAAAATCAATGATCAATTGGCATTAACCACATCTAAAGACATATTAGAGGAGATCGCTAAGGGCTCGGCCACCAACCAACTTTTTGTGAGCTTAGGTTATGCCGGATGGGAGGCAGGTCAGCTGGAAGAGGAGATTAAGCTAAACAGTTGGTTAACCGTTGAAGCGGACGCAGAGATTATTTTTAATACCCCCTCAGAGCAGCGTTTTAATGCAGCGGTTCGACTATTGGGATTTGATTTATCCATGTTAAGTGATGAGGCTGGGCATGCCTAAGGGCACCTTGCTCGCCTTTGACTTCGGATTACGTTACACGGGAGTTGCAATCGGTGAAGCCAGTTTGGGGGTCTCAAGGCCGTTACACACCATTGAAACCACGAATGATAAGGATAGACTGAATCAAGCAATGGCTGTGGTGAAGGAGTGGGACCCTGTAAGACTTATAGTTGGCCTACCCTTAGATAAAGAAGGAAAGGATCAGTCGATAACCGAGCAATGCCGCCTATTTGCGCACGATTTAGAAAAATTAACGGGAGTTAAAACATCGTTTACCGATGAGCGCTACACTTCTTTGGAGGCCGATTTGAGAATGAAAGAAAGAGGCTTAAACGTAAAGGACAGAATGCTATCGCAACACGCAGAGGCTGCGGCCATTATTCTACAGAGCTATATGGAGTCTCTAGACAATGAATAAAAATATTCAGCTAAATCAAGCAGGTCAGCTGCAACATCTACTGACGATTGAGGGTTTACCGCCAAGCATATTGTATCAAATCTTAGATACAGCCAAATCCTATGAACATGTTGCCCATCAAGAAATTAAGAAAGTCCCTGTTTTACAAGGAAAATCTGTTTTTAATTTGTTTTTTGAACCCTCCACAAGAACGAGGACTACCTTTGAAATTGCCGCCAAACGCTTATCAGCTGACGTGATTAATCTGAATGTCAGTTCTTCCAGTCAGAGTAAAGGGGAGACACTCCTTGATACCGTTGATAATTTGTCCGCCATGCAGGCTGACATGTTTGTGGTACGCCATGCCGACAGTGGGGCGGCTCACTTAATTGCCAATCATGTAGCGCCTAATATTCATGTCATTAATGCAGGTGACGGTCGTCACGCTCACCCAACACAAGCATTACTTGATATGTATACCATTCGCCACTTTAAGGGAAAGTTTAATCACTTGAAGGTGGCCATTGTGGGTGATGTGCTTCATTCTCGTGTGGCGCGTTCGCAAATTCATGCACTGACTACCCTTGGTGTCTCAGAGGTTCGTATTATTGGTCCTAAAACCTTAATTCCAAGAAATGTGGAAAGAATGGGCGTACATGTGTTTCATGACATGGTTCAAGGTTTAAAGGGCGTTGATGTGGTGATTATGCTGCGCCTACAAAATGAGCGTATGAATGGGGCGCTATTACCCAGTCGCGATGAATACTTTAAATTTTACGGTTTAACGAAAGACAAATTGATGCATGCCAAACCAGATGCCATAGTGATGCATCCAGGCCCCATGAACCGTGGTGTTGAAATTGATTCAGAGGTGGCTGATGGGGCGCAATCAGTCATTTTATCGCAAGTCACTTTTGGTATCGCGGTTCGTATGGCGGTAATGTCTATTTTAGTGGGTAACCATGGTGGAGGCGGCGCATGAAAATTCAAATAACCAGAGGAAAAATCGTCGATCCTCAAGCGCAAACAGTTGTGGCGGCAGATGTGTATATTGCAGCAGGGAAAATTGTCTCCATCGATAAGGCCCCACAAGGCTTTGTTCCCAACCGTATTATTGATGCCCATGAAAAGTTTATTATTCCGGGTTTGGTGGATTTATCGGCTCGCCTAAGGGAGCCGGGGTTTGAGTATCTTGCTACGCTTGAAAGCGAAATGTTAGCAGCGAGTGCTGGTGGTGTGACGTCCTTGGTTTGTCCTCCAGACACAGATCCTCCTTTAGATGAACCTGGTTTGGTAGAGATGTTAAAGCACCGAGCAAAGGGTAAAAATCAAACCAATGTCTATCCTTTGGGTGCCCTCACTATGCAGCTTAAGGGTGAGCGTCTAACTGAAATGGGTGAATTAAAAGAAGCAGGATGTATTGGTTTTTCTCAGGCGAATCAACTCATTGCAGATAAACAAGTGCTTTTAAGGGCCATGGATTACGCCGCAACCTTTGGCTTTTCTGTCTGGTTACAACCGCAGGATCCGTATTTGTCAAAGGGGGGAGTGGCTCACGATGGAGAAGTAGCAAATCGTTTGGGTTTGCCTGTTATTCCATCCTGTGCTGAGAGTATTGCCGTTCATACCATCATAGAGTTAATGAGAGAGACAGGTGCGCGCGTTCATCTATGCCGCATTTCAACGGCTAAAGCTGTAGAACTCATTCAACGGGCTAAAGAAGAGGGGTTGCCGATAACTGCCGATATTTCAATAAACAGCCTTCACTTAACCGAACACGATATCAGTTACTTTGACTCTAATTGTCACCTAATCCCTCCTTTAAGGAGCATAGAAGACAAAGAAGCCTTACGTAAAGGTTTAAAGGAAGGGGTCATTGATGTATTGGTGTCAGACCACTCTCCTGTTGATGAGGATGTAAAACAGTTACCCTTTCAGGCCTCTGAAGTGGGCGCAACAGGCCTGGAACTCTTGCTCCCCTTAACCCTCAAATGGAGTCAGGAAGACAATATTCCGCTCGCTCAGGCTTTGAGTCGAGTGACCTCTCGCCCGGCAGATATTTTGGGTATTCATGCAGGTAAAATTGCTGTGGGTGAGCAGGCAGATATCTGTATTTTTGACCCTGAGAGAGAGTGGTGGGTAACCCCTAACATGTTAAAAAGTCAGGGAAAAAATACCCCATTTGTGAATCGCCCATTACTGGGTAAAGTATCCCATACCATTATTGGCGGTTTTTTAATTTATGAAGATGCAAGAGCTTAATTGTCCATGAACCCCTTATTAGATTTTTCTGGATTACCCCGATTTGACCTGATTCAACCCACGCATATTGATGAGGCCGTTAGCACTTTAATTGAGCGTTGTTACCGTGCACTCGATAAGGTCGCAAATTACGCACAAGATCCCACCTGGGAGAGTTTTGTTTGGCCCTTAGAGACAGCCAATGAAGAGCTTTCTCGTGCTTGGGGACAAGTGGCGCACTTAAATTCAGTGGTGAACACAGCGGAATTACGTGATGCTTATAACCGTAACCTTCCTATTGTGACGGAGTATTGGGCAAAACTGGCACAAAACCAGATACTCTATGAGGGATTTAAACGCTTACGTTCCAGTGAAGATTTTCACCGTCTCTCTCAAGTGAGACAAAAAATTGTTGAAAACGAGTTAAGGGATTTTCGTTTAGGGGGCGCCGAACTCTCTGAGGCTGAAAAACCGCTCTTCTTGAAATTAGAAAATGACCTTGCCGAGGCTGCCGCAAAGTTTGAGCAAAATCTTCTCGATACCATGAACGACTACACGTATCTTGTTACTGATGAGCAGCAGCTCTCTGGGTTACCTGAAGATGTGTTGAGTACCGCTAAAGCCTTGTCCACCGAAAAAAACCAAACGGGTTATGTTTTTACTCTACATGCGCCTTGTTATCTTCCAGTCATGCAGTATGCCGATTCAAGAGCACTGCGCGAAACCTTGTATTATGCCTATGCCACCCGTGCATCAGAATTGGGTAAAGCTGAGTGGGACAATACACAGTTAATTACAAACATTTTAAATTGGCGTGCACAGCAAGCAGCCTTATTAGGCTTTAAGCATTACGCAGAGTTGTCCTTAGCGAGTAAGATGGCCAAGTCTGCCGAAGAGGTGATGGGCTTTTTAAGAGATTTAGCCGGTAAAGCCAAGCCCTATGCATTGCAAGATTGGCAAGATCTGATTGATTTTGCGAAAGTGTACTGTGCTATTGATACACTGATGCCCTGGGATGTGGCTTATGTCTCAGAAAAGCTTAGAGTAGCGCGTTATGATTTTTCTGATCTTGAGGTCAAAAATTATTTTCCAGAGGATAAAGTCCTTGAGGGTTTATTTCGGGTAATCCATACTTTATATGGTTTATCTGTCGTTCCAGAGGATGTGCCAGTTTGGCATAATGACGCTAGATTCTATTCTTTAATCAATCAGCAACAGCAAAAAGTCGGACAATTTTATCTTGATCTTTATGCCCGTAACGGAAAACGGGGTGGCGCATGGATGGATGAGGTGATTACCCGACGTCGCCGCGGAGCTGACAGCACTATTCCTGTGGCCTATCTAACCTGTAATTTTTCTTCTCCGGTAGGCAATAAACCTGCCACCTTTACCCATGATGAAGTGATTACCTTATTTCATGAATTCGGACATGGATTACATCATCTTTTGACTGAGATTGATGATTTGTCTGTTTCAGGTATTCATGGGGTGGAATGGGATGCGGTAGAGTTACCTAGCCAATTTATGGAGAATTTTTGCTGGGAATGGGACGTGTTAAAAGCCATGACAAGACACGTTGATACGGGTCAACATCTCCCTAAAGTACTCTTTGAGCGCATGCTCCAAGCTAAGAATTTTCAAAGTGGTATGCAAACGGTGCGTCAGATAGAGTTTGCACTCTTTGATATGCAAATCCACTGTGGCTTATTGGATAACCAGTCTCCTTTGGATGTATTAAAGACCATTCGTGAGGAAGTCGCCGTTATTCAACCGCCCCATTGGCATCGTTTCCCTCATGGATTTAGTCATATTTTTGCGGGCGGCTACGCGGCCGGTTATTACAGCTATAAGTGGGCTGAAGTGTTATCTGCTGATGCTTATTCGTTGTTTGAAGAAAATGGGGTACTCAATGCCACCATTGGCCATCGTTTCCGTGAAGAAATACTGGCAAGAGGTGGATCAAGACCTGCCTTGGATTCTTTTATTGCCTTTCGCGGACGAGAGCCTAGCATCGATGCCCTACTTAGACATAACGGAATGGTTTGAATGCGTATTGCCACATGGAACGTTAATTCAATAAAAGTCCGCATGGAGCAAGTTGGTGATTGGCTCACTCAAGTTAAGCCCGATGTACTGTGTTTACAAGAGTTAAAGTGTGAAACCGATCAATTCCCCAAGGATTACTTTAGCGCTTTAGGCTACGATGCAACCATTGCAGGTCAAAAAACCTATAATGGCGTTGCTATTTTAAGCCGTCATCATTTAGTAGACAGCCTCATTGGCATGCCCGAGTTTGACGATCATCAACAGCGCGTGGTGGCTGCCACCGTTAACCATGTTCGTGTAATCAGCGCCTATTGTCCCAATGGTGAATCGGTGACCTCTGATAAGTATCACTATAAACTGAATTGGTTTAATGCCTTTAACGGATACCTTAAAAATCAAATAGCCTCCCATCAGAAAGTCATTGTATTAGGAGACTTTAATATCGCTCCTGCAGACCTTGATGTGTACGATCCGAAAGCTTATGAAAACGACGTACTCTGCACAGATTTAGAGCGACAAGCTTTTCAAGATTTGCTCTCCTTAGGGTTTATCGATGCTTATCGCCACTGCCACAACGATTTACCTGGCTTTACTTGGTGGCATTATAGAATGAATGCGTTTAAGCGTAAGATGGGTTTGAGAATCGATCACGCTTTGGTGAGTCACTCTCTCTTACCTGAGTTATCTGACTGCCAGGTAGATGCGTTACCAAGAGCCAACGAACGCCCCTCTGATCATGCTCCGTTGTTTGTCGATTTGTCCTCTTCCAATCCCAATTCTTGAATTTTACGGGTCAGTGTATTCCTCCCCCAACCCAATAAATGAGCCGCTTCGATTTTCTTCCCCGCCGTATGAGCTAGGGCCTGCTCAATCAAAATACGTTCAAATTCGATAATTAAACGATTTAAAATGCCCTGCTCTCCTTGAGTGAGGGATGAGGCTACTTCCATTTTTAGGGCATTTTGCCAAGTGAGTGAGGAATGAGTAGATTTGTCTATGCTCTCTTGGGTTGAAGGAGTTCTAATATCTTCAGGTAAATCTGCAGTATCCACCGACACACCAGGCGCCATGACGCTTACCCAGTGACAGAGATTTTCTAATTGCCTAACGTTACCTCGCCAAGGTAGGGTTTTTAAGAAGGCCATGGCATTGTCGGTAAAGCGTTTGGTTTCAACCTGAAGCTCGCGAGCGCTTTTTTGTAAAAAATAACGAGCCAGTAAAGGGATATCATCTCGTCTGTCATGTAAGGAGGGAATTCGTATACGTATCACATTGAGTCGATGATAAAGGTCCTCACGGAAAAGTCCTTCATTGACTCGTTGCTCAAGATTTTGGTGGGTAGCAGCAATAATTCTGACTTGGCTTGCTATCGGAGAATGCCCTCCCACGCGATAATAGTGGCCATCTGACAAGACGCGAAGAAGACGAGTCTGTAAATCTGCTGGCATATCACCGATCTCATCTAAGAAAAGAGTACCTCCCTCAGCTTGTTCAAAGCGGCCTTTACGTAATGTGTTCGCCCCAGTGAAGGCCCCTCTCTCGTGACCAAAGAGTTCTGATTCTAATAATTCTTTTGGGATAGCGGCAGTGTTAATGGCAATAAAAGGTTTATTGGCTCTTTGACTGTGTCGATGGAGGGCACGCGCCACAAGCTCCTTCCCTGTTCCAGACTCGCCGGTGATGAGGACGGTTGCTGTGGATTGCGACAAGCGACCAATAGCCCGAAAGACCTCTTGCATGGCAGGCGCTTGCCCTAAAATTTCAGGGGTCAGGCTGTCATCAACGGTGGTGTTCTCAAAATTTGCACTTTCATTAATTGCTCGTCTGATGAGTTCGATGGCATGATCCACATCAAAGGGTTTAGGTAAATATTCATAAGCTCCGCCCTGAAAGGCGCTCACTGCACTCTCCAGGTCAGAGTAAGCCGTCATGATAATGACGGGTAAGTTTGGGTTGTGCTCTTTGAGTTTTTCCAGTAAAACAAGACCCGAGTGACCAGGCATACGAATATCACTCACCACAATTTGCGGCTGTTCGTCTTCCAAGGCTTCCAAGGCTTCTGGAGCAGATGAAAAGGTCTTATAAGCAATATTTTCTCGCGTTAATGCTTTTTCAAATACCCATCTAATTGAACGATCATCATCTACTATCCAAACAGGTTTCATAAGGGTCCTTGCTGTGCCAAATTTAATTTAGTTATATTCTGTTTCGGTTATGGGGAGGACTAAATCAAAACAGGTATATCCTGGTCGACTTTCAAACTCAACCATCCCATAGTGTTGACTAATCAAATTCTGTGCCAACATTAACCCCAACCCTGTTCCTCCCTCACGGCCTGACACTAGCGGCTGAAAAATTCGCGGTTGCAGCTGTGTTGGAATACCGGGCCCGTTATCAATAATTCTAACGACAATGCCCAATTTAAAGCGTCTTTTAGCTAAGGTGATCTGGCGCAGTATGCGGGTTTGTAAGCGAATAACACCTTGCTCTTGAATCGCTTGTGCGGCGTTACGCACAATATTAAGAATCGCTTGAATGAGCTGTTCGCGATCAGCCAGAAACTCTGGAATGCTCGTGTCGTAGTCACGTTGGATGGTGATTCTTTCCGGGAACTCAGCCAAGGTGACGCTGCGCACTCTCTCAAGTACTTCATGAATGTTAAGTGGTGCAGTTTGGTGCAACCGACTGTTTGGACTGAGCATTCGATCAAGTAACAGTTGCAGACGATCTGCTTCGTTTTTTATAACTTGGGTGTATTCTTTGAGCTCTATTTGCGTCAGTTCTTTTTCAAGTAATTGAGCGGCTCCCTTTATACCACCTAACGGATTTCTAATTTCATGGGCAAGGTTACGCACCAACTGTCTGTTAACTTCTTGGTCTTGAATGATTTTTTCTTCTTTTTCTATTTTTACTCGCTGGTTGATTGGCCTAAATTCTAAGAGAATACCAGAGGGTCGATCATCCAGTGGTGTGCCGGTACAGCTTAGTATAAGTTTTACATGAGAGGTGGAATTAAAGGACCATTCATGCTCAATAAAGCCCATTTTCTTATCCAGTGATTGGCGGCAGTCTTCAAGTAAACGGTCGATATTGGTGAGAACCAAACTTAAAGGTTGGTTCACCAGGTTTTTGCGACTAACAGCAAATAGGTCCTCAGCGGCGGTATTAATAAAAACAATGCTGAGTTCCGTATTCAGTACGATAACTGCTGTAGTGATTAAATCAAGTCCGTTATAGTCGTCGTTTTTCATGATTGATAAGGGTAAAAAAACCCGCAATCAGGATTAATCTTAATTGCGGGTTAGTGAACATCACATTCGTCCCTCAAGAAACTGAGGGACAAGTTCCATTACAGACTGTAATACATTTGGAATTCTAATGGATGGGTGGTCATACGGAATAGTGTGACTTCTTCCATTTTCAATGCAATATAAGCATCAATCATTTCGTTAGAGAACACTCCACCACGTGTTAAGAATTCACGGTCTTTATCTAAAGCTGCTAAAGCTTCATCTAATGATGCTGCAGGCGCTGGAATCTTTGCATCTTCCTCAGGTGAGAGATGATAAAGATCTTTGTCTGAAGCTTCACCAGGATGAATTTTATTTTGCACACCGTCTAAGCCGGCCATTAACATGGCAGCGAAAGCCAAGTATGGGTTAGCTGTAGGATCAGGGAAACGAACTTCTACGCGGCGAGCCTTATCGCTTTGTACGAAAGGCACGCGGATAGCTGCAGAGCGGTTACGGGCTGAATAAGCTAACTTAACTGGGGCTTCAAAACCAGGTACCAAGCGCTTGTATGAGTTTGTGCTAGGATTGGTTAGTGCGTTGAGTGCTTTGGCGTGTTTGATAATACCGCCAATGTAATACAAGGCAAACTCAGACAATCCTGCATAGCCGTTACCCGCAAACAAGTTTTTACCGTCTTTCCAGACAGATTGGTGTACATGCATACCAGAGCCATTATCGCCAACAATAGGTTTTGGCATGAAGGTAGCTGTTTTACCGTAGGAATGAGCAACGTTATGAACCACATATTTTAAAATTTGAGTCCAATCAGCGCGTTGCACGAGTGGTGCAAAGCGGGTTCCAATTTCACATTGCCCTGGAGCGGCCACTTCGTGGTGATGCACTTCAACGGGTACGCCCATATCCTCAAGTGCTAGGCACATGGCAGAACGGATGTCTTGTAGTGAATCCACTGGAGGCACGGGGAAATAACCGCCTTTAACGGCAGGACGATGGCCCATGTTGCCGCCATCATATTCTTTACCAGATGACCATGGGGCCTCTTCCGTTTGAATTTTAACGCTGCAACCAGACATATCAACGTGCCAGTTAACTGAGTCAAAAACAAAGAATTCGGGTTCTGGACCAAAGTAAGCCACATCACCGATACCACTAGACTTTAAGTAAGCTTCAGCGCGTTTGGCAATGGATCGTGGATCACGATCATAACCTTTTCCATCAGATGGCTCGATCACATCACAGGTTAAAATGAGGGTTGCCTCATCCATAAAGGGGTCAATGTTAGCGGTACTGGCATCGGGCATTAGCAACATATCTGAAGCCTGAATACCTTTCCAGCCAGCAATGGAAGAACCATCGAAGGCATGACCTTCAGTAAATTTGCTTTCATCAAAAGCGCTTACTGGAACAGTAACGTGCTGTTCTTTTCCGCGAGTATCGGTAAAACGAAAATCAACAAATCTGACTTCGTTTTCTTTAATCATTTGCATGATTTTTTCAACTGCCATTTTCATCTCCTAGTTGGTTAATCTAAGGAGCCATTAATCAACGTATTTTGTAGCATTGATACTTAACGACTCGGAATTCTAGCTATAAGTAAAGCACTTTGTATGCCAAAGAATAATATTAGCATTCTTTCAGTTTTACAGGGATTTAAAATCTATTACGACCTGTTTTTGCACCACAAAAGAACATAAAACGTAATATTGCACCATTATAGTGCAAAGCAACCAAGTGTAATGTGTTTTGTTTGTAGTACGGGACAGTTGACGCGTAGAATTGTTATTACTTTTTTATAATTTTGTTGAGGAATGTGATGACCAAATCTTCAGATATTCTATTAAGAGCCCAAGAGCGCGCAAGGGAAGCCAATTTACCTTACGCGGGAGCCTTGTTACCACAGGAAGCCCATGATTTGCTTCATTTGGTGCATGGTTCAAGACTGATAGATGTGCGTACGCAAGCTGAATTAGATTGGGTGGGCTTTGTTCCTGATTCTTTACACATAGAATGGAGCACTTATCCAAACGGTTTACATAATCCTGACTTCATTAAACAAATTCAATCAGAGGCAACGCAGGAAACACTGTTATTTTTTATGTGTCGTTCGGGTGCAAGGTCTCACGCGGCAGCGAAACTCGCCATTGAGTCGGGTTTTGTAAACTCATATAATGTACTGCAGGGTTTTGAAGGTGATAAAGATGAACATGGCCACCGTAATACGCTTGGCGGTTGGCGTCATGCAGGTCTTCCTTGGAAACAAGGCTAATTAACCATGGATCACTATGCGGTAATAGGATGGCCAATTACGCACAGCCGCTCGCCTTTTATACATCGATACTTCGCAAGTCAAACCCATCAATCACTTGAGTATGAGCGTATTGCTTGTGAGCCTGATCAGTTTGAAAGTACTGTAAATGACTTTTTTTATACTGGGGGTAAAGGACTTAATGTAACGCTACCCTTTAAAGAAAGAGCATACCGTATGGCGCAACATATTACAGAGCGTGTCAGGTTAGCTCAAGCTGCTAATACACTGTGGCTAGAGGATGGCCTTATCCATGCAGACAATACAGATGGATTAGGACTTTTGGCAGACTATCAGTACCTTAATATCCCCATCACAGGACAATCTGTGTTGGTTTTTGGGGCTGGTGGAGCGGTTAAAGGAGTACTTGCTCCTTTATTAGAAAAAAAACCAAGGGAGCTTTTTATTGCTAATAGAACGGAATCAAGAGCCCGTGAGTTAATTGATAGTTTTAAACAAATTGCCCAGATTAACCAGGTTGAAATGAATGCGGGATCAGTCAATCATCATAGACTACTGAAACCATTTGATATTGTTATCAATGCCACCTCAGCATCAATAAAAGGTGAGACTTTATCTTTTCCAAATACTGTATTTGCCAAAGAGAGCTATGTTTACGACATGAGCTATGGCAGAGAGTTAACTCCTTTTCTGGAGCAAGCAAGACAACTTCAGGTGACAAACTACTATGATGGTCTTGGTATGCTCATTGAGCAGGCAGCTGAATCTTTTAGGATTTGGCGCCATTGCCGCCCAACCACCAAAGCCCTTAGGGAAGCCTTGAGACGGGAAATTGGTGAGAACTCCTAATTTAATAAAAACATTATTCAGGTTAATTAAAAAAGCCGTTCTATTGTCGGTGTTGGTTTGGTTTCTATGGAACTGCTGGATATTCACAGAAATTTTGTGGTGGAAAAACCATAATCCTACGGACCTCACTGCCGTCATGACTCAGAGGCAATCTGAGAGAATAAAACACCATAAAGGACCTCTGATAAAGCCTTCTTGGGTGAGCTATACATCCATTCCTAATTCGCTTAAAAGAGCCGTCATTGCGGAGGAAGACGCAAACTTTGTTAATCATCATGGCTTTGACTGGCTGGGCATAGAAGTCGCTTTTAAGAAGGATTTAAAGAGAAAAACATGGATCGCAGGTGGTTCAACGATTACCCAACAATTAGCAAAGAATCTATTTTTATCAACCAAACGAAATGTATTTAGAAAGGCAGAGGAAGTCATTATTACGATAATGCTGGAGAACCTGTGGAGTAAAAAAAGAATTTTAGAGGTATATCTGAATGTGATTGAATGGGGTGATGGGATATTCGGTTGTGCTTTTGCAGCGCAACATTATTTTGATGTACCTGTTCAGTCTATTAATGTCTATCAGGCAGCTAAACTGGCATCCATGATACCAAGACCTCGTTTTTACGATAAAAACGGTAACACGGAGAAATTAATTGAAAAAACTGACACTATTCAATTAAGAATGGAACAGGTTGAGATACCAAAATAAAAAACTTCTAGGTATCAAATCGATACCTAGAAGGATCGGTTGCACCAATTAGAACATTGGTTTAATCAAAGGTGCAGTGATAATTGGTGCTGGTGCTGGTGCAGCCACGGGCTTAACAGGAGCGGCTTTTTTAGCAGCAGGTTTTTTAGCAGCTGCGGGTTTTTTGGCGGCTACTGGCTTTTTGGCGGCTACTTTTTTAGCTGCTGGTTT